>CAYYAA010000007.1:0-35610 GCA_964469875.1 uncultured Bacteroides sp.
TATATGAGAAGACTATTTCTCTTAATCGCTGCCTTTGCATTGATGTCAGTATCAGTTTACGCTGCTAATGACGTATGCAAGGGCATTGTCGTTGATGAAGAGGGCGAACCTATCATCGGCGCAAGTGTTACTGTCCCCGGAACTAAAACCGGCGCAGTGACCGATATTGACGGTGCGTTTAAATTAAATGTACCGGGGTCTGCAAAATCTTTAGAGATTAAATCTATCGGTTTTGAAACTCTCACCCTCGACGCTAAAGCTGATATGGGTGAAATCAAGTTGCAACCCAGTGTAAAAATGTTGCAAGACGTTGTCGTTACTCAGTCTTTGGCTCGTACACGCACAACACCTGTCGCTCTCTCTCACGTCGATGCTGCGACTATCGAGGTTAAGTTAGGTAACCAAGAGTTCCCTGAAGTCTTAAAGACTACACCGGGCGTTTGGGCTACTCCTGACGGCGGTGGTTATGGTGATGCTAAAATCAACATGCGCGGTTTCCAAGCTGCCAATGTTGCCGTTATCATTAATGGTATCCCTATGAACGATATGGAATGGGGCGGCATTTACTGGTCTAACTTCGCAGGTCTTAGCGACGTCACCACTTCTATGCAGACTCAACGCGGCCTCGGCGCTGCTATCGTTTCTTCTCCTTCTGTCGGTGGTACTATCAACATCACCACTAAATCTCTGGACGCAAACAAAGGCGGTAGCATCTGGTATGGCATGGGCAACGACGGCCTTAACTCTGTCGGAATGACTGTCTCTACAGGTCTCATGAAGAATGGTTGGGCTGTTACTTTACTCGGCAGCCGCAAATGGGCTGACGGTTATATCCAAGGCACAAACTATGACGCTTACAACTACTTCCTCAACATCTCTAAGCGCATCAACGAAAGCCACCAATTGTCATTGACTGCTTTCGGTGCTCCGCAAACTCACGGCAAACGTAGCTCCCAAGACGGTCTCTCTGTCGAAGGTTGGCAAGAAGCTAAACAATATATGAACGGCGAAAGCATGTACAAATACAACCCAACTTTCGGTTACGACAAAAATGGTCAAGTACGTTCATCTACTGTCAACAAATATCACAAACCTATCATCTCTCTTAACCATATCTGGCAGATTGATGACCTCTCATCTTTGTCTACAGCTCTCTACGTTTCACTCTCAAGCGGTGGCGGTTACTCAGGTCAAGGTCGCTCTACTACATGGAACGGCAACTCTATCAGCTACTCTTCATGGTATGGCGCATCTGACGGCGTGTTGAACACCACTTTCCGCGCCGCTGACGGCACTTTTGACTACGCCGCTATCCAAGACATGAACGCAAGCTCTACTACCGGTTCTAATATGGTTATGAGTATGTCTAACAACACCCACGAGTGGTATGGTCTTATCTCTACCTACCAACGCAAGATGATGGACAACAAATTGACATTCACCGGTGGTGTTGATGTTCGCTACTATGTAGGTCACCACAACAACAAGATTATCGACCTCTACGACGGTGCTTACTATATGGACGACTCAAGCCGTAAGAATGTTAAGGCTGCAAACAACGCTGCTGCGGCAGACCCCAACTGGAAATACGAGAAACTCGGCGTAGGTGATATCGTTTACCGCAACTACAACGGCCACGTTCACCAAGAAGGCATTTACGCTCAAGCTGAATACAAAGCCCTCGGCAACAAGTTGACCGCTATCCTCGCCGGCTCTTTGAACAACACCGGCTACTACCGTATCGACCACTTCTATTATGACGACGCTCACGCTAAATCTGACATGGTGTCTTTCATCGGTGGTACTATCAAAGGTGGTGCTAACTATAACATCGACCGCAACAACAACGTATTCTTCAACGCCGGCTACATCAGCCGCGCTCCATTCTTCTCCGGCGGCGCTTTCTTGCAAGCTACTACAAGCAACGCAACAAACCCCAACGCTAAAAACGAGAAGATTGCTTCTGCCGAAGTTGGTTACAGCTACCACTCTCCCGCTTTCACCGCTACCGTCAACGGTTACTACACTGAGTGGATGGACAAAACTTCTACTCGCGGCGGCGAAATCTCTTCAGGCGTACACGCCGGTGAACGCTACTACATGAACATGGAAGGCGTTAACGCTCGCCACATGGGTGCCGAACTTAACTTCAAATATATCGTAACTCCGTGGATGGACGTTGACGGTATGTTCTCTTGGGGTGACTGGATTTGGGACTCTAACGCTACAGGTTACTTCTACAACGACCAAGGTCAACCTTTGGCTGACCTCACAGGTACTGTCGCTTCAGGTGTCCTCGCTGAAGACCACGCTTGGGCTAAGTTAAACCAAAAAGGCGTTAAAGTCGGCGGCTCTGCTCAAACAACAGGCGCTATCGGCTTGAACTTCAAACCTTTCAACGGCTTCCGCATCGGCGCTGACTGGACTGTAAGTGCTCGCAACTACTCTGACTATACAATTTCATCTTCAAGCTACACAGCTAACGGTGAAATCAACGTCAAAGACCCGTGGGAAATTCCTTGGGCTCAACAGCTCGACCTCTCGGCAAGCTATCGCTTCGACCTCGGCGGTTGCAAAGCTACTCTTTATGGTAACGTTTTCAACTTGTTTGACTACAACTACATCAAAGACGCTTACACATCGACTTCTTCTGATGGAACTTGGCAAGATGCTTACCGCATTTTCTACTCATTCGGTCGTACATACTCTTTGAGACTTAAAGTTGCATTCTAATCGTTAAAAAGAGACTATAACAAAAATGAAACAGTATATATTTAAATCATTAATTATCGCTGCTGCGGTTAGCTCATTAGCCTCATGCGATGAAAATAGCTGGAATGACAAGCTCGACGGCTTTGAAGAGCCTGCCATTACAGATGTACAGAGCATCGAGTACACTCTGACAAACTCTGACTATGCGACTTTGGCTGCAAACTCTACGAACACCGCTTTAGCAGGTGACGACCACCTCGCAGCTCTCAAACTCGTCGGTACTCAACACTATTTCAACGACGAAATAAATCCGAGCGACTATATCCCCGCTCTCCTCAGTGACTCAAGTTTCCCTTACTTCGCCCTCTCTAACGGCTCTTCTATCAAGGTAACTTACAACATCGCTGCCGCTCTTCCAGACGAAGTGAAGGCTGTCGCTGCCGCTGAAGTCTACACCGTTAACACTGACGACTATATGAGCGTCTGGGAAAGTGATGAAAACTACACCGAGTCTTTCGCACCTTCTCACACCGCTGCTAAGAGCATCCCCGGCATCCTCAAAGGCGAATATCCAAATGCCAAAGAGGGTCAATATGTTATCGTGAACTACAACACATCGACAACAGACCCCGTGTTCAATGCTACTACTCCCACCGAGCCCGAAACTCCAGCTTTTGAGCTCTCTAACGTAATCGGTAGCGTTGAAAAAGGTAGCACCTACGACATCAACGGCGTTGTTACCGCTGTCTGCGCCCGCGGCTTTGTCCTCACCGACAATTCCGGCTCTATGCTCGCTTACCTCGGCGCTGCAACCGACTTCAAAGTCGGCGACCAAATCAAAGTCGAAAACGCTACTATCAGCTCTTATGGCACAGCTCTCCAAATCCCAAGCTCTGCCACTTTCACTAAGGTCGGCGAACAAGCATACACCTACCCCACCCCGACAAAGTATGACCTCGCAATGATGATTGAAGCCGTTGCCCGCACTTCAGACGAAATTTGTGAATACGTGCAATTCACCGGTAAAACCACCGTTAGTGGCAACTACTACAACATCGACATGGGCACTAACACCGGCGGCGTGCAAGGTAGCATCTATTATGCAACCGACGAAATTAAGGCAAAGGCTGTCGATGGTGCAACCCAAACCTACACCGGATACTTCGCCGCTGTTTCGTCAAGCAAATACTTCAACGTAATCGTCACCGACATCACAACGGCAAGTGCATCAGCTCCGCGCCACGTGGCAACAGTTCCTTCATCTAACGTCAACACCGTTTACTACTTCAACGGCACAACTTGGGCTGAAGCTACTTCTGTTGTCGCTCTCGACAATGACGACTACACCGCTATGGGTCAATCTTACAGCAACCTCTCAGGCACATTGCCCGCAAAATACCTTCCCATCTTCTTGAAGCAGAAATATCCTTATGCCGCAGCTGATGATGCCAAATTCGTTGCTTACAAATACTACAACGGTTCATCTACCTCATACACCTGCGACCAATATGTTTATGACGGCTCTGAGTGGGTACTTAACAACGGCGTAGAGCAAGAAACTGCTCAATTCGTCAAATTAGACGGCACTTGGATTTACAACCCCGACGTTACAATCACCCTCCCCGCAGGCAGAAACCAAGAAATGTCTACCAAGTACTTCCAGGCTTGCGTACAATGGGTTTACGACAACGTCGATGTTCCCGTTTGCGGTTCTACCGGCATCAAGTCAGGTATGGGCTACGTTACAAGCTACGGCAACAACGAATACTATAGCGGCACTTCAGCATACCAAGGCAACTTAGACCTCCGTGCCGCAAAAGCTCGCGAACAATACGCTGCCGGCTACGAAGGCCTCACCAATGACGAAATCGTAGCATTGATGAAGAAACGCTTCTGCGAAGAGGTAATGCCCGGCGCATTAGCTACTCTCCATCCCGATGCTACTCCCGTTGAAGGTCTCACCGTAACTTTCACCATCAACTTCTCTGCTTACGACGGTTCAGTTACAACAGCACATGTTGCTCACTTTGAAGTTGTCGGCAAAGGTCAATTCAAATTTGTAGACTGCGATTGGTAATCCAGTCAGCACATAACACTCAAAAGGCTGCGTCCCACAAGGCGCAGCCTTTTTTATAACATAGCGGCAACGGTGTTAAGTTTTCCTCTAAGTCCTTGTCGTCTAAAATTTCAAGCAACCGATAGGCACAACCCAAACGCCATCTTTACGACGATAAGCATAACTCCCGACCGCCGTTAAGACCATCAAAAAAGCCGGCGCCGACATCTTCTCGGTGTCAATCTTTGACGCAAGTTTTTGCAGCGACTTTGAACCTTCATCTATCAATCTCTCACCTCCGAGCTTAACTTCTATCAGACCATATTTGCCGTTACGCAAGTGTATAACGCTATCACACTCCAAGCCATTACCGTCTCGATAGTGATAGACATTGCCGTCTAATGCCGACGCATACACACGCAAATCTCTTACGCACATACACTCAAACATCATGCCCATTGCCTTCAAATCAGAAATCAAATCACCGGGACCAATGCCCAATGCGGCACATCCAATTGACGGGTCTGAGAAGTAGCGCGTTTCTGTTGTGCGTATGGCTGTGCGCGAACGCAAATTCGGATTCCATGCCGGCATTTCTTCAATGACAAATATACGCGCCATAGCGGATAAGTACGAGTTTACCGTACTAACATCAAGACTCTTATCTCCGCTGCTCATATCATCACGTATTGTTGTCACCGGTGACTGCAACCCAACGTGACGTGCATACGAGCGCAACAATCGCGCTGCTGTTTGTGGTGAACGGCGTGAGCGATCGGCTCGCCCTATGTCAAAATTTATTACTGCATCATAATAATCAACAGCCTGTGCCATTGCAGCATCGCCGTCAAGAAGTGCCGCCAAAGGCCATCCACCTCGACATATCAATCGCGCTATATCATTCAAATCCAACTTATTCGTGCCTACCATATCCGTCTTGCCGGCAAACAAATCACTGAGCTGTATCTGACCATTGCTCTCGCCGGATTCCCACAAGGACATAGTGCGCATAGTCAATAGCGAATAGCGCCCGGTGCCTGAATGTAATATCTCAGTCCTATCTGCGGGCACAGCCGAGCCGGTGAGGATAAATTGCCCCATAGCCTGACGTGCATCGACTTCATTTCGTATCACATCCCACAAACGCGGTATCTCTTGCCACTCGTCAATCAGTCGCGGCACATCTCCAACAAGTAGCTCCCGGGCATTAATAAGTGCCATATCACGAGCTTGCTCAAATGTATTCATATCTGAGAGATTGAGGACACTGCGCGATGACTGCATGGCAGTCGAGGTCTTGCCACACCATTTTGGCCCTTCTATCAAGACTGCACCTTTCGATTGCAGCTTCTTGTTTAAGATGATGTCAGCTATGCGAGGTAGATACTTCATATTTTTGCGTATATATCAGATTTTCAGCGCAAATATATAAAGTATTTTTCTAAATCCCAAGATTTGTGGCATTTTTATTCCATGAATTGTGGCACTTTTATCCAATGATTTGTGGATTTTTCTGTAACTATTGTAACAATGCAGTTGGCGGAGCAATGAGATAGAGGTGCTGACGTGCTCGGGTGACAGCGGTATAAAGCCAACGATAAAATTCATGGCCAAGCGCCTCCGCCGGGATATAACTGAGGTCTATAAAGACATTGCGCCACTGTCCGCCTTGCGACTTATGGCAAGTAACAGCATAGGCATATTTGACATTTAGCGCATTCCAGTGTGGATTGTCGCGCAGTTGTCGCGCACGTAAATCATAGGGCATATCCGCGCTGAACAAGTCGGAATCATTTAAAATTGAATAGTAAAGTCGGTCTGAGCGTTCTTGAGTCAAGTGAGCAACATCTGTGTGAAGTGTCTCCAACATTAGTTTTGCATCAAACTCAATATCTCTGTCAAGAAGCGATAAACGGACATCGGCAAAGCGGAAGCCATATTTCGCTTCTGTGCCATAGACGTGACTGATGCTGACAATATCGCCGTTGGCAATAAACTCCAAGCCTTTGACCTTGCGGCACCAATAATAATCATTCTTTGCCACAATAAGCAGCTCGCCGCGGCTAAGTTCTTCTTCGAGATAAAGCACCTGCTGACGTATCGCACGATTAAAATCCACGGCAGTGCGGTTGCTGCGCGTTATGACAATAGTCTCGTCTATACCATCGCGACGATAGGCTTGGTCGATATACTCCGGAAGGTCTTCGCCACTTACCGCCATAACATCGCTAAAACCCGTCGTCTGCAAGTGGGGCACGACGGCTGCATCTCCCGCAGACATCGCGCGGCGCAGGTTGGTAGCATTAAAGAGTATGCCCGAATCGCGGCTCTGGCGAGCGGTCTCGGTCAGTGTGGCACGTGTCACTCTCAATCCGAAGCTGCGCAGCACATCGCGATTCATCGCAGGCGATTCATTTGCCCCTACGGGCGGCAATTGGGCGGTGTCGCCAAGCAATATAAGTCGGCAGTTGTCGCCCGTGTAGACATATTGTATTAGGTCTTCGAGAACATTGCCACCACGTTCATTGCCCTCGCCTATCATTGATGCCTCATCAACGATAAAGATTGTATTGCGGTTATTATTCTGCTGCACCATACCCTCGGTGTACGACGTATTTGCACCGCTGAGATTATGACGGTAGATTTTTCGGTGGATAGTGTAAGCTGTGCGTCCGGCATAAGCGCCAAACACCTTCGCAGCGCGTCCCGTGGGCGCAAGCAGTATCGTCTGGATATTGACCGCCTGCAGTGCCTTAACCAACGCGCCGGTTAGCGAAGTCTTGCCCGTGCCGGCATAGCCGTTAAGCACGAACACTGCCTCTAATGGCGCCGCCGGCGAGCAGAAGCGTGCCAACGCTCCGATGACTTGCGCCTGCTGACTGTTTGCCTCATAGGGCAAATTGCTCATTATCAACGCCTGAAAATCTTCTACTGTCATAATTCACACAAATATTTAGTCGGGAGTAACTGTTCGCGGGCCGCGTGAACATGCCACCATAGCGACACCGCCAAAGATTAACACCGTAGCCAACGCCTTATCTACACCAAATGTCGCCACGCCCATAACTGCCGCCAAGGCTGCAGCCGTAACGGGTTGCATATAGCTGTACATCGACACGGTGGTCGGCTTCAGGCGCTTCTGTGCCAATGGCACAAGCATATAGCTCACAAAGGTTGCGCCAACGATAATATATGCCAATTCGCTCCATGTCACCACTGTTACTGCCGTCCAATCTACATCAAGCAGCCACGGCGTTGTGAACGGGACATAGCAAATTGCCGACACAAAAAACATCCTGCTCATCAACGCAAACGAGCTGTAGCGCGTAATTAGTTTACGGAAGAAAACAAAGTATGACGCAGCGCAAAATTGTGCGGCAAGGCATAACATATTTCCCAAAACAGGACTGTCACCCGGCTCAACGTCTGACTGCGCTCCGGCATAAGTCAGCAACAACGCGCCCGACAGACCGAACACGACACCCATAACCTTCATCCACGACAATGGCATGGCTATAAATATCGCTGACAATATCAGCGTAATGACAGGCGTGAGCGTTGTCATTACCGCGGCATCTACCGGTGTCGTATAGCCTACGCCGATGATATAGAGTCCTTGGTTGATAGCAACCATAACCAATCCGGCTACTACAATCTTCCATCGGTCTTCCTTGCGGATGCTCTCGTTGCCCGTGATATGGCGAGGCAACAAACACGCCAATCCGAATATCAACGCGCCACCAAGCACTCGCACCGACGACAATGCGATAGGTGACACATTTCCCGTCATCATTATATCCTTTGCCAACGGGCTCATGCCGCCCCACAACATCGCCGCTATTAGCATCGCAAGATGTCCGGGCAGCGCCGACGGCTCTTTCTTCTCTAACTTTCCGGTTTCCATACTTCCAATTTCAGTTAATCAAAATGCGAGGTCACACCGAGAACGGTATAACCTCACATTCAATCTTTTAACGATAAGTATTGAGCTACATCTTACTTCTTAACGCTCCATTCCCAGCCGTCTTTGGTGTCTTTGACATCAAAGCCAAGTGCTGCCAAGCGGTCACGTATCAAGTCTGATGTGGTCCAGTCTTTGTTTTTCTTTGCTTCACTGCGCATTTGCAGCAGCAACTCAACAGCGCCTTCAAAAGGCTTCATAGCTTCAGCTGATACGCCTGCGCCCTCGCCTATCTCTGTGCGGATACCGAGTATCTCAACGAGGAACGTATCCATCACATGATGCAATTTGGCAATATCTTCAGCCGTAGCTGTCGCCTTGCCATCTTTTATCTGATTAATGATACGACAAGCATCAAAGAGCACAGCGATAACGATAGGTGTATTAAAGTCATCGTCCATAGCCTCATAACAACGCTTCTCGAGATCATCAATGCCTGTCGCTGTGGTCGCAGCCGACGCGGTGAGCTCTTGCAAACGACGATAACCGTCGAGCATACGTCCGAGCGCCTTCTCTGCCGCTTGAAGTGCCTCATTGCTGAAGTCAAGCGTGCCGCGATAGTGCGCTTGCAAGATGAAGAATCTGATTGTCATCGGCGAGTAGGCTTGTGTCAACAACTCATGACTGCCGGTGAAAAATTCATCGAGAGTGATAAAGTTGCCTAATGACTTGCCCATCTTCTTACCATTGATGGTAATCATATTATTATGCATCCAATAGCGGACACTATCCTTGCCGTTGTGAGCTACAGACTGCGCAATTTCACATTCATGGTGAGGGAACTTGAGGTCCATGCCTCCTCCGTGAATATCAAACGGCGTGCCGAGATATTTCTCGCTCATTGTCGAACATTCAAGGTGCCAGCCGGGGAAACCTTCGCTCCACGGTGACGGCCAGTGCATGATATGCTCTGGCGCTGCCTTCTTCCATAGCGCAAAGTCTGCCGGGTTATGCTTCTCACTCTGTCCGTCAAGCTCGCGAGTCGTTGCAAGTAACTCGTCGATATTTCTGCCCGACAAACGTCCGTAACCATGTTCGCGATTAAACTTCGGCACATCAAAATAGACCGAACCCTCGCTGACATACGCATAACCTGAGTCAAGTATCTTCTTGATATATTCGATTTGCTCGATGATATGACCTGACGCATGAGGCTCGATAGACGGCGGCAACACGTTTAGCGCATCCATAGCCTTGTGATAGCGGTTGAGATAATATTGCACAACCTCCATCGGCTCAAGTTGCTCCAATCGCGCCTTCTTTGCTATCTTATCCTCACCGTCATCTGCATCATGCTCCAAGTGACCGACATCTGTAATATTACGTACATATCGCACCTTGTAGCCAAGATGTGTCAGATAGCGCAACACAATATCAAATGTTATCGCAGGACGAGCATGACCAAGGTGACCGTCACCATACACAGTGGGGCCGCAAACATACATGCCGACACGCCCTTCATGCAGCGGCTTAAACCACTCCTTCTGACGTGTCAGTGAGTTATATATAGACAATTCGTTGGGTTTCATAGCTCTGGAGTTATAAAGTCAACTCTTTCCTTACGCCATGAAGGGGTTGGGAAGGTCGCCACCGTTGTTGCCGTTACCACCTTGGTTCTTAGGCATCTTACGTTGGATTTGACCGAATGTACCTTCGTATTTGTTTACGTTTTCACTCAACGCCATGAGCAAGTTCTTTGCGTTCTCAGGGGTCATGATGATACGGCTTTGAACTTTTGCTTGGGGCATATTGGGTGCTACGCTGATAAAGTCAAGATAAAATTCGTTTGCAGAGTGTGAGATTACTGTAAGGTTGCTGTAGTGACCGTTTGCCACTTCCGGGCTAAGCTCGATTTTGAGCTCATTCTTCTTTTGATTTTCCATTTTTAGTAAGCTTTTATGGTTTACATATAATGTGGTTAAGTATTCTTATGTATAAAACATACCGTCAAATATCGTGCCAATTTAGTTGACGGTACAAAAATAATCATTCACAACAGACTTCGGGAGATATTTCTTCGGCTTCGTCAGTGCAGTTTGTGTTGGTGATAATTTCATTAATGTGGCCGTCCTCCATTTTGATAACGCTGTCACAGTCGGCAGCAAGATTCTCGTCATGTGTCACGATAACAAATGTCGCGCCCAAGTCTCGACGTATATCAAAAAACAGTCGGTGAAGTTCCGCCCTATTATGCGAGTCAAGACTGCCGGTCGGCTCATCGGCGAGGATGATACGAGGGTCATTTATCAGCGCTCGAGCCACTGCCGCACGCTGACACTCGCCCCCCGACAACTCGGTCGGCCTATGCTCCGCACGATGTGACAGACCCATATAGTCTATCAACTTCGCCGCCTTCTCAAACGCCTTGCGCCGGCTGTCTCCGGCTATCAACGCCGGCATTGCCACATTCTCAAGCATCGAAAACTCTGGCAGCAACTGGTGAAACTGGAAGACAAAGCCAATATTCTTATTGCGGAAACGCGACAACGCCGTGTCGCCGAGGCTGAATATATCCGTGCCATCATAGCTCACTGTCCCCTGCGTGGGTCGCGACAACGAGCCTATTATCTGCAACAGTGTAGTCTTACCCGCTCCGCTCGGCCCAACGATAGACGTCACTCCGCCACGCGCGATATCCAAGTCGATGCCTCTTAGCACCTCCAAAGACCCGAACTGCTTTACTATATTGCGGATTTCTATCATATCGTAAGTTTTACAATTAGTTTTCGCGAAGTTACAAAAATCCCATATCCCTACCAACAGATTTAATAAAAAAAAACAAATCACCCCACCAAACACGCCGGGCTTAACGTCTTTCACACAGCGAGCCACCATGTTAACAACAGTTAAAAATAGCAAATTGCACGTTTTTATGTGACAAAATATTTATTTAAGCCAAAAATATTTACTTATTTTGCTGTTGAAATGTCACTGACCTCATGAAGGCTGCATTTCATCTTTAAGAAACCATTTGTAGTGATTATAACATACTTAGCGAAACTGCTAAAAACTTTACTTTTTAATTAAATCGTGAATCTGATACCCTCAATATTCACAGTTTGCGTTATGAACGCGCCGCGACAGTACCCCTTCTCTGCCGTGCGCTGATTTGTTGTACCACTCCAAAAACCTTCAGAATAAATGAGATAAACTATAATATGTACAACTTTAAACTTAAAAACAAAATTGCATGAAGAACATTTGTTTACAAATGAATCGGAAAGCTTGGCTTGCCATCGTTATGGTTTTAGTCCTCTCTTTCCCTGCTTTAGCGCAAAAAATCACCGTGACCGGTACGGTTTACGAAGCCGACGGTGAGCCTGCCATTGGCGCAAGCGTCATGGTGCAGGGCCTAACTAATGTTGGTGCTGCCACTGACATTGACGGTAATTTCCGCCTCGAGGTGGCTCCTAATGCCGTCCTCGTCGTTTCTTACATCGGATACGACACTCAGACGATTCCCGTTCAAGGTCGCACCAAAATCGAAGTTCACCTCGTCACTGACACCAAAACCCTTAACGAACTCGTTGTCGTTGGTTATGGCGCTGTGAAGAAATCTGATGCTACCGGTTCGGTCGCTGTCATCAAACCCGACGACATTGAAGCCGGTATCGCTACTTCTACCCAAGACCTCCTCGTAGGCGCAAGCCCCGGTGTCGTTGTTACAAGCGATGGTGGTAATCCTACCGGCGGCGCTACAATCCGCATCCGTGGTGGCTCATCACTCTCTGCTTCAAATGACCCGTTAATCGTCATCGACGGTGTCCCCATGACCAACCAATCTAACGCCGGCGGTACTAACGCATTGACAATGCTCAACCCCGCATCTATCGAATCAATGACAATCTTGAAGGATGCTTCTGCTACCGCAATCTACGGTTCTCGTGCATCTAACGGTGTCATCATCATCACTACCAAAAAAGGTAAATCAGGTCGTCCACAAGTCAACTTCTCTGCTAACTGGCACGTAAACACTGCCCGCAAGACTCTTGACGTAATGGATGCAACCGAGTTCGCTAAAGTAGTCCGCGAAAGAGTTGGCACTGACGCTGCTATCGCTATGTTAGGCGACTCTTCTACCGACTGGCAAGACGAAGTCCTCCGCACTTCTTTCTCTCATGACTACAGCTTAGGCGTTGGCGGCTCTCTCGGTGTCCTCCCTTACCGCGTATCTGCTTCTTACACAGACAACCAAGGTATCTTGCGCACCTCAGGCATGAAACGTACTAACGTAGGCATCAACCTCTCACCAAAATTCTTCAACGGATTACTCCAAGTCAATGCTAACGTAAACGGCACTTACATCAAGAGCCGCGAGGCTGACACCGGCGCTATCGGTGGCGCTACCGCCTTCAACCCAACTCTTCCCGTTTACACTCAATACAGCACATCTGGCTCCACCGGCAAGACTATGTACAACGGTTTCACCAATATCTTAACAGGTAATGGCACTCCAGAGCTCAATGCTTCTCAGAACCCCTTGCAACTGCTTCTCGACAAAAATAATACCGGCGAAGTTTACCAATCTAACGGTAACTTGCAGATTGACTACGCCCTCCACTTCCTCCCCGACTTGCACTTCAACCTTAACCTCGGTTATCAAGTTTCTAAGAACACATCTTCTACAACAACAGCTGATAACTCTATCATGGCTTGGCGCAACTCAGGTCTTACCACCTTCGGCGCTGCAGGTGCAGGTACTTACTATGAATGGTATGAACTCCAACGCAACACATTGTTAGACTTCTATGCCAACTACAAAAAACAAGTTGACGCTATCAAGTCTAACTTCGACGTTATGCTCGGTTACTCTTGGCAACACTTCGACTACCACGGCCGCAGCCAAACTTATGTTAACACTCCGGGCTACGTTACCGAAGGCGGTTACATCCCCTACAACAACGGCTCATTCACACTCAACACTGACTCTTCAAGCGAAAGCCTCGTGGGTCAAGCTGTCAACAATGCTCCCGAGTACAAATGGGCTAACCCCTTGCAACTCGTATCATTCTTCGGTCGTTTGAACTACATCCTCGACGACACTTACCTGTTGACCTTCACTCTTCGTGACGATGCAACCTCACGCTTCTCTAAGGACACTCGTTGGGGCCTCTTCCCATCACTCGCCCTTGGTTGGAAGATTAGCAACATGGGCTTCATGGAAGACACTCAAAGCTGGTTGAACGACGCTAAGCTCCGTCTCGGCTGGGGTGTTACTGGTCAACAAGATGTCGGTGGCTACTTCCCTTACATGGCTACTTACACATCTTCTACCTCTCAAGGCTTCCAATACATCAATGTTAACGGTCAATGGATTAACCCTCTCTATCCTCAGCCCTACGACTCTAACATCAAATGGGAAGAAACAACAACATGGAACGTCGGACTCGACCTCGCTTTCATGAACAACCGCTTCACCGCCGCCCTCGATTGGTATCTCCGCAACACCAAAGACTTGTTAGCTTACACTCCCGTTGCAGGTATCAACACATCTAACTATATGACCCGCAACATCGGTTCATTGCGCAACGTCGGCGTCGAAGTTACTATCGGTGCTAAACCCATCGTTACTCGCGACTTCACTTGGTCTACTGGCGTTAACGTCGCTTGGAACCGCAACAAGATTACTGCCCTCACCGGCGATGCTGAGACTTCTCAAATCCAAGCTCGTGACATCCCATCCGGTACAGGCGGCGGTCTCCAATACCACCTCGTTGGCGAGCCCGCTTACACTTACCTCGTTTACCAACAAGTTTACGATGCTAATGGCGACCCCGTCCCCGGTCAATACGTTGACCAAAACGGTGACGGTAAGATTACCGAAGACGATAAGATTATGTTCCACTCTCCCGACCCCAAATTCACTGTTAGCTGGAACAACACATTCAACTGGAAGAAGTGGGACCTCGGTATCACTCTCCGCGCTAACTTCGGCAACTACGTCTACAACGGCCCGAAATATGAACGCACTCGCCTCGATGCCGTTTCTGGATATCAATTGAGCAACTTGCTCCGCAACGAGTTCTTGTTCACCACCACCGACGCTAACCTCGCCCTCAGCGACTACTTCGTTGAAAACGCAAGCTTCGTTCGTTGCGACAACATCACACTCGGTTACACATTCGACAATATGTTGAACGACAACCTCGGCCTACGCATCTTTGGTGCTGTTCAAAACCCATTCGTTATAACTAAATACAAAGGTCTTGACCCCGAAGTCTACTCAGGTATCGACAACAACGTTTATCCTCGCCCTGTAACTTTCACTCTCGGTCTCGTTGCAACTTTCTAACATTAAATGACTGAATTTCAATATGAAAACTTTCAATAAAATATTAATCGCAGGCGGTTTGGCGGTAACGTCGCTCGCTATGGGTTCTTGCACCGGCGACCTTGACTTGTTACCTACCGACCCCAACACCACAACTGCTGCCGTATTCTCCCAAGACCCCGAGGGATATATGGATCAAGTTATGGCTGACGTTTACCTCCAATTCGCTACTTACGGCGCTAACGGTAACGCTTCCGTGAGCGGTTTCGATGGCGGTATGTCTACTTTCCAACGCGCTATGTTCATCCTCGAGGAAATCCCGACAGATGAAGCAAGCTGGCTCCCTACTGCCGACGTGGACTACGGTGACTTCCAATATGGCATCGTCCCCGCCAACAACCGCGCTGTCATGGGTACTTACTCACGTCTCATGATTAACGTCGCTCTCTGCAACGACTTCATCCAAACAGTCAACAACGGTTACTTCGGTCTCGACGACAGCCTCAAAGCTAAAGCCGACGAATACATCCGCCAATGCAAAGCCCTCCGCTCTGCTTGCTACTTCTACCTCATTGACTGCTTCGGCGATGTGCCCTATGCTGACGAAAACGTCGCTATCGGCTCTGTGCCCGCTCAGCTCAAACGCGCTCAAATCTTTGAGAACGTAACCAACACTCTCGAAGAAGTCGTTAGCGAATACGGCGCTAACCCCTCAACTCCATCTTACGGATATATCGGCGTTGACGCTGCCGAAGCTATCCTCGTTAAATTCTACCTCAACGCTGAAGTCTACACCGGAACAGCTCAATGGGCTAAATGCTATCAACACGCTAAAGCCATCATCGACCGTCACCAAGGCGAAGGCTTCCAAGGCTCAGGCCTCTGCGAGACTTACAACCAACTCTTCGCTTACAGCAACAAACGCAATGCCCCCGGCGGAGGCGGTGTAAACGAAATCCTCTGGACCATCCCGCAAAACGAGCCCAACTTGAGATCTTATGCAAACGGCACTTTCATGGTGAACGCTTGGATCAGTGCATCTAAAGCCGATGATTCATGGCAGCTCAGCCTCGCTGACTACAATGCTTCTAACGGCTGGAAATGTATGGTCGCTCGCCGTCAATTCGTCGAGAAATTTGATTGGGACGAAAACTATGAATACTCTGACGACCAACGCGTCGCTAACTGGCGCACCGCCGCTCACGGCTTCAGCATCGACAACCCGGCTCTCGACCAAGACCACTACGGCAGCAACGGCTTCCTCGCCGTTAAGTTTACCAACTTCGCTTATGACGAACAAGGCAACCTCGACATCGACAACTCACCTATCGCTTCTGACCAATTGCCGATTGACTACCCCGTAATTCGTCTCGCCGAAATCTATCTCTCTGCTGCTGAAGCTATCCTCCACGGCGCAGGTGACAAATCTGAAGCCCTCAAATATGTCAACCTTATCCGTGAACGCGCAGGCCTCACTGCTTGGAACGCCGCTGAGTTGTCTTACGAAACTCTCCAAGACGAACGCTGCCGCGAGCTTTACACCGAAAACTGCCGCCGTACTGACCTTATCCGCTACGGCAAATGGATTTCAGGTTACACTTGGAACTGGAAGAACAAAGTCGCTAACGGCTCTGACTTCTCATCTTCTTTCATCCTCTATCCTCTCCCAAGCAGCATCGTTACTCTCGCTGGTTATCAACAGAACACCGGTTACTAATCTTTAAGACGATCTTAAAATGAAAAAATTATATATATTTTTCGCGTGTGCTGCCGCTTTGCTTGGAGTAAGCTCTTGCTCTCAAGACACCGACCCGGTGTATCACGCTCCGACGACTTTCGTCATGAACACACCGGCTCTTCAAGAACAATATCTTGAACTGACCGAAGATGGCACTTTCGAGTTGACTTGCAGCCAACCTGACTACGGATACTCTGCAATCACAAATTACTCCGTTGAAGTCTCTCTCACCGAAGACTTCGCTAAATATGAAGTCCTCACTCCTACTGAGCCAACCGTCGCTCGTATGACCCTCAAAGATTCAGACCTCGCTATCGCCCTCTGCAATCTCTACGGCTTCACCACTGAAGACAACTACCAAGACCTCGATGCCGACCGCGTTTACTTCCGCACAGTTGCCGAGCTCTCAGGCGTTGAAGGCAGCCAAATCACTTCCAACGTAGTATATCTAAATAAGGTGAAATTCTACCTCGCTGTTGCTACTCCGGGCTACATCTATCTCGTTGGTGCTCCCGAAGGCTGGGCAGGCCCGTCCGAATCTAACGCTACCCACTACGCTGACTGGCGTCTATTTGAAGCCAACGACGCTATCGGCAGCAAGATTTACTCAGGCACATTCGACATCCCCGCAGGCTCTGCTATGTTCCGCTTCTACACCGCACTCACCGGTTGGGACACAGACTCTTACGGCGCTCAAGTAGACGATAACCCCATCGAATACTCTATCGACGGCATCTTCAGCAACACACTCGTCAAAGGTAAAGGCTCGTTCAGCTTCCCCAACTGGCAAGGCGGTCAGATGACTATCATCGTTGATATGAGCATCGAAAACAACTACACCGTGACTATCATGGCTGAATAAACCATTAAGTTTTAGCGTAGGGCGATGCCTCGTGCCTCGCCCTACTCCAAAACTCAATCATCTAATTAAAACGGAAAATTCAAAATGAAAAAATTCAGTTTAATATTAATGGCTGTGTTGGCGTTAGGGTTTACCGCGTGTGACGACTACGAAGAACCAAATCCCGCCGCACAATCAAATCCCCAAGAGGCTATCTTCTCCACCGATGGCATCACTATCACGCCTTCTGACGAATCTGCCTCCGCTTTCGACCTCAAAGACCTCGCCGACAGCAGCAAAAACGTAGCTATCTACAATGTTGTTGCCGAAAACATCCCCGACGGCTACGAACTCGCCGGCGAATGGCAAGTCAGCACCGACCAAAACTTCAGCCGTTACGCAACTCTCGACGCTACAACTGTTGACGGTCAAATCGTTGCCGACCCGCAAGCGCTCCAAGACGTTTACTATGCAAACGTCAGCAAAAGCCCCAAACAAAAAGACATCTACGTGCGCCTCGCACTCTATGCTGTCAATGGCACAAGCAAAGCTCGCATCGGCGGTCCCGATGTATTCTTCGGTGGCACTAAAATCTCTGTCATCCCTATGCCGAGCAGCCTCGTTATCGAAGACAACTACTATCTCCTCGGTTCTATAAACGGCTGGTCTGTAGCTACCGCTGTTAAGTTCGAACACTCAGGCGAAAGCGGTTACGACAACCCCGTATTCACCCTCAAAGTAGACATCTCTGCCGATGAAGCCGCTGCCGGTTGGTGGTGGAAAATCGTTCCCCAATCAGTTTACGAATTAGGAGACTGGGGTAGCGGTGCTAACAGCCAATACGGCGTTGCCGAAAACGGTAGCGAAGACCTCGAAGGAATGCTCATCGCTCATGACGGTGCTACCGAACCCGGCGCAGGTTGCATCAAACAAGACGGCCAATGGTTAATCACAATCAACCTCGAAGAAGGTACATACTCATTCACCTCCGCAGTTGATTACCTCTATACCCCCGGCAACTCAAACGGTTGGAGCCACTTAGCATCTCAAATGCTCTACACATCCAACTATGCCGACTACCAAGGCTATGCACACCTCAACGGCGACTTCAAGTTCACCAACGCTCCCGACTGGAACCACGTCAACTACGGCTTCGCAAGTGACGGCATCCTCTCAACCGACTCTGGCGCAGGCAACATCTCAGCACCCGCTGATGCTCTCTACTGGTGCCAAGTAAACACTGCAGCCCTCACTTACTCAATCACCCAAATTACATCTTACGGCGTGATTGGCGGCTTCAACAGCTGGGGTGCACAAGAGAACCTTACACCATCTGCTGACTACCTCACATGGACAGGTACAGTTACACTTGGCGCAGGCGATGAATGGAAGTTCCGTGCTAACGACAACTGGGACATCAACCTCGGTGGTTCACTTGACAACCTCACCCCCGGTGGTGACAACATCAAGACCACAGAAGCAGGAACATACAAGATCACCCTTGACCTCTCGACACTCCCCTACAAAGCTACAATTTCTAAGCAATAATAGAGTTTGACAGAAAGCCGCCCCACCCCGGGGCGGCTTTTTTATACCCCTACAGCACTGCCATCCGCCCCTGCGGCCGTAGACCGCAACATCAACACAATAATTTATGTTCGCAAATTTTGCGAACATAAATTATTTTATTACCTTTGTCAGGCAATAAATTATTATGGAAGTAACTTTTGATAAAACATATTTATCTGAACTTTATTACGAAGGCAAAACTTCAGAAAAAAAGTACCGATTTCAGCCTCAAATAATACGCAAATACACACGCGTAATAGACATTTTAAAAGCTGTAAATCAAACAGAAGATTTATTTAGACTTAACAGCCTTAATTACAAGACACTTACCGGCGATAAAAAAGGCATCGAATCCGTCAGAGTGAATGACCAATATCGAATAGAATTTAAAACCCACAAAGTCGGTTCGGAGTCGATTATTACAATCTGCAATATTTTAGAATTGTCAAACCATTATGATTAACAACATGGAAGATAAGAAACATGGATTCTATGCGACTCATCCTGGTGAGGTTATCAAGGATGAAATTGAATATCGCAAAATTTCGCAGCGCAAACTCGCTGCCGAAATTGGCATGTCGCACACCGTGCTAAATGAAATCTTAAACGGCAAACGTCCCGTCACCACAACATCTGCCTTCCTTTTTGAAGCCGCTCTTGACATTCCGGCTGACATGTTGCTAAAAATACAGATGCAATATGATATGCACATTGCTGAGAACGACAAAAGCCTTCGCGCAAGACTCTCATCTATACGCAAAATCGCCGCCGTGCTTTAGTCCCCGTGCCACGCCCGTGTAGGGCCTCGACTTGTCGTGGCCGCCTCTCTCGCCACATCCCGCCATCGCGGAGCTGTTCTGTTTCGGTCGCAACGAGACCGACCTCTCTCGCGACGGCCCGGGCGCCTACATCGCCTTCTCGCACACGAGGATTTCGCGCTTGCCGGACGGTGGGCCGGGGGTGCGGGTGACACGAAAGCCAACTTCGGCAAGAAGACGGCGTATCGCTCCTTTGGCGCAATACGTTGACAGCACTCCGCCGGGACACATTGACTCATATACGCGCTGCAACGCCTCTCGCGACCACATCTCAGGCTGTTTCTCCGGCGCAAAAGCATCGAAATACACAACATCATACCCTCCCGGCAACGCCATTGTCAAGAAATTATCGTGCAACTTTTTGAGCTTGAAACCACGGCAAATCTCTACCGTCTCATTCCACGGTGCTCGATGTATCGCCTTATAAAGCGCATCATCAGTAAACCTGCCATAATCGAGCGCTGCGACCTGCTCTGCCGTGACAGGGTAAAGCTCAACCGTCGTATAATTCAAACTCACGCCTTCAGGCACTGCCATTGCCGTCACTACGGCATTAAGCCCCGTGCCAAAACCTATCTCAAGCAAGTTAAGCTCTTTAGCCGGAGCGAGGGATAGGCGGTGCATCAGCGCACAATCGCGATAAATATGACGGCTCTCAACAAGCGCACCCTTTACTGAATGATAGTGTTCATCAAGCTCAGGCAGATAGATTGTCGATGTCCCGTCGGCTGTCTCTTCGATGATATATTTTTGTGAATCTGTCATAGCATAACAAGGGCGTTGAGGTCGTCAACGCCCGATATTTATTGTAATATAATCCTAAAGATTTTTGAGCTCGTTCATACGTGCGATATACTTGCCGATGATGTCAAACTCGATATTCACGCGCTTGCCAACGGTAATGTCGCTGAAATTTGTATGCTCGAAAGTGTAAGGGATAATGGCAACACGGAAGCTGCGCGGCTCGCTGTCGCACACTGTCAAGCTAACGCCATTGACTGTCACTGAGCCCTTCTCAACTGTCATATAACCTTTAGCCACCATTGCGCGGTCGATGTCATAGACAAATTTGAAGTAACGGCTACCGTCAACATCCTCAATAGCCTCACACACCGCGGTACAGTCAACGTGACCTTGCACGATGTGACCGTCGAGACGTCCATTCATGACCATTGAGCGTTCAAGATTAACATGATCTCCGGGCTTCAAATCACCGAGGTTTGAGCGGTCAAGCGTCTCTTGAATTGCTGTGACAACATAGCTGCCGTCAGGATTGAGCTTTACTACGGTCAGACACACACCGTTATGGGCAACTGATTGGTCAATGCTCAATTCATTAGCGAATGAACACTTCACAGTGAGATTGACATTGCCGTTAACACGGTCAACTGCGACAACGGTTGCAGCTTCTTCTACTATACCTGAAAACATATCTTTAATATCTTATTAATTAGGTTATTATTATCTTGTAAGCATCACCTTGCACTGTTTTGCAGGGTTATACTTGAATGTGAGTTTTAACTTGCCGTCAGTCAATGTCGTGCTGACAGCTTTGCCATTGACACTTGCTTTATACACTTTAGTTACGCCATTGATTACCAATGTCATATCAACCGTTTTGGGCGCACCGGCGTATGTGCCTTTTGATGCTATATTAATAGTGATATGACGACCATCTTGCGTCATCTCGCCGGCGAAGTCTGTCAGACTATATTTCTCCTCTGCAAGAGAACGTGATGATTTGCGGTCATCGTCAAAGAGAGAGTAAACTGATTTGACTCCTTCGACGGGATAATAGTTGACGGTTAACTTGTCAGGCGTATAGTCTCCGGTGTTGCCCATCTTGTAATCCGCCGTTGGGATAAACGCTCCGGCTTTGACAAACATCGGCAAGACTGACAGCGGCGCAGCATAGCCTTTTATATCAGACGTATAGCGCTTAGTGGGATGATTATAATCTATCCACACGCCGTCAGGAAGGAGGACATCACGCGAGGTCTGACCTTCATTAAGTATCGGTGCAACAAGCACTTGCTCACCCCACAGATATTCATCTGTGACATTGGCAAGACGACTTGACGGCTGATGGAAGTTGAGCGGACGCACCAAAGGATAGCCCTTGGTCGCATTCTCATAAGCAAGTGTGTAGTTATATGGCAACCAGCGATAACGCTCCTTGATAAGCGGCTCGATGATAGACGCATATTGCGGATAGAGATATGGCTCGGCATATTGCTGGGCATGTGTACGCAGGATTGGCGAGAACGTGCCGAGTTGCAACCATCTAACATAAAGTTCAGGCATATAGGCATTCTCCGGGTCAACAGCAAAACCGCCGACATCGTGTCCCATATAGCCTAAACCGCTGAGTCCCGAGTTGAGCATTATCTTAATCTGCGGCTGTAAACCGCCCCACGAGCGCGAAACATCTGTAGACCACGGGAATACGCTGTAACGCTGCAAGCCTATAGTGCCGCCGCGCATCATCGTCATCAGTCGGCGACCGGGGAAATTTGAATGGAACATTTCATAGACGATACGACTCCAGTCGTTGCCATATTGATTGTGATATTGGCGCATTGTCAGTCCATTGGCATGATAAGCGCTGTCGGGGTGAACCTCCGGCTCGCCCAAGTCGCCCCACCAGCCACTGACTCCCATTTCGGTCAATTGCTTATAGCGGTCACCCAACCACTCGCAAGTCTCGGCATTAGAGACATCAAACATACCGCCTTCGCCTACCCAAATTTTAACTTCGAGAGGATTGCCTTTTGTATCTTTAACGAGTAAGCCATTCTTACTCAAATAGTTGTAATTACTAAGACCGCGACCGTTACGCAAGATATATGGCTGCGAAATTATCACCATATTAACGCCCTCCTTTGATAGAGTAGAGAGCATCTTTGTCGGTGACGGCCATTGCTTTGGTTCCCATGCGAGGCGACCCATATCTTGTTCCTTACCATACCAATAGAGGTCAAGGACGATGCCGTCAACAGGATAGCCCTTGCGCTTGAGCGTATCAATCACGCCAAGTGTCTCTTGCTGAGTGCGGTAGCCATATTTTGATGTGATATAGCCGAGCGACCACAGCGGCGGCAGGTCTTGACGGCCTGTCAACGATGACAAGTTCTCGGTTACGTCTGCCATTGTCTCCGCACCGTTTATATAATAGTAAGCCACTGAGTTAGGACTCTCTGTGCTATATTGTATTGGATTAGAAAGTATCATCTCAGCCGCAGCATAATCATCAAAAAGCAAGGCAAAACCGTCCTCTGATATAAACAAAGGCATAGTGATATTCATCTGATTGATGCGCGGGTCGCCCTCTGTATAGCCATAGTTCTGACGATTGAACATCGTCAACGTGTCACCGCGCAAATCAAGTTTATGCCCGCGCTCTCCGGCGCCATACATCGCTGATGTTGAAATAGTTCTAAGTTGCAGTGACTTCTTGCCGTCTGCTCCGGTCATGCGTTTGCCGTTATCTGTGATTATGCGCTCCGAGCCACCGTTTATTGTCAATTGACCTGTTTTTTGGTCAAGCGTCACGGTCACACCGGCGCCGGTGGTCAATATGGAGTAGCGGCCTCCGGTAGTTGAGACACTCACGGACTGCGCAGCTATGGCAGGCTTCACCGTTGTCTTAGGACCTATGGCAGCTTCATTTTTATCACGATTTGTCACGCGAATAATATTGTCATTCACGGCAGTAGCTGTTATAACTCGCCCTTCTGGCGTTTCTGTTGTTATATAGTCAACTAAATTCGCACTAAAACAGTCGAATGAAGTGACCAATACAGACAATGTGATAAATAGTACATTTTTCATATAGGAGATAGGTTATGAGTTGATTAAAACTGTTTTATATGATATAATCTTAAGAATATTTAACTTTAGGGGTCAATCCAATTGCAATAACCCATCCAGCCTATCACGCTGTCACTGACGGCATTATAAGTCGGATTATGTCTCTCGCGTTTGGGATTTTTGTTTTTGCGTATCGCTTGACGTGCCGCATCCGCAACCTTTGCAAAACTCTTCGAGTCTTTTAACGCAGGCTCCCACTTGTTTATTATATTTTCAAGTTGATAGCCGTTCATATCGTCAAATAGTCCGGCTGTTTCGTGGTAGCGTTCAAGGTCATTACGATTCCAATTGCGATTGCCATCAAGATATTTAATGGCATCATTCTCAACGGCTTGCGCCGGTTCCGTAGCAGCAGTATCAGCCGCAACAGGCTCTGTCTCTTGCTGTTCGGCAACAGCAAGTCGGTCTGAGACACGCTCAACGTGTGTTGCTGTCACTGTGTCTGCCGTCGTCGTGGCAAGGCTATGTGTCAAGCTGTGACTATTGAAGCCGTCACAATAATACACTCCGGCAACTGCCCCAACAACAAAGCTGAGAACGATAGCAACAATCCACGTCACTCTCGAACCGCCATGATTGTCGCCGGCAACAAAGTTGAGCTTATTTGTATGCGCCGCGCCCTCACGTATCGTGTCATTGGCTTCATAGCCGTCAATAGGGCTCTCGGTTATGGCGCGTTTTGAATGTATTTCAAACGAAATAGGTGCACCGAAGTCTGTGGCTTTCAGCGGCATCTCAAAGCGATAGACTTTGCGCTGGTCGCGCAACTGTATGAGTGCCTGTGCTGTAGCTGTCAAATCTATCACGCCCGAAAATGACATATATCCTTGACAACTGATGTTGACTTTTGCCGCAACAAGTTCAGAGTAGACAAACGAGTGTGCCTCGGTGATTTCGACATCATTGACCACTATCTTGCAGTTAATCAACGGAGTGCGACGCGCACGTGATGTGATATAGAAGGTCGAAGGCATGATAGCTTTGCGACATCTCGAAGTGTCGGGCGGCTCTATCGGTCGCATATCATCTGTCAGTGTCACCTCGCGCGTCATCGGCTCAAAGCCCTGACGCGACCAACAGATAACAAACGCCTCACCCATTGGCACAAGATAAGGACGGTCAAAGCTCTTGCCGTAGATGTGTGGCATAAAACCCTCGGCTGTCTCCGGCGGAGGATTGAGCGCAATAGTCTCGCGCAACTCTATATCAGTCAAATCCTTGCCCGTGGTTTGCAATCCCAAATCAGCATCTATCAACAGCACTCCGGCATAAGTCTGAAACGCCGGCTGGAACAATCGCGAGCCGAAGAAGTCTATCAGATTGCGACCGGTGTCACCGCCATAACAGCACACGGCATAGCTATGACCCTCAGACGACGCTATCGCCGGAGTCTCACCGTAGGTGTTATATTCGCGGTCAAACATCTCGCGCAGCTCGGCAATATCCTCGGCTGTCACGCCTGAGCCCGATACCTTGCGAGTGGTCAACTTGACGACTTGCATTAAACTTTCAGCATTGATTACCGCACCGTTGGGGATAAATATTGCAGCAGAGAGGTGATTAAGTCTTTCGTTTGGTATAGTGCGAAGGATTGATAAAATCGTGCCCTCATCTACATAGCGGATAAGGTAAAAGATGTTTTTCTCGGCAGGGTCATAATTTATGACGTCAAGAGCCTCACGCACATCTTTGATATGGCGAAATATCTCTTCCGATGAGTTTAGATTTATAAGGCTCTTATACCCACGCAGAGATTTAGTGATATATAATTGCAGCTTAACCATTGGACACGGATTGTTTTGTGCAAATTTAATGATAATCAGTTAAAAAACAACAAAAAACACAGGATTTTTTCGCTTTTTTCTATCCCCCGACTTGTGACGTCTAATTTTTTGTCTGTCTGTATGCTATGATTTTCGTAACTTTGTCGCACAAACACGAATCAGATTTAATTCCACTTTATGAATAAATTATTATTGACAGGAGCAGCAGCATTGGCTCTATGCTCATTTGATGCCGATGCTTGCACAAGCCTCATCGCTGCCAAAGGTGCTGTCGCCGATGGCGGAACCATGATTACTTATGCCGCCGACAGCCACGTGCTTTACGGCGAACTCTATCAGCAACCTGCTGCTGACCACCCCAAAGGCGCAATGCGCAAAGTCGTCGATTGGGACACCGGTCGAACTCTCGGCGAAATACCGGAAGTCGCTCACACTTACGCCACTATTGGCAACATGAATGAACATGGCGTAACAATTGCTGAAAGCACTTGGGGCGGCCGCACCGAGCTCGAAGGCTCCGGAATGGTTGACTACGGCTCTCTGATATATATCGCCCTCCAACGCTCTCGCACTGCTCGCGAAGCTCTTGAGGTTATGACCGGACTCGTCCGCGACTACGGCTATGCCTCTGAAGGCGAATCTTTCTCTATCGCCGACCCCGACGAGGTGTGGATTATGGAGATGATAGGCAAGGGCAAGACTGACCCCGGCGCTGTCTGGGTCGCTCGTCGTGTGCCTGACGGTTACATCTCAGGTCACGCCAACCACTCTCGCATCCACCAATTCCCCTTGCATGACCCTGAAACTCTCTATTCTGCCGATGTCATAGACTTCGCACGCTCACAAGGCTACTACACAGGCTCTGACGAGGATTTCAGCTTCTCTCGCGCCTATGCCGTCTATGACTCCGGCGCACTCCGCGGCTGCGATGCCCGCGTATGGAGCTACTACCACAAATTTATGGCTGAAGGCGAAGCCGACCAATGGCTGCCGTGGATTCTTCGCGGCGAAGGCGAGCCGATGCCCGTTTGGGTTAAGCCTTCTCACAAGCTGACCGCCGACGAGCTCAAATGGATGATGCGTGACCACTTTGAGGACACTCCTCTCGACATGACAAAAGACATCGGCGCAGGCCCGTTTGACTGCCCTTATCGCTGGCGTCCAATGACCTACACCGTTGACTCTGTTGAATATACACATGAACGCGCTATCGCCACACAGCAGACAGGCTTCTCTTTTGTTTCGTCAATGTGCTCAAGCCGCCCCGAGGCAATGCGCGGCATACTATGGTTTGGCGTAGACGATGCCAACACCTGCGTCTATGTGCCGGTCTTCAACAGCACAACAACCGTGCCGCAGCCTCTCGCTCACGGCAACGGCGACATGCTGACTCTGTCCTGGGACGCTATGTTCTGGGTTAACAACTACGTTGCAAATCAAGCATATAACCGCTATTCTCAGATGATACCTGACATCCGCCGCGTGCAGTCTTCTTTGGAGTCTGCTATGGTCGAGGCGGTTGACAAAGCAACAACTGACGTTGCAAAATTAGACTACAAAAAAGCGCAAAAAATGCTCAACGAGTTGACCAATACGTGGACGGTTAAAGCAACAAAAGACTATCGCGCATTAGGCGACTACCTCTTTGTCAAATATCTTGACGGAAATATCAAGCACGAGAAAGACGGCGAGTTTGAGCGCACAGCCGAAGGCATGGCGGTGCAGCCAACATTCGGCGGATACAATGAACGCTACTTCCGCTCTATTGTCAACGAGCAAGGCGACCGCCTCCGTGTCGTTGACATCAACAAGAAATAACATCCTATCACCACAGGGCATCAGTCGCAAAAAACTGATGCCCTTTATATTATATGAACAACCTTAAACTGTTATCACTAATCCTGCTACCCTGCACACTGACCGCCGCCACCCCTTTTGACGGACTTACAAGCAGAGAAATTTTGTCTAAAATCAACCTGACAATGCGCCCCACCGCATACGCCGAACATCAGACCGGCAGCGACGGCGCATGGGCGACCGTTTCAGCATTTACCGTCAACAATTACGGCGTTATAGTTGACTATTTCGACCCCGACAACAGCGCCGCAGTCGCCGACCCTCCGAGCGGCATCTATCTGACAAACATCGCGCCCGCCGACTGGTGGGGCACAAATTCAAAATATGACAAGCTGCCGAGCCTTGACCTGCACAACATCGTCACCGCCGGAAGCGATGTTGACCGTCTCAAATCAGACCTTCCGCAAGGCTGCGTCACCTCAGCGACATACGACAACGGCACTTGGAGCGTTGGCACAGGCAAATATTATGGCGCAGACGCGCCGATGTACACGCCACCACGCGGTCGCGAAGGCGACTTCGCTCGCTCTCTGATGTACTGCGCCGTGATGTACCCGATGGAGCTATGGTGCGGCAAAGGCTACTACCTCTTTGCCGACGGCGACTATCCGCTGCTGAGCGACTACGGCAAACAATTGCTCATGGCGTGGCACCGCGCCGACCCCGTGGACGATTTTGAATTAAAACGTGACAGCATAATCGCTGAGCGTCAAGGCAATAGCAATCCATTTGTCACCTATCCCGAACTTGCCGAATACATTTGGGGAGACAAAGCCGGCGAGACCTTCGGCGACAACACAACCGAAACGCCCGACGAAAGCGACGAACAGCCTACCGTCAAGCCATTAAAGGCAAACTATTCCATTTCAGTTGACCAATACATTTCGCTATCAAGTCCCTACCTGCCCGAAGACTTATCGTGGACAATAGACGGCATTAACGCCACTGCCACCACCATCAGCCTCGACACATTGACCGAAGGCGAACACCTCTTGCAATACAGCAACAGCGAACTCACTGGCATTATAAAAATATTCATAACCAAGTAAACCAATGCGTTACATCTACTTTGCACTCACTGCCCTACTCTTTTGCGCTTGCGCATCAAACAATTCAGACTTCCGCTCCTCAATCTCCGAGGCCATCGGCAATGCGAGCAACGAGCCACAACTCACAGACAGCACAATGCGCTTTGTCTCATCAACCGTCACAATGGCATGGGACAACGGTGGCATCGCTTTTGAACGACTTGCCAACGGCTCTATCCACGGCGTAAACCTCTCGACCGGCGACAACTTCATCTTTGACCCCGGCAAGCGCGAAGAGGGCACAACCACACTCGACAATGCTGCGCTATGGATTAACGGCGTGCGCATAGGCTACAGCCGCGCCGAAGTTCTTGACTATAAAGACGATATAATATGGTATAAACTCACCGGCTATGGCGACGACAGCAACTGCTACATCGTCATCGACAACACCCGCCTGCCGGAGAGCGTTAATTAAACATAAAATGCGGTTACAGCGACGGTGGTCGCGTGCTTTTTTGAGTAAATTTGTCAAAACACAATTTCGGCATGAAGCACTTACTGACAATCATATCATTTTTCAGTCTATTCACTCTATCGGCACAAGAAGTCAAGCTCGACACACTGAGACTCAGACAGATACTCACCGACACCACGCTGACTCTATCGCCGATTGAGAGTCAGATTATGCCGCATTACAACTTTGACAATAACAAGCGTAATTATCGCGACAGCATAGACACCTCAATACCCGATATTGTGCCGACAAACATCGAGATAGCGACACCCGGCGAGAGCAACGTCATCAAGTGGCATAACGGCGTCGCCGTCGCATCCGGCAGCATCCAAGAGATGCCCGGGTCTATGGCAATCGAGAGTGGCGCTATCACCATGTATCAACACATTGGCAATCTGACGCTTGGCGTCGGCGGAGATGTTTCAAAGTATGGCTACTTCCGCGGACTTAACACGCAGTATGGCGTCAACGCGATGATGAATTATCGCTTCAACGAAAGCACGAGCGCTACACTCTTTGGCGACTACTACTTTGGCGACACGCCCAACCTCAATCCTCACCTCGGCGCAGCAATGACGCCGGCACAAGTGGGCTACTACAACGCCACACACTTTGGCGGCTTTATCAGCCATGACTTCAGCCGACGTTGGGGCATAGACCTCGGCGCACAAACATATCAGCCACTCGGCTCGAGCCGATGGGAAGTCGCGCCAATTGCCGCGCCCTACCTCCGACTTAACAACGGACAGAAAATCGGCATCGACCTCGGCGGCATATTATACGAACTACTTAAATACTCCTCCGGCAAGACAATAAACAACAGTCCGACAATAGCGCCACCCAAATTAGGACTCGGCGCAATAGGTCATTAATCGTTACAAAACGCCCATTTCGTTACAAAAAAGTTGTTAAAAATGTGGCAAAAACGGCAAAAACGGGCTTTTTGCAATTTTTTTCGCATTTTTTTTGCCTAAATTTGTGGTATTAAGAAATTTTTATGTAAGTTTGCTCACTGATAACAGAATCGATATGCCACGCAACGAAGCAGAAATAAAAGGATGCACGCTTTTGGGCAATACCGGAGTTAAATATCCGACAGAATATTCGCCCGAAATCCTTGAAACTTTCAAGAACAAGCACCCCGAAAACGAGTACGTCGTGACCTTTACATGTCCGGAATTCACATCATTATGTCCCAAGACCGGGCAGCCCGACTTCGCAAAGATTATAATCAATTATATTCCGCGCGATGAGATGGTCGAAAGCAAAAGTCTGAAACTCTATCTATTCAGCTTCCGCAACCACGGCGACTTCCATGAAGACTGCGTAAACATCATCATGAAAGACCTCGTAAAGCTGATGAACCCGCGCTACCTCGAAGTAATCGGACACTTCACACCACGCGGCGGCATAGCAATCCTGCCATTTGCAAATTACGGCGATGATGAGCATCAAGACCTCGTCAAAGAACGCATCAAAGCCGCCTTTATAAATAACTTTTGAAATCAATCAACTGCAACCTACACCGACAATGACAAAAGACGCGATAATAGTACTCTCAGGCGGCATGGACTCCGTTACCATGCTACATGAATACGCATCACGCATTGAGCTTGCTGTAAACTTCAGCTATGGATCAAACCATAACGCTCGCGAGTTGGAATGTGCACGTTACCACTGCCGTCAGCTCGGCATTGAATTGATTGAAATTGACTTATCGTTTATCGGGGAATACTTCCACAGCTCACTACTCGAAGGCGCGGAAGCCATACCCGAAGGCAACTATGACTTCGACAACATGAAGTCTACCGTTGTCCCGTTCAGAAATGGCATCATGCTGTCAGCAGCCGCCGGGCTTGCCGAAAGCCACGGGCTGACAACAGTCATGATAGCTAACCACTCAGGCGACCATGCGCTATATCCCGACTGCCGTGAATCTTTTATCAAAGCCATGTCAGAAGCTATCAGCCAAGGCACCTATGAAGGCATCAAGATTTATGCACCCTATTGCCTGCTGACCAAAGGTCAAATCGCCATGCGAGGCAAGCGATTAGAAGTCGATTATGCACACACCTACTCATGCTACAAAGGCGGAGAACGTCACTGTGGCAGATGCGGCACCTGCATCGAGAGACATCAGGCTTTTGTCGAAGCTGAAATTGATGACCCTACTGACTACGAATACGAGAACTAATACCGTATATTTAATTTTCTCCTTAACCCATTAATATTAACTAACAACCGCAATGGAATCAATTGTAAACAAAATTGCCGAACTCAACAGCGCTTTCGCAGCTGATGCAGCTCTTCAAATCGAAAAAGGTAACAAAGCAGCAGGCACTCGTGCTCGCAAAGCATCTCTTGAACTCGAAAAGCTCATGAAAGAGTTCCGTAAGGCATCTCTTGAAGCATCTAAGAAATAATAGGAAACTGCTGACGATTTGGCTGTTAAACGCATTGGATAATAACCAAGTCTGATAATTTCGATTTCTTAGACAAGACCTTTTCTACAAAACTGCAAGTACGCCCCGATTGACCATGTCAACCGGGGCGTTCGGCGTTTTATCAACTGCAACTGCCATTATCCCCCACACCGCCAAAATAATGATTACCAAACATTTACCACGGCAGCCCATATTCAGATAACGGTTCTGCAAATAGTACTTAAATTATATGCCGTAATTTTTTTGCGGCATTAATTATTTTGTGTATCTTTGCGGAAGTTAATCATCTAATCTGAACGAGTTTATGTTAATTAAGTTCGCAGTCAAGAATTATCGAGGTTTTGATAAACGCATTGAATGGGACTTGTCTCATCCGAGCAATTATGAGTTCAATCAATACGCTATCAAGGATGGCGTGGTGAAGAATGGCATCGTTTATGGTCCCAACGGCTCCGGTAAAACGAACCTTGGGTTAGCTGTATTTGACATTGTAAATCATGTGACGCAGAAATTCAAAAAAGTTGATTACTACGCAAACTTTATATCTGCAGGCCATTCTACAGAGCATGTTGATTTTGAATATACTTTTCGGTTTGGCGAACAAACAGCACAATACAATTATTCGAAGGATAAAGATGGTAAATTGATCAATGAATCTTTGGTTGTTGACAGTGTCACTGTTTTTACTCACCAAGGCAATGTGCTGGAACTTTCTGACGAGTTTCCCATGGAGCCGGGATTCAAGGAGAATCTGGCTCAAAATGCCAATCACGTATCCATCGTTAACGTACTGCTATCCTCATATCCGCTGCAATCCGGCCATTACCTCATTCGCCTGCGTGATTTTATTAGCAATATGTTGTGGTTTCGCAATTTGGATATTCGTGAGTTTATCGGCTTGGAAAACAGTGTATATGGTCTCGACGAATACATCATCAAAAATGATTTGGTTGGAGATTTTGCCGAGTTCTTGAAAGCCGTAAGCGGACAAATATTTGATTTCGCCAAGCCTGAAAAGAACGACAAAATAATTCTTTGTAAGTATGGTGATGACAACATTCCATTTGATTTGATAGCCTCCACCGGCACTCATGCACTTATGCTGTTGTATTTCTGGATTCAGAGAATGAAGGATGCCACATTTGTGTTCATCGACGAGTTTGACGCATTCTATCATTTTGAATTATCTTATGAGGTATGTCTCCGTCTGTTTAATATGGATTGTCAGGTGTTCACGTCATCGCATAATACATATCTGATGACAAATGATTTGCTCCGTCCGGATTGCAATTTCATCCTCGATAAAAATGAAATCAAACCATTGTGTGACTGCACCGACAAAGAATTGCGATTCGGTCATAATATTGAAAAGCTCTATCGAGGCAAAACTTTCAAGGTATGATACTATTTGTATTTGAAGGCGACGATAGAGAACCGAATATTTACAAGACGTTAGAGCGTCTATACCTGCCAAAGGATAATATTATCTGCTCCTTTGGCAATAACATCTACGACCTTTATAATAAGATTATGGAATTAGAAGGAGATGCCGACATCTTATCTTTGTTGACAGAACGTCTTCATAAGATTGGCGACACATCATTGGATGGCATTCGTCGGTCAGATATCTCTGAAACATTCCTATTTTTCGACTACGATTTCCATAACAGCCAACTATCTTTGGAGGAAATTAATCGGCGGGTACGCACTATGTTGGAACTCTTCGATGAAGAAACTGAGAATGGTAAGCTATACATCAACTATCCCATGATTGAATCAATATGGTATGTCAAAGAATTGCCTGATGAACATCATTTAGAATACACGGTTTCTCGCAACGAATGCAAGAACTTCAAACGTCTGGCTCGGGAATTTTCATTTTACGACAGTCTCGACTTTATTTTGCTACGTGAAGGAGAAATGCCAACAAAAGAGAAGTATATACGTATTCGCGATAATTGGGAACATTTGAAGTCGATGAATGTGCGTAAGGCGAACTATATTGTTAGTGGGCATAATAAATATCCAGAGCGCAAAAGTGATATTAACCAGATTGCCATATTTGAAGGGCAACTTTTGAAGTATGTAAATCACAATGAGCGAGTGGCAATACTCAACTCATTTCCAATATTTATCTACGATTATTGCAGATAGCAATTTTATCTCATCGAGCAGATTTATTATTGGGCTTTGCTTTTATATGCCATGACCAAAATCCTTGATAGAAGTGCTAACGTGGGTGGGAGAGGATGCGGGTCACGAGGTCTGAGAGGTAGACTGTGAAGAGGGGGAACATGACGATGCCTAAGAGTGAAACGATGCAGGCAAGGACTTTGCCTATCACTGTCACGGGGCTGAACGGTGCGCCTAATGTGGTGGCTTCTAAGCAACACCACCATAGCGAGATGCCATAGGATGTGACCGAGGGATTGACTGCTGCTTCTTTGGCATAAAAGATTATGGATGAGAAATATACCACTAATGCCATAATCGCTAAATAACGGGCGAATAGTCCTGCAATTTTATTTTCGGAGATGTAGCCGACGACAATAGACAGGGCGAGTGAGGCTCGCGCGAAGGGCACGACGTGAAGGATGTCGCGCACGTGTTCGGCTTGCGCTATGCCCATAGCGTCTATGATATTGCTATAAGGTATGGAGATAATCAGCATCGGCAGGTGTCGCCAGAAATAGCGCAGCCGGTGTTCTGAGAGTGCCATCTCGACAGCGAAGTCGAGGATGAAGGCGATGCACACCACTAACTGAAATTTCATGTAATAGCCGGTCGTCAGGAAGGCAACACCGGTGAAAACATCGACCGAAAGGAACACTATCATTGCTATCGAGAGCAACAATATCAGCAAGTGCAAGACGGTGAGCAAATTTTTTTTGAATTTTTTTTCTTTCATAATTCGGGGTTAATCTTTCTGATTGATAACAACTTGGAGGTCAAAATATCGTAGTAAAAAAAGGTTAAATAGCAAGTGGTGGTTATTTTGCTACTCAAATTGGCATAATACCATCGTAACTTTGCGGTGTCAACAACAAAGATTGGCAATCAAGTTTAACCTTAAAAACAGAAAACGAAATGACAGAAACAATCGACAATGAAGCACTGCTCAAAACACTTTCAGAGAATCCCGAAGCCGCGCACTTTCTCGCCGACCTCACGGCAGGTGGAAACTTATATGATTTAATCGAAGCACATTTCGGCATCAAGCCGTCTACGCTCAATGACGATGCATCGGACACGCCGACCGAGGATGCTGAGGAGACTGACGCGCATGACGAGCCGCCGGCAGATGCTCCGTCAACCGAGGAGCCAACAGTAGGCATGTATCAATCGCAAGTCGCCACGGATAGCGCACCGAGTGACAGCACCCCGTCATTCTTGTCCAACCTCAGACCTGACTTCTGGGGCGACATGGTAATCTTCTAAACTAAATCTAACAACCAATCAACTAACTAACTTAATATCAATAACTTTAAATTTATATCAACTATGGCAGAAATTTCAACTAACAACCACTCAACACAAATCAGTAGCGAACCATTAACCACCAAGCTCACCGAGGAGTATGCCTCCGGCTTGCTGCGCAACGCCATCGACGAGCGCATCGTCAAAATCCGTCCTATGTCAACGCCTATCGACCAAATCTCGCGCTGCGCGGGAGCTCGCGCTGTCGGCTCCATGACTGTGGAATACTACTCAGTGGACACAAAAAAGACTGAGACCACGCTTAATCGCAAACTCACGTGTGCCAGCTCCACAAATTATAACGGCGTGATTGCTTATGCTATTGACACCAACGATAATGCAATCTTTGATGTCTCTGAGACTATCCTCCTTCCGGCAGGTAAAGGCTATGACAGCGCCGGCAATGAGATGAGCGGGCTTGTGTTTTATATCTATAGCAAATCAGATAAAGGTATTCCTATGGGCATCCCTGTCAACTGCAAGACTGATGATGGAGGGAATGCGATCTTCGGCGATGTTGCCAAGGACACGAAGGTCATCAGAATGGGACGCGCTGCGACAGAGCTTGATGTGCAGACAGCACAGTTTGCCGTCTTGCCGCGCAAATCATCAAACAACTGTCAAATCTTCAAGATGCAGGTTGAACAAAGTACCATGCAGAAGATTG
>CAYYAA010000008.1:0-33602 GCA_964469875.1 uncultured Bacteroides sp.
TGAGCATCTTGCCCTTGCATTTTTTTTGTGATATTGCTAATTATTACTTAAATTTGCTATTCAAAAATCAAAATCAGGTGAATTATGCTTGAAATTAGCGAAATCTTCAATGCCGCCGCCGTTCTGAAGAGCGTCGTGCGAAAAACTACTATCATACCTGCATCCAATATTAAGACTGATGCAGAGCTGTATTTGAAAACAGAGAACCTGCAATTGACAGGCTCATTTAAGCTCCGTGGAGCTTACTATAAAATTTCACAACTTTCTGATGAAGAAAAGCAGAAAGGTGTGATAGCTTGTTCGGCAGGAAATCATGCGCAAGGCGTTGCGCTTGGTGCTACGCATAACGGTATCAAGTCGCTCATCTGTCTTCCGGCAGGCGCTCCGCTGTCAAAAGTTGAGGCAACCAAGAGCTATGGAGCAGAAGTTTGCCTTGTTCCCGGAGTATATGACGATGCCTACGCCAAGGCAATAGAGTTGCAAAAAGAGCATGGCTATACTTTTGTTCACCCCTTTGATGACCCTAAAGTGATAGCCGGACAAGGCACTATCGGTCTTGAGATACTCGAACAGATGCCCGAAGTAGAGGCAGTAGTCGTGCCCATCGGAGGTGGCGGTCTTATTTCAGGCGTTGCATTTGCCATCAAGACCTTGCGCCCCGATGTCAAGGTGTATGGCGTTCAATCAGCCGGAGCGCCGTCAATGTTTGATTCACTTCATGAAGGCAAGATTTGCCACCTCAACAGTGTGTCAACCATCGCAGACGGCATTGCTGTTAAAGAGCCCGGAGCGAACACCTTTGATATTTGCAGCCAATATGTTGATGAAGTCGTGACAGTAAGTGACGATGAAGTTGCTGCCGCAATTCTCGCGTTGCTTGAGAAACAGAAACTCGTGGCAGAAGGTGCAGGCGCTGTTGCCGTTGCTGCTGCCATGTTCGGCAAGTTGCCTATCAAAGATAAGAAGACGGTCTGCATCGTGTCCGGTGGCAACATTGACGTTAATACACTCAGCCGTGTTATCACCCGCGGCTTGTCAAAGAGCGGTCGTAACTGTACATTCATTATTGACCTCTATGATAAGCCCGGACAGCTATCAGGCGTTTGCAATGTCATAGCGCGAGAAGGAGGAAATGTCATATCAGTGTCACATGAGCGTATCGGGGCATCTGCCGAAATCAACGGATGCACAATACGCATTGAGCTTGAAACGCGTGATAATGAACATATCGAATCATTGCGCAAGGCGTTGAAAAACGAAGGCTATAACGTAATAAACTGAATATAAACAAATAAAATCTACAATATGAATATACTCGCTTTATTGGCGCTCGGCGGTGTGTTGAGTGCAGGAGCTGATACAACGGCTACTGATAGCGTTGAGAAATTTCAGTTCAAGGATGTTATCACTATCAAGACAACATCCGTAAAAGACCAGAATAAGTCAGGAACATGCTGGTGCTTTGCCGGGACATCATTCTTTGAGGATGAAATCCTGCGCCAACGTGGTGACTCGCTCGACTTGTCAGAGATGTTCACCGTGCGCCACTGTTATGAGGACAAAGCAGAGAAGTTTATCCGTATGTATGGTGAGACACACTTTGCAGCCGGCGGCTCGGCTCTTGATGTGCCTTATGTATGGGAAAACTATGGTGCAGTTCCTGAAGAAATCTACACCGGTCTGAACTATGGTGAGGACAAACACGTGCATGGCGAACTTGATGCAGCACTTACGGCTTACCTTAAAGCTATTGCATCAAATCCCAATAAGAAAATTTCGACAGCATGGCGTGCCGGACTAAAGGGCATCCTTGATGCATATTTCGGAGAACTCCCGGAGACCTTTACCTATAAAGGCAAGACCTATACTCCGCAGTCATACGCTAAGTCACTCGGCATCTCTGTTGACAACTATGTTGCAGTAACATCGTTTACTCACCATCCATTCTATAAACCCTTTGCGCTTGAGGTGTCTGACAACTGGCTTTGGGGTCAATATCAGAATGTGCCGCTTGATGAGTTGAAAGCTATTGCTGACAACGCGCTTGAAAACGGCTACACATTTGTGTGGGCGGCAGATGTCAGCGAGGGCGGTTTCAAATGGAATGACGGCGTTGCGCTTATGCCTAAAGGCAAAAGTGAAAGTGATATGACCGGCACCGAGTTGGCGCGTTGGGTGAAACTCAGCGATAAAGACCGCTTGGCTGACCAATATAAATTCACCGGTCCGGTAGAAGAAATTGAGGTTACTCAAGAATCACGTCAAGCAATGTTTGATAGCCAAGAGACAACCGATGACCACGGTATGGAAGTCGTTGGTACAGCTGTTGACCAAAAAGGCAACAAATATTACAAGGTTAAGAACTCATGGGACACCAACCAAATCTATGGTGGCTACTTCTATGTATCTGAGCCCTATTTCTTGGCAAAGACACTCAATATCTATGTCAATAAGAAGGCAGTGCCTGCGTCAATAGCAAAGAAAATCGGTATCTCCAAGTGAAGCGAATAGGCATACTTTCGGACACACATTCATGCTGGGATGACCGTTATGCGCTGCACTTCAAGGACTGCGATGAGATATGGCACGCCGGAGATGTCGGCGATATAGACGTTATCCGTCGCCTTGAAGGCATCGCGCCTGTGGTCAGAGCAGTGTATGGCAATATCGACGGCGGTCAAGTCAGAAGGCGATGTCCTGAGATAGAGTGTTTCACTGTCGAAGGCGTGAAAGTGTGGATGACCCACATCGGAGGCTATCCCGGACGCTATGCTCCCGGAGTGCGCCGTATGTTGATAGAAGCTCGTCCAAAGATTATGGTAGCAGGTCATAGTCACATTCTGAAAGTAATGTATGACAAGGAGCTCGGCTTGTTGCATATCAATCCCGGAGCCGCCGGACATCACGGTTGGCAAAAAGAGCAGACTTTGCTGCGTCTCGTTATTGATGGCGAGGATATTCGAGACTTGGAAGTTATCGAATTAGGTAAAGTCAAGATAGATTAAATCAAAAATTAAATAGAAGTGAAGGTCAGATGGCTGTCGTCGTCTGACCTTCACTTTATTTATGCGTTTGAGAAAGCGTTTGATAAATAAAGTTGGAAGAAGTGAACATAAATTAACATAATAATCAAAACATTTTAGGCCGTGAAATTGTACTAAAATAGAAAACGGGAATTAGATTGCCTAAAATTAAAGCATTGACAATAGAGCCATTAATAACCGTTATAAGAAAGATTGAATTAAAGTATTCATAAGTTTTGAAAAGATTTTGATTGATTGCCTTGAAAGCTGTAACGTGGTTTCTATCCTACCTCGTGATGTTATTATGATTAGCAACAATCTGTCTGTCAAGACCTTGATAATTTTAATATCTAAGTAATGAAACTGAGTACTATCCTGCTTAGTCTGTTGACGGCCATAGTTGTATCATCGTGCAGCAATGACAGATTGACAAACGATGAAGACCAAATTCTTACGTCAAGTAAGAATGCTCTATATCTCAGCGTAAAGTTGACGGATGTGGATTCGGATTCGCGTGCCACTGCTGACGGGTTTTCTGATGCTGCAAATGACAAGGAGAAAAGCATCCGCAAGATAGCATTTTATTTCTATGATACGAGTGGTCACTTTATGGCGCAAGCATCATATAGCACTACCGGTGATGTGTCGAACACTATCGGCAGTAAGGTTGTCTATGATGCAGAAAATAAGGCTTATGTAATAACGGTCGGAAATGTTACATCAAAACCCTATGCTTTGTTGACCATTATCAATCCGCCCCAATATTATATGAAATCACTCGCGGAGCGGGAGCTTGTGCCATCGGCAAACTTTGTCGGCTATCCTTCGGCGTTGGAGATGCGCACGATGTTGGGAACGCAAACAGCCGATACGCAAGGCTATCTGACGCTAACGACAGCGACTTATTATAAGAATGTTTATAGCTCAAATAGCTATCCTTACAACTATTATACGACGCTCACAGATAACGACCTCAAGGATAATTATGATGATGCTGCGCAGTCACCCTTGACAATTGCCGTTGAGCGTGTTGCGGCAAAGGTTACTCTCGCGCTTGGCGATAAGATTACGCTAAATGATAATAATGCGTTTCAGCTTAATGACTTGGCAGGTAATCCGGTGCGTTTCCGCACTATGACATCGTTGACCACGGATAATATCTATCTGAAAATCTTGGGGTGGGGGCTTAACGCTGAGGCTGATAAGACATATATGTTTAAGAATCTCAATAGCTATTGGAACCCGATACAAGCGACAGGCACGACGTTTAGCTTTACATGGAACGACACGACAAACGGGCGCTCTTATTGGGCGGCATCGTTTAACTACTATGATAAAGCGCACAGCTTCCAGAGTGACAATGCCGGATTCTCATATCCGTTGACATATAATGCCAAGTTTAAAGCCGACAGCATTTCGCAACTTAAATATCACGCTGCCGAGACATTCACAAATGATTTGGGCACGGATATTTATTGTATGGAGAACACAAATACGACCGCCGTTGTGAGTAGCAATTATTCAGCGATAACAAGTGCCGTTTTGCTTGCGCAGTTGGTCGATGAAACCGGCAATCCGTATAGCGATGTTGTGTTCTATAACGGTATGCTCTTTAAGCAGCAAGATTATTTGGCGTATGCCATAGATATTTTGAAGCGTGTCAACACGATGGGATATGCTTACAAAGAGAATGGAGAAGCCGTAGCTATCACTGCCGACCATGTTACGCTGCGACCATATAGTGAGCAGTGGAATGGCACAAATGAAGCGCTATATAACGGCGAGGTTTGCATCCAACTTAAAGATGAATATCGCAGCAAGTCGTGGTATAGCAATTCCAATCTCACGACAACGATGAAAGTTGCGGATATAAATGCACAACTACGCTCGTTTAACTCCACCAACAAGGTCTATGATATGAAGTCTGGCAAGATGTATTATAACATACCGATAGAACATCTTGGCAAGGCTAATACCGAGGGTGAATATGGCGTTGTGCGCAACCATTACTATCAAATTGAGATTACATCTATCAATAACATAGGACATCCAATATATGACGAAAAAGAGCCTATAATTCCACAGAAAGAGGATAAGGACATCTATTATGTTGGCACGGCTTTCAATATCCTGTCATGGAAGAATATCAAACAGACGATAACACTAAAACCCAAGAAATAAATCACAATAAGTTTAACATCATAAAGTACAATCTTATGAAAAAAAAGAGTCTCATGGCTATGTTATTAGCCTCAGCGTTGTTCGCGGGATGCTCGAGCGATTCACCAGCAATCGAGGAGAAGACTGACGGTACGACTGCCTATCTCAACGTGGCAATCTCTATGGCGCAAGCAGATACACGTGCTACCGCAGATGAGGATAATCTCTATGCGTCAGGCACTGCAGCTGAATATGCCGTAGCAAATGCCTTGTTCTATTTCTATGATGCGAACGGCAATTTCGTAGCCGAGGCAAAAGGCTTCTCGGATGGCGCTGTTGACACATCAGATGCTAACGTTGATTATCGTTCACAGACGATGATTATCTTGACAAACTTGGATTCAGAGAACCTGCCGTCATATATGGTTACGATACTTAACCGACCGACCGGTTTCTCAGGCACACTATTGCCTCTAAAAGATTTGCTCAATCAAATCAATTTAGACTATAAGACTGATGATGGAAACTTTGTAATGACAACTGCAAGCTATGCGCGTAGCACATATAAGAACGAGGAACGTGTGCCGTATTATGTAACGGAGCTGTCTGACGATATGTTCTATTCGACCTTGGCAGCAGCAACCGCCGCAGATGCCAAGACTGTGGATGTCTATGTTGAACGCCTTGCCGCAAAAGTGCAAGTGTCATTGTCTGCCGATCTTTTGTCGTCAACCAATACCACCGTTCTGACTGCTACTGATGGCTCAAAGAGGTATTTGCATAAGATTACCGGTGTTAACGAAAATGGTAAGAACCAACTTCAAGACTACTATGTTGAGTTGTTGAATTGGGGACTTGACGGCAGGATGCAAGTGTCATATATGATGAAACATATCAATGAATCATGGACAAATACCGACCTCGGCTTTACGTGGAATAATGAGACTGACCACCGCAGCTATTGGGGCATGTCTTATAACTATTCAACTCAAGGTCACGACTATTTCTATCCCACGAAATATATCGAAGGTGAGTTGGAGGAAGATTCGCTTACCGAGCTTAAATATATCTCAGCAGCTGAGATTTCGCGTCCCTTCACGGGCACTAACTATGGCTATTGCATGGAGAATACCAATAGTATTAGCCTTATCAAGGCAAGCTATCCGAGCTGCTTGACGAGCGTTGTTGTTTTGGCGCGTATAGTCGATAAAGATGGCAATCCACTTGACCATACATTAGTCAACTTTATGAATAAATATTACACCGAGTCAGATTATATCTTAACAGCAATTTCGCAGCTGAAACTTGACGAAGTGTCAGTCGATAATTCACGCTCGATTACTTTGACAGCCAAGGACTTCCAATTGGCTAATGTTGGCAATGGTGAAGTGTTTATCGAGTTGTCTGATGCAGGAAAAAAGACTTTGGCATCTGATGATGATGCATTGATTAACAGCATCAATGATCAGTTGAAGAGCTTCAATGAGACCGCTGTGGCAACGGCTTATAAGGACGGTTATATGTATTATAACATTCCTATCCAACATCGCAATGGTAATGGTGCTGCCGATAGAGACTCTATCAAAGAGGCGACTTATGGCGTGGTGCGCAATCACTGGTATCAGATTAGTATTAATAGCGTAAGCACGCTTGGCAAGGGTATCTATGACCCCGAAGAACCGATTATTGTGAACGATAAAGACCAACAGTTCTACTATATCGGTGCTAATGTTAATATCCTTTCTTGGGCTAAGCTGACACAAAGCTCAGACCTCTAATTAATAAGGACGCTTATTCATTTCGGGGTGCGGCTATATGTTTGTACCCCGGAATGATTTAAACCTCGAGAAGTTGACGGATGATTACAAGAACACATAGCATTGTTGCGTTGCTGCTTGGCATGGTGGCAGTGGTGATGCTCGTGTCATGTTCAGCGGTCAATGATGAGCCCGTGACCACGGGTGAGGAATATCAAATCGAGTTCACTGTCGGTTCTGATGAAGAGACATCGCGCGCTGAAGCTGTCTACACCAAAGGCGAGGATATGGAGAATTATATCAGAGATATGAGGGCATATATCTTTGTCGATGGCAAGTATTTTGAGGATATCAGCATTGATGGCTTTGCTCAGACCGGTTATGATGTAGAGAAATATGTCGTGTCAGGAACGATAGCCAAAGTGCCGACAAAAAATTTCACGGTGTTGGTTTTGGCAAATATGGATAGCAATGGAGGTGTGACGAACTATTATCCGTCAATGAATAGCGGAACGACCTTTGCCGGTGTCGTTAGCTGGAATTGCTATTTCAAATATCATGATACGACGATAGACCGAGACAGACGTTATGATGCTTATAAGCCTTCAGAGACAGTGCCGATACCGATGTATGGTGTGAAGCAATATACTCTTAGTCAGCTCAGTTTTGACAAGAATATTGCGACAGATATGGGGCAGGTTGACATATTGCGAGCCTATGCCAAGGTAAGACTTACCTGTAATAAGACGCTTCAAAATGTGATTTTGACTCGCTGCAAGGTCGGAGGATTGGGCTGTCCGTTGGGTATGTATGAAAATACGGCATATCCGGTCAAAGGCAATCTTAATGTGCCTAATACGGTCAACTATTATCGCAATACAGCCACTGTCAATGACTTGCCTTTTGATGTTATTGATGATGGCGACTATCAGCTCTATATGCCTGAATATGATAATCTTAGTAATAGTGCGAACCGCACTGAGATGAGTTTTAGATATAATGGCATAGATTATAGAGTGGAATTTAAGGACTATGAAACAGGCGAATATTTTAATATTCTGCGTAATCACTTCTATCAGTTTGACGTGACAATAACAGACTATCCTACAATAGAAATAAATTATAGCGTGTCAAGTTGGCGTCAACGCTCCACTTACAATATAAAATTTGATTAGCATAAGCGATGAATATCTCAGTACATAAATTCGCAATAATTTTGATAGTGTTAGCGGCAATAGTCTGTCAGTCGTGCAGCGATGACAGCCTTTGGTCGTCGGACACTGTTGAGGAAGGTTTGCCTGCGGAAGTTACGTTGAGATTTAAGGTCTCTGATATGACCGTGCGCTCGCGCGTGCATTTTGATAGCGATGAGGCTGCACAGTGTGATGAGATATGGGTTGGCATTTATAGCGCAAATACCGGGGAACGCAAGGTGTCTCAATTTGTTGAGGTGTCAGACCTTAAAGAGTTGGCTGAAAATGAATACGCTTTGACAGTGGCAACAACATCGGGCGAGTGTTATGTCGTTGCTGTCGGTAATCCTCACTCTGTCTTTGTGGCGGGGGCAACGGATGAGGGTACTATCGTTGATGACCTTAATGGGGCGACAACGTTTGACCAATTTAAGTCGCTCAAACTGCGTCTTAGTGATGCGACCAATGTTTATAAAATCACGCCCGACTTTCTGATGTGCGGTAGCTATCATTCTCCAAATAGCAATGATACTTATTCATTTGAAAAGGTAACAATATATGGCAGTGACACAACGCTGCCCGGCAGTATCGTGCTGAATAAAGTCCTGTCATACAATAAATTTGTTTTGACGGCGGGCGATAATGTGACTATAACTCCAATAAACTGGCAAGTATGCAATTTGCCGCAAGTGACATATCTTACGCCACATGATGAGAATGCCACGGATGCTGACGGCTTGAGCGGAGAGCTCTTTGGTAAGTCAATTGTTTCGGTGTCTTATGACACGGAATTGTTGACCAATGGCTCGAAGGCTTACACTTTTGATTTTTATCAGTTTGAAAATATGCGCACTGCGTGTGAGTATCGGTCTGACGGTGAAGACTACATCGGTATCCGCACCGGCGTTGGCATTGATGAGCAATATGCCGACCGTGAGCGTGAGTATAAGACTGCAGATAAGCTCAATAGCGGCATTTATAAAAGCCTTGGCACTGAGGGTAATGACAACTATGCTTCTTATGTGAAACTTAATCTTAAAGTCGAATATTATGTCTTGAAATCGGATAATCCGGAGACGGAGCAGCCTGTCGATTATGATGCTTATGCCGGACCGAAATCTGATTTGTCAAAACGCATAGGATATACGACTTACACAATACACTTGGGATATTGCGAGGATAAAGACGATGATGATCTGCCGACTTATGCCACGGCTTGTGACTTCAATTGCTGTCGCAACACCAACTACACCTATAATGTGACAATAGCCGGGCTCAACAAGGTGATTGTTGAAGCGATGAAAGAAGGGGAGCTGCAACCCGGAGCGTCGGGCATGGTCGTTGATTTAACGAATGGCGGCGGTCAGTACACGCTTGATGCTCACTATAATGTCTTTAATATCAAACTCACCGATGATGAGCGTCGAAATATTATGTTCTATGAGGCTTTGCCACTTGACGGTACGACCTATGAATTTTCGTATGAAGAAATGCAGACGATGACCAAGTCTGATGCGGCGTACAATTGGATATGTTTTAAGAGCACGAAAAATGAGACGACACTCGCTGTGTATAAGGGCGCGGATGATGCAGATTTGATGTATCTTAATGAGTTGGCTGATGTTGAGAATTATCCTAACAATTATGCTGAGGATAGCGATGGCGGCAAGTGGTACACGGTCTTTGTGAGTGAGTATGTTTATGATAAAGACTTTTCAGGCAACGCAATACCGGTGACCGCATGGCAGCGCTATACCAATCAGTCGGAGCGTGCAATATGGCTTGCGGATGGTATGCTTGAGGTGTCGGAGGATAAGATGAGCCGCTATATACGACCAAAGTATGTCATATCACAGCACGCAATTCGCACCTTCTATAATGACAACTGCGCGACGGCATTAGGCGTGGAGTCTGTCAATGAAAATTATGGCGTGAACCTGCGCTGGGAGAAATGCTATTCTGATATCAATAATTGGAATCACTTTAACGGTCGTGCAAACTGCTGGAAAGTTGTGCGTAATAATAAATATGTCTGGGAAGATTTGATTAGGTCATCACATCCCGAAACTATTATCTCTGATGATGGCATGACCTATGCCACCGTGCCTCAGCAGACAGATATGGAATGGCAGTGGCGTAACAGTGGCGGTGCGTATAAAAATTCGTGGTATCAGAATAAATATGATATTTCGCCTAATGATGAGCGACAGTTTAATATCATGATGTCGTGTATGAATCGCAATAGGGACGAGAATGGTGATGGCGTGATTGATAACACTGAAATCAAATGGTTCTTGCCTACATTTATTGATTATACGGCGATGAATATCGGTTCTGAGGTGATAAGTAATCCGATGTTTGACCACAATGAGCACGGGCGTTATGATATGCTGACAGACCGCGCGGCGCGAGTGCTACCTTATCATTATTATTCAAGCGATTATGAAATATATTGGGCTGAAATCGGAGGCGGTGCGACCTTCGTGCCGAGAGTTAATGACCTCGACCAGAATGGTTATAACTTGCGCTGTGTAAGAAATTTAGGCACGACAACTGACCACGATGATTATAATCTCAACAATTTCTATTATATCAAGAATGAGATATTGGACCCGTTCAGCGTGTCAGATAATGTCATATCATTTGAGAATTTTAATCCGATGTGTTTGCGCGCCAATGTCAGCAGCCACTTCATAGTACATTCGTTTACAGATTACAGCAATACTCCGCCGCGCAAGTTGAAAGTGGCAAAAGATTATCTGATAAATGGCTATGAGGATGATTATCTGAGTGTGGTTGATACGATTGTGAAATTTAAGAATGGCATGGATGATAATGAATATCATCGCACGGAGGCAATGACAAATTCGATTAAGAAGAATACTCTTTGCAATAAATATTACGAAGTGCCAAACAAGTCAGACCAAGGTAGTTGGCGCTTGCCAAACCTTATCGAGTTGTCTTTGATGAGACAGTTGAGCTTAATACCCGGTGCTTACGTTATAAGTTGCTCCGGAGACTATTTCTACACGAAGGCAACTGTTGACGGTATAGAGGTCGAGTATTGCAAACTTATCGGGTCTGTTGTCTTGCCGAAGTATCCGTTGAAGATGACAAATGAGATACTCAGTGACACGTATAAGGATAAAATCCACATACGCTGTGTGCGTGACTGGTCAGAGTGATAGCGGCAAGCGCAGGACTGAAGTGTAGACGTCGCCGCTAATCTGAGTAGACAGTTGCGCCTTGTCAGCATAGATAAGTTGCAAGCGGCGGCGCAGATTTGCTATGCCAATGCCACCGGCACTGTCAACGCGCGTTGATGGCGCAAATTTGTTGACGGTTCGGCATACTACTTCATCGTTTTCTGCTGTTATGTCAATGGTGATTGGGTCTGATGAGTTGCCGGTGTTCCCGTGCTTGAATGCGTTTTCAATCAGTGCGATAAAAATCATAGGTGCAACTTTTGCGTCCTCATATTTGCCGGGGTTAAGATTGATTTCGACACTACGCTCGCCTTGTCTCAACTTCATAAGAGATACATAGTGGCTAATGAAGTCCAATTCGCGTTTCAACTCAATCTCTGCGGGATTTTCATATAGAACATATCTCAGCAGTTGAGAAAGCTCATGCACGGCGTTTTGGGCTGTCGTGGGATTGATGGCAATGAGAGCGTAGATGTTGTTAAGCGTATTAAAAAGAAAGTGTGGGTTAAGTTGGCTTTTAAGACTGTCCAACTCGGTGGCGCGTTGAGCCGCACTAATTTCGCGGTGGCGGCGTTCAAGCGCTTTCCATTTGTCGGATAAACGTAGAGCCACGGCTAAAGCGACAGTCAAGACAATCATCACCGCGTCGCGCATTACTTGAGAAGCGAAGCGAGCGAAGCCATACATTTCATGAGGGTTGCGATGTCTGTCAGGCTCTGGTCCGTGAAAGGCTTCTCCAATGCCGTATGACGCAAATAGGCCGGCGATAAGGAGTAGCGCGTTCAGACCGAGAAAACGCCAGATGTTTACAGGCTCTGCACCGAGAGTCTTGCTGATGATGTAATAATAATTAATATAAAAAACGCCAACAAAGACTGCCGATTTGATGTAGAAGCCGGGAATGCCGGGCATGCTGTGCTTGTGGGGCATAGCAAAAGACATCACCAACTCCGGCAGAATAAACAGCATTGAGATGACCAATAAGTGTGAGATAAATCGCGCTACAGACTGTCGGCGCGTGATATTTTTGTCGTATGAACTCATTAGATAATTTTCATTAATATTGGTTAAGCAAAATTACACATAACATTAAAAACAAGCAAAAAAATTCGACAGAACAGCGATTTTTACCGACATTTTAATCTTTAATTGGGAGATAAATGTTATCTTTGCCGAGTATAGGTAGTAATGCGAATATGGAACACAAGATAAAGTATCCGGCATTATGCGCCAAAACCTTCTTAAACTTATGGAGAAATTGGTCATTGGCGTTTGGGGCTATCATAATACTGATTGCAGTTTCACTAATTGTGCCACGTCAGTTTATGCCATTGGTAGCTCTTGGCGAAGCATATTTGCTTAATTTGCTCGTGCGTATTGACGTGTCGTCACCCAATTATGGATGTGTCTTGTGTGTCAGAGTGGCATTGAAATCGCTGTTCTGGACTTCGGTCGTTATGTTTGCATTTAATCTGTTGCTGCTGATTCATGCCTTTGGAAATTATTTTTGGAATTTAGGTTATGAAAGCAATTTCCCATTGTTGGTGACGCTGATAGTCTTTCCTGTTACATCCGTAAATGCGATAACGACATTGTCTGTCGGCAATAAGTCAGCCTTTTGTCGTCGCTGTCGTTTGCGTTATGGCACTTATGAGGAAGAAGGTGTGATGTCACAACTATTCCGCCGTGAGTCTCGTTATCAGTTGATACTCATTGCGGTTATATCGGTGGTTATGACTTTGGTTTCATGGCTTTATTTTATCTATCGTTTTAGCAATGTAAATCTCAATGCGTCAGACCGTTTCTTTTTTGTCTACTTGCCGATAGCAATATACGTTGTGTCGTTGGTGCTTATGGCGGTGCGCAGCTTCCAGACTTTGCTTGTGCTGCAAACGGATAGCATAGATGGCGGAGCCGTCGAGGGTGTGGCAAAAGTTGTGCGCTTCACTGTCTTGTCGGGCGATTATATCTTGCTGAAACCGAATGCGGATAATTTGTTTGATGTGCCGTATATCATACAGCTGACACCGAGCGAGCTTGAGCAGGTTAATGATGTGGAGCGTCTTGCTGTTAGTCTCGGATTGCCTAATGGCTTTAGACTTAAATATTTGTTCCGCACACATGGCTTCCGTGCCGGTGCCGGTGTCGTGCACTATGCTATAATCTATAATGCTGATTTCAAGGAGCATTATGCCGACTTTGAGGATGGTGAGTGGTGCTCGCTTGACACCGTAGACCGATATAGCAGTCTCGGACAGTTATCGCCTCAGTTGACATATGCGTTGCATCGTATTCACACCATTACGATGGCATGGAAGACTTATGACAGAAATGGCAATCGTTTATATCCGATAAAGCATTATCGTCCGACATTCCGTTTGCGCGATTTGCAGGAATGGACGGTGGATTATGATGACTTGCATTGGCTGAGTATCGCCGAGAATAATGAGGATAGTCGATTCTTCCATATCCGCAGGTGGTGTCACCGTCTGTTTGGTATATTTATTCGCAAGTGACAGCGGCTGTTGATAGTGCTAATTTTAAAATTAAAAAATCATCATCACACTATATGAGTTCTCTATTAGTAATAACCGGACCCACAGCGTCGGGCAAGACCGGACGAGCAGTTGATGTCGCACGAGCTATCGGCGGTGAGATTATCAGTGCCGATTCACGGCAAATCTATCGTGGCATGGACCTCGGCACGGGCAAAGATCTCGATGAGTATGGCGATGTGCCTTATCACTTGATAGATATTGCTCCTGCCGGATATAAATATAATCTCTATGAATATTTGCGCGACTATCGCAAGGCTTATGATGATATTGTCGGGCGTGGCGCGTTTCCGATATTAGCCGGGGGCACCGGCTTGTATGTTGAGGCTGTGCTTAACGGCTTGCAACTGCCTGAAGTGCCTGAGAATAAGCCGTTGCGCGAATCATTGGCTGATAAGTCGTTGCCTGAGCTTGCAGAGATGCTTGCCAAGATGAAGCGCTTGCATAATGACACGGATATAGACACGGCAAAGCGAGCTATCCGCGCTATTGAGATTGAAACTTATTATCTTGAGCATCCCGATGCTGCGCGACAAGCGACGCCACATCCGATAAGGGATGCCGTAATCGTGGGCGTTGATGTTAGTCGCGAGGTGCGTCGTGAACGCATCACGAAGCGTCTGCGTGCTCGTCTCGATGCCGGCATGGTCGATGAGGTGCGCCGTTTGATTGATTCGGGTATAAATCCGGATGACCTTATATATTATGGGCTTGAATATAAATTTCTGACACAATATGTTATAGGTCAGTTAAGTTACGAAGAGATGTTCAAGGGACTTGAAATAGCCATACATCAATTTGCCAAGCGTCAAATGACATGGTTTAGGGGCATGGAGCGCAGGGGCTTTAAGATAGAATGGCTGTCAGGCGATATGCCTCGCCAAGAGTTCGTAGACAAAGTAAAATCACTGCTTAATTTATGATAAAACTGTTGACCTTAATTCTAATTGCCTTAACTGCATCGGCGTCTCGCGCTGCTGAAATTACGCTTGAAAGTTTGCCTGAGAACTATGGCGAAATGACATATCATCTACGCGTAAAGGCTGATAAGTCTAAGATGCGATGGGGAATGGTGTGGAATTATGTTTCGCCGCAAAATTATCGTGGCATAGAATTGACTGCCGACTTGTTGTCGGTCAGTGATGATTTCACCAAGCAACAATATCGTGTCGAGCAATATTGCGTCAGCGATGGAGTGCGTCAAGTTGAGAACGTCTGCAATGCTTATGACGGCGGAGATGCGCGTCATGGCATTTCGCTTAAACTGCGCCGCAACGCTGTCGGTGCTGTCGTAGAGATAGGCACGGCGTTGCCGTCATTGACTGTGCCTGTTGCTTTTGATGCGAGCGTTGGCGGCACTGTCGGCTCTTATAGCGAGACACAGGTCACTGTGTTGCGCCATGATGTTGACGTTGAGGCGCTTGATGATGCGCAGTATGCACCGTTTGACAGCGTGGAGCAACTTGCTGAGTATCTGCGCACGACGTCAGATGTAATGGAATGTTATTGGGAGTATCTTGACCGGGAGACAGATTCAAAGATGCTAAGCGTTGGTGGAGACTATCGCTTTGCTACCGTCAAGTTAAACGGGCGTTATGCGGTCATATATCTTGACGGTGCGCGGACCAATGAGCAGGCGTGGCAGCCTTTGCGCATTAAGGCGTGGCTGAAGCCGACTATCTTTATGGGTAATTATGACCTTGAATGGTATGACCCGTTTGGTGTGAAATATGACATAGAGACCAGTGCGCAGGTTAATGACAATGCTATAATGTCGTTTAACTTTCCGCTGTATAAGAGTAAGGTTAGATGGCGCAGGGCGTTAACTGCCGTGCAGCCTTCCGGTGGCGATGTTGTAAGTCAGCGTTGAGTCGAGGAGTGTGACGGTGTACTCGCTTTTGTTGCGAGATATCGTGAATACGTTGTGCAGATTTTCGGTCTCTTGGAGATATTGGTATAATGCCGGTGGTAATTGGTCAAATAAAAGCACTTGTGGCAAGACCATTCCGTAGCCGTTAATATCTAACCATGAATAAGATGAGCTGAAAGTCAATCCCGGACCGTCAACTAATTTCACAATATATTTGTCATTTGATTGACTATAACTTTCCACTCCGGTGTTCGGGAAATATTGGGCAATGAAAGAAACTAATTTGTCAGGCAATTCATTGTAGTAGTCGTTAGTGTGGCATGAAAGAGTCATGACAATAGCTAATGCGGCAGCGGCTACAACATCATAGCAGTTAGTGAGACAAGACTTGGTCATATTTCCCTGTAATTAGATAGTTTACAACTAAACAAGTCGGGAGAGATAAAGTTCAGAGCTTTTGTCGAGCAGAGCGTGGGGCGGAGAACAATTAAAATTAATGCGCATTTTTATTGAGTGAAGATGGGATAAATTCAATTATTCTGTGTAACTTTGCCGGAAACAAAACTCACTCTGTGAATATGAATCCCAACAGCCTTGTCTCAATTGCAGATATTAGCAAAGACGAAATGCTCGACTTGCTTAAAAGAGCGCAGTATTTTGAAAAGAATCCCAACAGCCGCATTCTTGCCGGACGTGTTGTGGCGACTTTGTTCTTTGAACCTTCTACACGCACACGATTAAGTTTTGAAACCGCAGTAAACCGTCTCGGCGGTCGTGTCATCGGTTTCTCTGATGCCGGTACTACCAGTACCTCTAAGGGCGAGACCCTTAAAGATACAATCAAGATGGTAGCAAACTATGTAGACCTTATCATCATGCGTCATCACCTTGAGGGTGCAGCGCGATATGCAACAGAGGTCACAGATGTTCCTATTATCAATGCCGGAGACGGTGCAAATCAGCACCCGTCACAGACGATGCTTGACTTGTATTCTATACTAAAGACACAAGGTCGTTTGGAAAACTTGACCATCACAATGGTGGGCGATTTGAAGTATGGTCGCACAGTTCACTCTTTGCTTATCGCCATGCAATATTTCAATCCGACATTCCACTTTGTGTCTTCAAAGGAATTGCAGATGCCTGAAGAGTATAAGCAATTCTGCAAGGAGCACGGCATTACCTACTATGAACATTCAGACTTTTCATCAGAGGTTATCAATGCCAGCGACATTATCTATATGACCCGTGTGCAGCGAGAGCGCTTCACAGATATTATGGAGTATGAGCGAGTAAAAGACCTCTATACGCTCCATAACTCGATGCTTGATGGCTCGAAGCCAAATGTTAAGATACTTCATCCACTGCCACGTGTTAATGAGATTGACCGTGATGTAGATGATAACCCCAAGGCATATTACTTTGAACAAGCTCGCAACGGTCTGTTTGCTCGTCAAGCAATTATTACTCGTGCACTCGGTATTGACCCATTTAAATTATAACAGATATGTCAACTGATAAGAAAGAATTGGCTGTTGCCGCGTTGCAAAACGGAACAGTTATTGACCATATACCTTCACCCGCTCTTTTCAAGGTCGTTGAAATTCTCGGCTTGGAGAAGATGATTGACCGTAGCATCACTATCGGTTGTAACTTGTCAAGTAAGCGTCTCGGCACCAAGGGCATTATAAAGATTGCCGACACCGAGTTTAGCGAGGACGTTCTTAACCGCATCGCATTGATAGCTCCGACCGCAATCGTGAATATTATCCGCGATTATGAGGTAAAGGAGAAGCGTCCCGTTGTGTTGCCGGATACGATTGAAGGTATTGTCAAATGTGATAATCCCAAGTGCATCACAAATAACGAGCCAATGGCGACCCGCTTCCATGTGATTAATCGTGAGCCGATAACGATACGTTGTCACTATTGCAATCACACCGTTAGCGGCAAGAAGGCAAATATTTTATGAAGCAAGACTGGAAGCCGGGAACAATGGTCTATCCGCTACCTGCGGTAATCGTGAGTTGCGGAAATCAGCAGAAGTCCAATCTGATAACAATCGCTTGGACGGGCACAATCTGCACAAATCCGGCTATGCTTTATATCTCTGTACGTCCGGAGCGTTACTCTTATGATATCATAAAAGAGAATATGGAGTTTACGCTAAATGTCACGACAGCGGCTATGGCGCGCGCGACAGATTTGTGCGGCGTCAAGTCGGGACGTGATGTTGACAAGTGGGAGTTGACGGGCTTAACACCAATGGCAGGTCATGCTAACACTTGTCCGGCGATTAAAGAGTCGCCGCTCTCTATCGAGTGTCGTGTCAAGGAGATAGTGGCATTAGGAAGTCATGATATGTTTATCGCCGAGGTTGTCAATGTAATGGCAGATGACCAATATATTGACAAAGAGACGGGGGCGTTTGACCTTGCGGCTTCAGGACTTTTGGCATATAGTCACGGCGGCTATTATGCTGTTGGAGAGAAACTCGGACGCTTTGGCTTCTCAGTTCAAAAAAAGAAAAAGTAAAAATTTTATATTATAGCTTTAAACTATACCTAAACTAATCCCATTAATTATGGAAAGAGATCAATCAATCTTTCAACTAATCGAGCTCGAACATCAACGCCAGAGCAAAGGCATCGAGCTTATCGCTTCAGAGAACTCTGTAAGTCCTCAAGTAATGGAGGCTATGGGTTCATGTCTAACTAACAAATATGCAGAGGGCTATCCCGGTCACCGCTACTATGGCGGCTGTCAAGTTGTTGACCAAGTGGAGCAACTTGCTATTGACCGTATCAAACAAATTTTTGGAGCTGAATATGCCAATGTACAGCCGCACTCAGGCGCACAAGCAAATATGGCAGTGTTCATGGCTTGCCTTAAACCCGGCGACAAATTCCTCGGTCTTAACCTCTCGCATGGCGGTCACCTCTCACACGGTAGCCCAGTAAACTTCTCAGGTTTGATGTTCCAAGCGCTTGAATATAATGTGAGTGCTGAGACAGGTCGCGTAGACTATGACCAAATGGAAGAAGTGGCACTGCGTGAACGTCCGCGTTTGATTATCGGTGGTGCAAGTGCATACAGCCGTGAATGGGACTATGCAAGAATGCGTAAGATTGCCGATGAAGTTGGCGCAATTCTCATGATTGATATGGCACACCCGGCAGGTCTTATCGCCGCAGGTTTGCTTGACAATCCGTTGAAATATGCGCATATCGTAACATCAACAACACATAAGACATTACGTGGCCCGCGTGGTGGTATCATCTTGATGGGTAAAGACTTTGAAAATCCGTGGGGTAAAACAAATCCCAAGGGTCAGATACGCATGATGTCACAATTGCTTGACTCAGCAGTCTTCCCCGGTGTTCAAGGTGGTCCTCTCGAACACGTTATCGCAGCTAAGGCAGTAGCCTTTGGCGAAGCACTTCAACCTTCATTCCGTGAATATCAACAACAGGTTAAAGCCAATGCCGCAAAGATGGCACAATGCCTCGTAGACCTTGGCTATAACATTATCTCAGGTGGCACAGACAACCACTGTATGCTTGTTGACTTGCGTTCTAAGTTCCCCGATTTGACCGGTAAGGTAGCAGAAAAGGCGCTTGTAGAGGCTGATATTACAGCCAATAAGAATATGGTGCCGTTTGACAGCCGTTCACCGTTCCAGACATCAGGTATTCGCCTTGGCACACCTGCAATCACAACTCGTGGAGCAAAAGAGCCTCTTATGGAGACTATCGTTGAACTCATCGACACTGTGCTCAACAATGTAGATAAACCCGAAATCATCACTTCTGTCCGTCAAAAGGTTAACACTATGATGGCAGATTATCCGATGTTCGCATATTAAACATGACAGAACAGCCACTACATATCATCATCGTAGCAGCCGGCACCGGCAGCCGTTTTGGAGCGACATTGCCAAAGCAATATTGTTTGCTCCAAGGCAGACCCGTGTTGATGCACGCCGTTGACCGATTGCGCGAGTATTGTCCCAACGCATTGATTACGGTTGTAATCAGTCGCGAGATGGAAGGATTGTGGCTGAAATTATGTACGGAATATCAATTTGTGTCACCTCGCATAGTCTATGGAGGTGACACACGTTGGTGTTCGGTAAAGAATGCCATATTTGCTCCTAATTCACCCGAAGACGGATTGACAGTAGTGCATGACGGGGCACGACCTATCGTTCAGCGCGAAGTCATGCAGCGTCTTTCGGATGTTATGAAAGAAGCGAGTAATGATGGCGCAGTGACTGTTATGGCGGTTACTGATTCGTTGCGCGAGGTTCAGCCTGACGGCTCGCTGAATGCTGTTGACAGAGCGCGTTATCGGGCTGTCCAAACACCGCAAATTTTCCGCACAGCCTTGTTGCGCAAGGCTTATACATTGCCTTATCAATCATCTTTCACCGATGATGCGTCAGTCATGGAGGCATCGGGATATGGCAAAATTGCCGCAGTAGAAGGCTCGGAAGCTACACTTAAAATTACTCGTCCACATGATTTAGAGATTGCGGCTCTATATTTGCGTGATACACAGATATGAAGCGACTGCGACGTATTGACATTAAATATATAAAAGGCATAGGTCCGACACGAGGCGAATTGTTGACTTCGGAGTTAGGAATACGCACAGCCTATGACCTTGTACATCATTTCCCCAATCATTATCTTGACCGCTCGACTGTTTATAGCATACGTGATATCAGCGGCGGCGATATGCCGTCAATACAGTTGCGCGGCAGATTTGTTACCTTTAACACCTTAGGCGAAGGCGCAAAGATGCGTCTTATCGGCTTGTTTACTGACGGTACGGGTACGCTTGAAGTCGTTTGGTTTAAGAGCCTCAAGACTATCAAACAGTCACTATCGACGGGCGTTGAGTATGTTATCTTTGGCAAGCCGACGGTTTTCAATGGACATTATCAAATCACTCATCCCGAGGTAGATACAACGGCTTCTATTGGCGCTACACAGGGGTTGAGGGGCGTATATCCTTTAACTGAGAAGTTGCGAAATCGCAATATCGGTTCGCGACAGATTTTTGCATGGGTTCAGACGCTTTTGCAGTCAGTGCCACATATTTCAGAGACCTTGCCACGCTCAATTCTTGATCAGTATAAGCTAATGGGGCTTGATGAGGCGTTGCGCACTATACATTGTCCTGCGGATAATGAAAAATTACAAGCAGCAAAACTCCGACTGAAGTTTGAGGAATTGCTTTATATACAAGTCGATATGCTTCATCGCTCGCGAGAACGCAAGGGCTTGACAACCGGGCATCGCTTGACTCGAGTAGGGGAGATGTTTAATAACTTTTATAGCCAATGTTTGCCTTTTCCTCTCACCGGAGCGCAAAAGCGTGTTATTAAGGAGATTAGGGCGGATGTTAACACCGGGCGACAGATGAATCGTCTTGTTCAAGGCGATGTCGGCAGCGGCAAGACTCTTGTCGCGTTGATGTCAATGCTTATCGCGCTTGACAACGGCTTTCAGGCTTGTCTGATGGCGCCGACAGAGATACTTGCCACTCAACATTATCAAACGATATCAGAGCTTGTTGCGCCCATTGGCGTAAATGTCAAACTTCTAACCGGCTCGACTCCGACCAAACAGCGTGCTATTGTTCATGAGCAACTTAAAGACGGTTCGTTGCATATTTTAGTGGGAACTCACGCAGTCATTGAGGACAATGTGGAATTTTGTAATTTAGGATTTGTCGTTATAGATGAACAGCATCGTTTTGGTGTCGCACAGCGAGCGAAGTTGTGGAAGAAGAACACCATACCGCCGCATGTGTTGGTTATGACCGCAACGCCTATCCCGCGAACACTCGCTATGACCGTTTATGGCGACCTTGATGTGTCAGTCATAGATGAGTTGCCGCCGGGACGTAAGCCTGTGACGACCTTGCTCAGATATGAGGAACAGCGAGAACAGATTTATCGCTCAATCGGCAGGCATCTCGCCGAGGGCAGACAGGTCTATATCGTCTATCCGTTGATTGATGAGAATAGCAAATTGGAGCTCAAGAGCCTAACGGAAGGTTATGAAAGTATCGTTGAGACATTTCCGAGCTATCGAGTTGCGTTTGTACATGGCAGAATGAAGCCGAAAGAAAAGGACTTCCAGATGCAGCTTTTTGCTTCCGGTGAAGCGCGTATCATGGTAGCAACGACTGTGATTGAAGTCGGTGTAAATGTGCCGAATGCTACTGTGATGTTAATAGAGAATGCCGAGCGTTTTGGCTTGTCACAGCTGCACCAACTCAGAGGACGTGTCGGACGTGGTGCCGACCAAAGCTATTGCATCTTGATGAGCAAATATAAAATAGCAAAGGAGACTCGCCAGCGTCTTGAGATTATGACTTCGACGACAGATGGCTTTATAATTGCCGAAGCAGATATGAAAATGCGCGGTCCCGGTGATATTGAGGGCACGATGCAGAGCGGTATGCCCTTTGAACTGCATATCGCAAACCTTGCGACCGACGGACAGATAATAGGAATGGCACGGCAGTCGGCTGAGAAATTGCTCGATAATGACCCTAATTTGACGTTGCCTGAGAATAGTGCGTTTGCCTCAGAACTTAAAGCTATAATCAATCACACAGTAGATTGGAGTCGCATCAGTTAAAGCCAATCTAAAGAAATTGACGGCAATAGTGCGAAAATCGAATAATTTTGGCTACCTTTGCATTGAATTAAAAAACAGAAATAAAATGGCTCAAAAACCCTCAATTCCAAAAGGTACACGCGACTTTACACCAGCTGAAATGGCACGCCGCAACTATATTTTCGATACAATTCGTGAAGTTTTCGGCTTGTTCGGTTTCCGTCCTATAGAGACTCCGGCAATGGAGAACTTGTCAACTCTCATGGGCAAGTATGGTGAAGAGGGCGACAAATTGCTTTTTAAGATATTAAATTCAGGCAACTTCTTGAACGGCGCTGATAAGTCACTCGTAGAGAATGACGAATACGTCAAGTTAGCGTCACAAGTTTGCGAGAAAGGATTGCGTTATGATTTGACGGTTCCGTTTGCAAGATTTGTTGTGATGCACCGCAATGAGTTGCAATTTCCATTTAAGCGCTATCAAATCCAACCCGTATGGCGTGCCGATCGTCCACAGAAAGGTCGCTATCGCGAGTTCTATCAGTGTGATGCAGATGTAATCGGTTCGGACTCTTTGCTTAATGAAGTTGAGTTGCTTCAACTTATTGACGAGGTGTTCAAGCGTTTGCAAGTAAATATTACAATCAAACTTAACAACCGCAAGGTGCTTGCCGGCATTGCTGAATATATCGGTGCACCGGATAAGATGATTGATATAACAGTGGCGATTGATAAAATCGACAAGATTGGTATCGACAAGGTTAACGAGGAGTTGGCAGAGCGTGGCTTGACCGCTGAGTCAATTGCGGCACTGCGTCCTATTCTCGAAATTGACGGTACTCTTGCGGAACGTCTCGGTAAGCTCGAAACTTTGCTTGCTGAAATTCCCGTAGGCAAACTCGGCGTTGAGGAGCTGCGCACTGTTATTGAAGGCACTGAGGCTCTCGGCTTGAGAGCGGAACTTGACCTCGATGTTTCGCTTGCTCGTGGTTTGAATTATTATACAGGCACAATCATCGAAGTTAAGGCTCGCGATGTTGAGATAGGCAGTATCACCGGTGGCGGTCGCTATGACAACCTTACCGGCGTGTTTGGACTTGAAGGAGTGTCAGGCGTTGGTATTTCATTTGGTGCAGACCGCATCTATGATGTCCTCAATGCTCTTAACCTCTATCCTGAAGCTACCTTGCAGTCTACGCGTGTGATGTTTGTTAACTTTGGCGCTAAAGAAGCAGCTGCTTCACTCGCAATGATTAAGCAGTTGCGTGCGTCAGGCATCTCGGCAGAGCTTTATCCTGAGGCTGCTAAGATGAAGAAGCAAATGGGTTATGCTGACAGCCTTGGTGTGAAATATGTTGCAATCATCGGCGAGAGCGAACTTGCTGAGGGTAAGGTTGTGCTCAAAGATATGACAGCAGGCACACAAGAATTGCTTACACCGGAACAGCTTGTTGCGGCTTTGGCTTGATAAGTCGTTGACATAAGAATATATGAATTCCGCATATCCGTTATTTGTCGGGCGTGCGGAATTTTTCTGTCATGGCGAGAGCTTTGACTTCGAGTGATGACATTGGCTTGAATTTGTGCTTTACGGTGGCAACACTTTCGTCAAGATGTCCGGTGTAGAATATTGTCAGACGTTTTTTAGCGCGAGAAAAGGCGACGTAGTAGACACGATTGTATTCGTCTTGACAGCCCCAAGGCACACGGGCGTTGTAGATGATTACGTTGTCCATCTCTAAGCCTTTAGCTTTGTGTATTGTCATTACGGTGAGGCGGTCTTTGATGAGCCCATGAGCGCAGAGGTCGCCTTCGTTGAAGGTGTGTAATTCGCGCAAGTGGGCGTAAATCTGCTCGTAAAGGCGACATTCAGTCACCGGATTGGTGATTACGCTTTCAAAGAGTTTTAGTATCAGTTGCCAATTGTCAATCGGATTGATAAACTTCTGAGCTACTAATAGTTGGTAAATGTAATTAAGCTCGCCGTTGAGCGTGTTGTCAGCAAATTTAACGGGATTGTGAAGCATCCGCTGAGTGTGGTCATACAGCGGCTTGTATTTTGCTCTAAGTCGCTCGGCTACATAGCAGACTGTCGTGTTCTTGAATAGCTCAATTTGTTTTTTTGCCTTTTCATGAATGAACGGAGCTAAGTATAGCAAGAGTTTTGCTGTTGCATCTACATCATCAGATGCAATGTGGCTGTTGCTTGCTTCGATTCTGAAGGAGTTGAGCAGTGATGCGAGGTTGTAGGTGCGGTGGAATGGGAATATTAATTTTGAGATAGCGAGAGTGTCAATTGGCGTGAGAGCCATGCCTCGCGGCTCGGCAACGGCTACGCGAGCCAAATTGCTTTTTAGAATTGAGGTGTCAAAGTTCACGTTGTGGCCGCAGAGACGGCAGTCGCCGACATAATCAGCAAATTGTTTAAGTGCTGTTTGTCGCTCAATCGGCTCACCATTGCGATAGACTTCGACCATTGGGTTTGTGATATTGTTCTTTAGTGTATCGGGTATCTGTCGTTGAGTTTTGATGAGTAAGCATAACTCGCTGTCTTTTATGATTTTGCCATTGCGGATTTTTATGGCGGCAATTTGCACAATGTCATCCTCAAAGACATTTAGCCCCGTTGTCTCGGTGTCAAAAATTACGAGCGTCTCGTTGGTTAAGGCTTCTGCGGCACGTCTGATGCGCGATTGTCCGTCATTGCTGATAAAGTCGGCAGGCGTCATGGCGTTGCTTTGTAATATGTACATCAATTCGTTAGCCTTTGCGAGTTGCTTGACGCAGTTTGTTTGGTACATGATGCGGCTCCACATTATTGGCTGACAGTCAGATATAGCCAATGTCATGTGGGCAAATAGAGTGTTGAATGCAACTTGTTTGAAGGTGTCTTTGCGCGATATTAGCAGGTGGTCTAATTTGCAGTCATTAAGACACTTGCTCATGGTTTCGGCTTCGCGGTTGGTGTGGGTTAAAATGGCAACCGTTTCATCGGGATTTTCGCGTAGTAGCTTGCGCGCGTGTGCAGCGATGCCATATTCGAGGTCACCGGTGTTGGCGTGTGCGAGTAATAGCTTGTCGCCAACTTCGTCATCTGTGTTGATGGCTTGTGGCAGGAGTGTAGGGTCAATGCCAAGTTGAAATAGGGCATAAGAGTTGCAGAGGTCAACTAAGTAGCTTGGTGAACGATAGTTGCGGCTAAGGTTATAGATGTTTTTATTGCAACGAGCTTTCACGATGTCGAGAGCGCGACCTCCGGCACCGAGGAATTCAAATATTGCTTGTTGCTCATCTCCCAAATAGAGGACTGTAGAATTTGGGTCAAGAGTTAGTTGGTCAACGATGGCTAATTGCAGAGGTGTAAGGTCTTGTACTTCGTCAATTTGTACCCAGTCAAAGGCTGCGAGTTTCATCTTTGATGTGTCACCTTGCAGCATAGCGTTGTATGTGTAGAGAAGGCAGTCGTCAAAGTCGATAAGATTGTTTTCGCTCTTAAACTTCTCATAAAGTTGCGCAGCTTTGATGTGGTTTTCGGTGATTCTGAAGTGAAATTGACGGTGGACTCCGATAGGGAACTCATGTTCTTGCATAAACAATTCGCAAGCCGTAGACATCACTTCGTTGCGCCAACGAGCGTTGCCCAAGCCGAGTTGCTGTGATAAGAACAACTCTTTGTCTTCCTCGTCAATGATTGATGTGTCAGGCGAGATTATCTCGTTTGCATAAAGAAATCTGATGCAAAATCTGTGTAAGTTTCCGACGAAAAGCCCTTCCGGGATAAGTCCCATTCTCAGCGTGATGCGGTCTGACATTTCGCGGGCTGCGCGATTGGTGAAAGTTAGACACAGCATCTTGTCAAAGCTGACATTATGCACAGCCGAGGCATAGATAATGCGGTCGGCGAGGATTCTTGTCTTGCCACAGCCCGGAGCGGCAAGTACCATTGCTTTCTTGCCAAACAGTTCGACTATCGACTGCTGTTGTTGGTCTAAAGTCATCGCTGTTATTCTGTGATGTAAGGCATTAATTTGTCTCTCCAGATTAGGTAGGCATTGCCGAGTAAGTGCAGTCCGTCGTTAGTGTATTCTCGGCTTAAATTGCCTTCGTTATCTATGAATAAATCATATAGATTTATCCATGTAAATCCTTTTGCGTTAGCGTATTGCTCTAATAAAGTGTTTGTTTCGGGGATGACTTTTTCTTTGCCGAATATGGCTTTATATCTGCCGAAAGAGTTGTTGATAGGCAGTATGGATTGGATGTATATTTTTGTGGTCGGCGTTTCGGCGTGGATATAGTCAATGAGCGAGGCGGCTGCCGTGGCGATAGAGTCGGCGGTGAGGTTGTGGCTGATGTCGTTAATGCCGCACATGATGAATATCTTACGAGGTTTGCCCTTGATAATTGGATTGACACGCTCTCTCATGCCGTCAACGATGTCGCCCGAGATGCCGCGGTTTTTGATTTCGGGCATTGCGAAAAGTTCATGCCATTCGCAGCCTTGCGTAATGCTGTTGCCGAAAAAAACAATGGACGTAGAGTCTATTGGCAGTGTTTCAAAAAGGCTTGCGCGTTGGTCATAAATCGGGGCGTAGTCGGGGTGTTGTGCTTTTGCAGTCATGCTCACGGCGGCAATGACAAGGCAGAGGAGAATGTTGAGTTTGTTCATGATTATGGGTTTATGATTGAATTGCGTTTCTCTAAGGCTTGGAAGAATATGTCTCTGTAGCTGTCAGAGATTGGGACGTATCTGTTGTTAAAGACGATGCGACTTCTTTCGATTACATCTACGCGTGCCATATTGACAATGAAAGAGCGGTGAACGCGCAGAAAATCTTTTTCAGGCAAGACTTGTTCGATAGATTTCAAGCTCATGAGCGAGAGCAGGGCGTGAGGCTGTCCGGCGATGTAAATTTTCACGTAGTCTTTCAGACTTTCGACATACTCGATTTCTGAGATGCAAACTCTGATGAGCTTGTGCTCGCTCTTAACCATGATGTGCTCGGCATCTGTCTTTTGCTGTTGAAGTGAAGGTGTAGCATTGTCTGCGTAATCAAGTGCACGCTTGATAGTTACGAGAAATTCGTCATAGCTAACAGGCTTCATAAGATAGTCTAAAGCGTTGACTCTGAAACCCTCAACGGCATAGTTGCTATAAGCAGTGACAAACACCACACGAGTCTGTTGAGGCAGCAGTCTTGCGAACTCCATGCCTGACATTTGTGGCATTTGTATATCGAGGAAAACTAAGTCCACCTGATTTGATGTGATAAATTCGAGGGCATCTTTTGCTGTTGTATATGAGCCGATTAGCTCCAAACGTGGAGTGCGTCGCACATAGGATGCAATTAGCTCGCAGGCAAGGGGTTCATCGTCAATGACGCAGCATTTTAATGTGATGGCTGACATAATCTAAGTACTTTAATCTGTTGTGTAATGCAAAGTTAGCTAATATGATTGAAATAGTCAAGAAGAATTATTGAGTTAGTTCGTTTTCGGCGCTGTTAAGTGCGGTGTACTTTTCGGGCAGGTCTTTAGTAGCCTTAACGCCGAGTTTACGAAGTTTTTCGGCACGACTTACAAGGTTGCCGTTTCCTGCTGTCAGCTTGCCGAATGCGCTGTTCCAACTATCACGTAAAGTGTTGATATTTCGGTCCATTTTGTCCATATCCTCTATGAAACCTCTAAATTTGTCAAGCATTTTTCCGGCTTCATCAGCAATGGTGATGGCGTTGCGAGTTTGGCGGTCATGTTGCCATAATTGTTCCACCAATTTGACGACAGCCATGAGGTGGGTAGGGGATATGATGAGCACTCGGCTATCATAGGCAGTCTGCCACAAAGTGGGGTCAAGCTGCATAGCTGCGATGTATGCGCCTTCATGTGGAATGAACATCATTACGAAGTCCACTTTGTCATCGCCGATGTAGTCTTGGTAACGCTTGTTGCGCAACTCTGTGATGTGGTTCTTTATCGAAGCAATGTGGGCTTTGCCTAAAGCCGTCAATTGGTCGCTGTCCGTAGTGTCAAGCATGGCTAAGTATGCTTGGATTGAGACTTTAGAGTCGATGATTATTTTGCGACCGCCGGGGTAATTTATGATAACGTCAGGGCGCAGTCGTGTGCCTGATTCGTTGACGGTGGTTTGCTGTATTTCAAATTCGCGACCTTTTTCGAGCCCGGAGCGTTCGAGGATGTTTTCGAGAATCATTTCGCCCCAATCGCCTTGCATCTTGGAGTTGCCTTTTAGAGCATCAGTTAGACGACGTGTTTCAGAGCCGATAGTGCGATTGAGCTCGACTAATTCTTTGATACGGTCTGAGAGTGAGAATCGTTCTCTTGCTTCGCGGTCATAGGACTCGGTGAATGCTTTTCGGAATTGGTCAAAGTTCTCTTTGAGCGGCTGCAGTATCTCGCCAAGTCGCGAGCGGTTTTGTTCTGACAATTCCTTTGAGCTGTTGATTAAGACTTCATTTGCTAATGCTTTAAATCGGCTTTGCGTCTCATCGCGTTCACGTTGGCGCTCCTCCTCGGATAGGCGCAAGCGTTCACTGACACGAGCGACTTCGACAGAAAGGTCATGATTTTCATCGACAAGCTGTTTGTTGCGAGCTTCGAGTTGCTTGTTTTTGCTTAAAGCCCAAAGCGCAAATCCATACGCGATAACGATGAGCAAGATAGAAATAAGTCCAATTAACATTAGTGTGCAGATTATAGGATGAAAAAGGTAGCGTGAGCAACGCTACCTTTGTATTAGTCTAAAAATCGAGAAGTCAAGCCGCCATACGCGTCAATGCGTCTGTCACGGAGGAATGGCCACCAGCGGCGTACCTGCTCTGAGCGTGTCAGGCTGATGTCGATGATTTGTGTCGCTTCGCTGTCTGACGGTGCTTGATAGAGAAATTCGCCTTGTGGACCTGCCACAAAGCTACTGCCCCAGAAGAGGATGCCATTTGTTGCGCCTGAGGGGTCAGTCTCGTGGCCGATGCGGTTAACTGAGATTACGGGTAGACCGTTGGCGATAGCGTGACCGCGTTGCACGGTAATCCATGCTTGACGTTGGCGTTCTTTTTCGTCGGCAGTGTCTGTTGATTCCCAGCCAATTGCTGTTGGATATATCAGTACTTGTGCGCCCTTCAGCGCCATAAGTCGAGCAGCTTCGGGATACCATTGGTCCCAACAAACGAGCACGCCAAGTCTGCCGAGTGATGTGTCAATCGGCTCGAAGCCGATATCGCCGGGCGTGAAGTAGAATTTCTCGTAGTATGCCGGGTCATCTGGAATGTGCATTTTGCGATATTTGCCTGCCATTGAGCCGTCGGTGTCGAAGACGACAGCTGTGTTGTGGTATAGACCGGGTGCACGGCGTTCAAAGATGGAAGTGACGATGACGGTTTTTGTCTCAGCGGCGAGTGCCGAATAAAATTCGGTTGTTGCCGAAGGTATTGTCACGGCAAGGTCACAGCCATTAACGTCTTCTGTCTGGCAGAAGTATAGGGAATCGTGCAGCTCTTGGTTCACAATCAGTTGTGCGCCGTCAGCGGCAAGTTTGCGCACCTTTGCGGCAATGCGACTTACATTGTCATGTATGTCGGCGGTATTGTGTTGTTGGATAATGCCAACTTTAATCTTATCTATCATATACTCAAAACATTATGAGGTAACTGCATGGTTGCGCAGTGGAGTGAGCCGTGTTGACGTATCAATGCGCGGCAATTAATCGGAACGATTTCGTAGTCCGGGAATGCAATTTGCATTATTTGGGATGCCAATAAATCTTTCTGTGCTTGTCCGTAGACCGGAAGCAAGACAGCCTTGTTAATAGTCAGATAATTGGCGTATGTTGCCGGCAGCAATATGCCGTCGTCGGGGTCATAAATCGGGTCGGGGAGTGGCAACTCGATGAGTGTAAAAGGATTGCCTTCGGCGGTTCGCACTTCTGTGAGTTGCTGTTTCATTGCGGCTAATCCGGCATAGTCGGGATGCTCTTCGTCTTGGCAGCCTACATACATAATGGTGTTATGAGGCGCAAGGCGAGCCAATGTGTCAATATGGCCGTCAGTATCATCGCCGCTAAGATTGCCGTGGTCGAGGCATACGATGTGTTTTGCACCGAGCGTTTGCTTGAGATACTGTTCGATGTGTTCCCAATCGAGATTGCCGTTGCGGTTTGGCGACAGCAGACATTCTGACGTTGTGAGTATCGTGCCTTCGCCATCGCTCTCGATAGAGCCGCCTTCAAGTGCAAAGCCCAATCTGTTGGCGTATGTGCCTTTTAGATGACCTTGTTTAACCAATTTAGAAGTCACAAGATTATCCTTGTCGGAGGCAAATTTAAGTCCCCAGCCATTAAACTTGAAGTCGTTAATAATCGGATTGTTATCGGGCGTTAGTGTAGTTATGGGTCCGAAGTCACGTATCCATGTGTCATTAGTTGCAACTTCAAAAATGCTGACGCGTGTCATGTCGATTCCTGAGAGCATAGCGGCGACTTTATCCGGTTGAGGCGTCACAATCACTAAGTGAGCAAATCTGACAATTTCACGTGCCATATTGATGTAACATTCAGTTACATCATCGAGCATATAAGCCCAGTCGGTATTCTCATGTGGCCATGAAAGCATCACGGCTTCTTGTTGTTCCCATTCGGCGGGTAGCCTAACGGGAGCTGCGGGAGGGTGGGTTATGTCAATTGTATTCGTCATAATCGCTTAAAGAGTTCCATATAGAATTTTGCGAGTCGATATACTCATCGCAAAAATCGAGAAAGCCATGTTTCTCTGAAGACCCTGTTTCTAAGCACCACTCTCTATATTGATGTTTAAGGTCTATATCATCGGCAATTGCGCGTTTAAACTCAGCCTCGGCGATGTCAATACTGCCGGAGTGGCGAATTATAGAAACAAAGTAGGTTGTAATATCTTCCATAAAGCAGTTTCCATTGGATTAGAATGCCCCAAAAGTACATATTATCTGCGAAACATTAAGCTACATCGGTGTTATAATAAGTTAAATGAAACTTTTTGACCCTTTTTACTTCCGAAATTTCCAAATTTCACATTTTTCTTGTAGATTTGTAAGTTCAAAATAAATGACATCTATGGAATTTTGCTTAAACTCGGAGTTCCAACCGACAGGCGACCAGCCTGAAGCGATTGAGCAACTCGTTACCGGCCTCAATGCTAATTTGCCCTACCAGACTTTGTTGGGTGTTACCGGTTCCGGTAAAACTTTTACTATGGCTAATGTTATCGAGCGCGTTCAGCGTCCGACCTTAATTCTCAGTCATAACAAGACGCTTGCGGCACAGCTTTATAGTGAGTTTAAGCAGTTCTTCCCTAATAATGCTGTTGAGTATTTTGTGTCCTACTATGATTACTATCAGCCGGAGGCTTATATTCCGTCGGTGGATAAGTATATAGAGAAGGACTTGATGATTAACGATGAAATTGACCGCCTGCGTTTGGCTACCATCTCGGCATTGCTTTCGGGTAGGCGTGACGTTGTCGTTGTGTCGTCAGTGTCTTGTCTGTATGGCGTAGGTAATCCGGAGGACTTCCATGCTAATGTTATCAAAATCGAGGTCGGTCAGCACATTGAGCGCAATGCTTTTTTGCGTAAACTCGTGGCTGCGCTTTATTCGCGCAATGAGGCAGACCTGCCGCGCGGCACGTTCCGCGTCAAGGGTGACACTGTAGACATCAGACTTGCTTATGAGGAGATAATTGTTCGCGTGGTCTTTTGGGGCGATGAGATTGAGTCTATCGCTACGCTTAGTCCTGATGATGGCGTATCGCTTGGCAAACATGACCTCTTTCAAATCTATCCGGCAAACCTCTTTGTCACATCACAGCAGCGTCAAGCAACGGCTATTGCCAACATTCAGCTTGACCTTGGACGACAAGTCGAGATGTTTAATCGTGAGGCACGTGAGCTCGAGGCTAAACGTCTCTATGAGCGTGTGACTTATGATGTCGAAATGATTAAGGAGGTGGGCTTTTGCTCCGGAATAGAGAATTATTCGCGCTACTTTGACGGTCGTGAGCCGGGTATGCGACCCTTCTGCCTTTTGGACTATTTTCCCAAGGATTTCCTTACTATAATAGATGAGAGCCATGTGACGGTGCCTCAGATACGCGCGATGTATGGCGGCGACTTGTCGCGCAAGATGAATCTCGTTGAGTACGGTTTCCGTCTTCCGGCAGCTATAGATAATCGACCGCTCAAGTTTGAGGAGTTTGAAAAGTTGACGCCGCAGACAATTTACGTCAGTGCCACACCTGCCGATTATGAGCTGCGCAAGAGTGAAGGCATTGTCGTTGAACAAGTAATACGACCGACAGGTCTGCTTGACCCGATGATTCATGTGCGTCCGTCAATGAATCAAGTGGATAATCTTATAGAGGAGATACAAATCCGCATCGAGCGTGATGAACGCACCTTAGTCACGACCTTAACAAAACGTATGGCTGAGGAACTTAATGCTTATTTCCAAAAACTCAATATAAAGACGGCATACATCCACAGTGATGTCGATACGATGGATCGTATCAAAATCATTGATGACTTGCGCGAAGGTGTTTATGACGTGCTTATCGGCGTCAATCTGCTTCGTGAGGGTTTGGACTTGCCTGAAGTGTCGCTTGTTGCCATACTTGATGCGGACAAAGAAGGCTTCTTGCGCAATCATAAGTCTCTCACGCAGACAGCAGGCCGTGCCGCGCGTCACCTTAATGGCGAGGTGATAATGTATGCCGACAAGATTACCGAATCAATGCAGCTCACAATAGACGAGACTGAGCGTCGCCGCGCTTTGCAGTTGGCTTATAATGAGAAGCATGGCATCGTGCCGAAGGCTATTGTTAAGGCTCGCAATGCTGTAATAGGTCATGAAGATGAGGAGGAAGTTGAGAGCAGATTTAAGAGCAAACAGCAGAAGGCTAAGGATAAACGCAATGCCGGCAAGAAGTCTGCTACCAAGATTTATGAGCAAGAGTTGACCAACGAGGTTAACATCGCTGCCGACCCCATTATGCCATATATGAATGTTGACGAGTTGCAACGCCATATCAACCGCTTGCGCACGCAGATGGTTGATGCCGCCAAACAGATGGAGTTTATGGAAGCAGCGCGTCTCCGTGACGAAATTCTCAAGATGGAACAACGCCTCGCCGATATGAAAGCGTGATAGAGACTATCGGCT
>CAYYAA010000009.1:0-33106 GCA_964469875.1 uncultured Bacteroides sp.
TAACCTCGGTGGGAGAGGCATCAGCATCGTTGCTTTTGCGAGTGCAAAGTTATAACAGATTTCACACCCCTCCAAATATTTCTCAAAAAAAAATCGTTTTTCTTGCATTTTTATACCTTTTGACAAATATCTTCGCATAAAACGGCATTTGTGTGACCCGTTTTTTTGTTTCTACTTTCTTGGAAAATTTTGTGAAGCTGAAGTCAGGGTGTCTGATTTTTACTTTTAAAGGAACAAATTATCTGCTGTTATCACTTGTTTCACCTTACGTGAATACATATTTTCTACGAGTCCTTGGGGTGTAATGTATGCTGTTGCGAGAGATTTTGTTGTTTTTGTGACCTTTTTAAATGTCCTTAGGCGTGCTTGCACGTGAGCGTCATATTGTCTATCTATTTCGTATTCGCCATCAGAATATTTCATTTCACATATAGAGATTGTCTTGTCATTTCTATCAATGAGCAGGTCAATTTGTGCGCCATTCTTTAAATCTTCGTCAGCATTGACATCATCCTTGATTGCTTCGGTAGGACGATATGTCCAAGAGCATGGTGTGTTAATAGTTCCACTGATACCTAATCCTGCGACGATTTGGTCTATATGGTGTAGACAGACGATTTCAAAGGCATAACCGCTCCACGCGTTATATTCACCGCTACAGATCTTGTGCAGCCAATAGTCTTTGCTATGAGTCTTGTTGTCTTTCATAAACTGCAAGTAAAAGAGCGAGTAGGGGTCTATTAATTGATATAGTTTGTCTTTGTTGTTCTTTCTGAAAGGCACGTATGACCGTATGAATTCACACATTTCGAGTTCGTTTAACAGCATTGTGAGATTACCGTTATTCGTGAACTTCGTCTTATTTATCAGCTCCTTGCGAGTCAGGCCTTTTTTGACTGAGCTGAGTGCATTGATAATGGCGATATGGTTGTCGGCTTTCTTGAATAGGGATTTATAAAGTTTGTCAAATTCATCCACCAATTCGCCGCTTTTTTCAAAGCATAAGGCGTTAATATTTTCTGCCACACTCTTATCCGACTCAAAGAGAGTCAGGTAATATGCGACACCGCCAACCGCCATGTAGCAGTCAATAATCTCGGGACGTTCATAGTCAAATCCGTTACTTTTGAAATATTGCTCGGTTTCGTTTAGTGTGAATGGCGAAACTAATATTTTGTGCGTCACACGGTTGTGCAGCCCTCCGCGAGTGTTTATTAGTTTGTCTAACATCCATGAAGTTGCCGAACCGCAGACGATCAGTTTGATGTCAGAACGATAGTTTGCCCAACCATTCCAGAAATATTCTAAGGCACTGATAAAGTTTGATCTTGGCGTATCAAACCACGGAAGTTCGTCAAAAAAGATAATCTTTTGACCTTCCGGCTGCGTTTCGATTGCTTTTGAAAGTATGCGGAATGCTTCGGTCCAGTTGCTTGGCTTTGCGTCTATCCCAAAGCAGTCAGATAATGCGTAAGAGAAATTAAGCAATTGCTCTCGCAGGCTTACATTCTCGCGTCCTGTGATGCGAAAGGTAAACTGATTTTCAAACAACTCCTTTATTAAGTATGTTTTGCCAACACGACGGCGGCCGTAAACAGCCACAAACTCAGAGCGTTTTGATGATATATAACTTTTGATGCGCTCAATCTCCTTTTGGCGTCCTATGATTGAATTTTCCATGATTAAAAAGATTATAATCCGGCGCAAACTTACAAAAAATATGAGATTGCGCCAAATTATAGTAGTTATATTTCGGCGCAAAGTCAAGTTTTTTATGAGATTTAGCCGAGTTATATTATAAATCGAGTGTCATTTGTGGGTCAAGCAGGCGGAATGTTTTGCGGTGTAGTTCACATGGCCCATATTGAGCAATGGCGGCGCGGTGTGCCTTGGTCGGATAGCCTTTGTTGACGTTCCATTGATACATTGGGTATTTGTCGTGCGCGGCAACCATAAAATCATCACGATAGGTCTTTGCGAGAATTGACGCAGCGGCGATATTGGCAAATTTACCATCTCCCTTGACGATTGTCTGATATGGTATCTTGCCGTATGGCTTGAATTTGTTACCGTCAACTATTATGGCTCCCGGACGTACCGATAACTTGTCTAATGCGCGGTGCATTCCTGTGATTGAGGCGTTCAAAATGTTTATCTTATCAATCTCTTCGGCAGTGACGGCGGCGACAGCCCATGCCACGGCTTCGCGCTCGATTATTTCGCGCAGCTCATAGCGACGGCGTTCGGAGAGCTGTTTTGAGTCGTTAAGCCACGGGTGTGAGAAGTCGTCAGGCAGGATTACGGCGGCGGCAAACACCGGACCTGCGAGACAGCCTCGTCCGGCTTCATCACATCCGGCTTCAAGGATGCCGCGTTGATTGCATGAGGGTAGGGCGGTTGTCAGCATATCAGGCAGTTATATCGTAGTTTAGTATTGCTTCTACAAGGTAAAGTTTCATGATGTCAGAGCGTCTAATCTCCATATCATCGTATTCGGGATTAGCACTATGAAGTATCACCATATCTGGGTTGGGGTGACGGCGAACATATTTGACAAGGCGATAGTCTTCAAGTACAATGACATAAATTTGTCCCCAAGAAATCGGAGAGCGGTCGCTAATGGGGCGAATTGAGAGGAATGCGCCATTGCAGATGCGTGGCACCATGGAGTCTCCTGATACGTGTACGATGGGATTGTCAGGGCTGATTTGTGGCAGGTCAAAGTGCCCGATAATGCGTTCTTCAGTAAACATCTGGCTTAACTCTTTACATCCGGCAGTAACGTCAATGTCATAGATTGGTGCGCCTGTCATGGCTCGTTTGCTGACGCTGCGCGTGCCGTTATCTGTTATTTCGACAGCGTGTTCACCTTTGGGAAACGGGATGTCAGTGCCGCTGACAAGCCATTCTTTAGAGACACCAAAGTTGACCACAATACGGTTGATAAATCCGTCACTGATAGGCAGCTTATCCGACATGATTTTGGACATATTTGACGGGTCTACGTTGATGAGTTTGGCAAATTGTGCCTGTGTGTGACGTGACAATTTGATGAGGTATCTCAGTCGGTCGATAATTGTTGCACTCGGTTGCGGAAGTTCGAGTTCGCTTATTCCTTTCATAGTCGGGTAGGGGTTGAAGATGATGATTGGTATCATTACCAATTCGATAGGCAAAGATACAACATCAATTGTACAACTTCCAAACTTTTTACAATAAAAATTTGGCTAATTGTTTAATTTTTCGATTTCTGAGCTAAGATATGGGGTGGGGCGGAGAGACTGAGCGCGTTTGAGGTATTCTAAGGCGGCAGTGCGGTCGTTAGTTAGGATGTAGTAGTTGCCGAGTTTAATCAAGGTATCATAGTCGTTAGGCGCTATTGTAAGTATCCGTTGCCAAGTCTCGGCGGCTTTGGCGTGTTCACCTTGCAGCGAGTAGCCATAGGCGAGGTCTGACAGATACTCGATGCTGTCAGGAAGTCCTGACAGCATCGTATCTGCATATTTTATAATCATCTCGCCGTCAGCGCGATAGATATACCACTGCAGCAGCTTGTTGTCAACGGCACGAGCCACCCACGGCGCATCGCGACGACAGAGATATAGGAAGTCGGCATAAATCTCGCCCTTGCCAATGGTGAATGATGACGTTTTGACCGTATTAAACAGGCTGTCAACTGCCACACCGTGAGCCATGGCACGCTCAAAGATGTCTACGCAAGCTACTGAATCGCTGAGCATTGAGTAGGCAACAATAGCACGACCATAGTTGCTCTCAACCGTCGGGCGTTCTGTGAGCAATAAGCCATAGAGCGCAGCAGCATTTGCCCACTCCTTGTTGTCGAATGAGCGCACGGCGCGTTCAAGGGTGTTGGCGTAGTCTGATGCGGCTCTTGACACTAAAGCGGCAACGGCTATGAGCAGATATATGGCGAGACGTTTCATTGTTTAATAGTGGAATGAGCTGCCACCGAGGAACTCGCGCAGCAAGCTGGTTGACGGTAACATAGAGTCTCCAATCGGCAAGAAATAGCTCAGGAATTTGCGCAGACGATATGCCTCTCCATACTCCGGCACGTCACGCGGCACTTCGCGCAGAATTTGCTCGGCATACTCTTTCATTACGCCAAGCTCGAAGAGTAGGGAGGAGTTGAAGGTCGCATCGGCGTTTTCTTGATAAGGGAAAATCCAACGCTCCTCGCCACGGCGCACACTCGGCCAGCGGCGGATGGTGTCCACTGCCGATGTCCCGCGATATTTGTAGTCGCGTATAATGCGGCGCAGCAGGCGGTTATCTGTCGTCGGTATCCAGTTGTGGTTGTCAATGGATATGGTGGTCAGTGCCGATACATAAACGCGATATTTCATGCGCTCGTCAATGTGCGCTGTCAGTTCGGGATTTAAGCCGTGTATGCCCTCCATGAGCAGGATTGAGCCTTCTTCGAGTTTGATTTTATTGCCTTTATAGAGACGTTTGCCTTGCTCGAAGCTATATGTCGGCAGTTCGACCTCTTTGCCGTCAAGGATGTCATTGAGGTCTTTGTTAAACTGTTCGAGGTCAAGCGCATAGAGTGACTCGTAGTCATATTCGCCGTTCTCGTCAACGGGTGTCTTTTCGCGGTTGACAAAGTAATTGTCAAGCGAAATCATTTGCGGCTTTAACAGATTGGTCATCAACTGGATGGCGAGACGCTTTGTCGTCGTGGTCTTGCCTGATGACGACGGTCCGGCAACGAGCACAATGCGCGCCCCACCCTCGCTGTATCGCTTGGCAATCTCATCGCTGATGCGGCTTATCATCTTATCGTGTAAAGCCTCTGCGACATTGATTAGGTCGTTGCTGCGGCGTTGCGTGATGGAGTCGTTAAGCTCTCCCACATTGCTGACACCTAATATCTTATTAAATGCAACATAGTCAGTGAATGCGCGGTACATTTTCTCCTGCTCTATAGGCTTAGCCGCTTGGTCGGGATTGGCAGGGTCATACGCCAACAGCAAGAATCCTTGTTTATAAGGCTGTAAATCAAAGACATCGAGCATACCTGTCGAAGGAGCTAATGCACCATAATAGCTGTCATAGACACCGTCAAGTCGGTAGTAGACAGTATAGAGGTCACGTGTAGTCTTCAGCATCTTCACCTTGTCGTCAAGTCCCTGTTGCTCAAAGAGTTTGATGACATCGGTGGTGAGTCGCTCCTTGCGGTCAAATGGCAAATTGCGGTTTATCAGAGAGCGCATCTCTTCGCGCAAGTTGTTGACAACGTCCTCGTTAACGTCAATATCGCCGATAAGGCGGCAGTAATAGCCGTGAGCAATGGAGTGTTGTATGCGTAGCGTGACCTTGGGGTAAAGTTTTGTCACTGCGCGGTATAGCACCATGCACAGTGAGCGCACATAGACGCGCATACCTGACGGCGTTGTCTTTGACAGAAACTCCACCATCTTGGGCTGAAAGACAGGGTAAGTCAGTCCCTCGGTCTTGTTATTGACACGTGCGCAGATAGGTTTGAAGTCTAATTCAGACTGTATGCGTTGAGCAATCTCAGTCAGCGTTTCGCCGCCGGAGATATCTATATATCTGCCGCAGTTGCAGCAGTAGATTGATACGTTAGAATTCATTGTTATTCAATTAATTGTCACCGACTTTGCGACCGGCTTCAAGGATAGGCAGATTGGTCTCTGTCGGGATATATATCACGGTCTTATTGCCGAGGTCACTCTGTTGACGCACCCAAAGATATTGGATATAAGTTGGCGTAATGCTACCGTTTTCGATATGTATAGCCTCAGCAGCACCTTTTGCGCGCTCGATTTCAGCTTGTGCGTTCAGTTTCTCAGCCTCAAGATTAGCCTTTGCTTCTTCAATCTTAATTTTGCGATTTTGTTCAGCCTTTGCAAACTCAGCACGGCCCGACATCTCCTGTTGCCATACGTTGTAGTAGGGGATGCCGATAAACAAACCGACAACGATAATACACAGCACCACGATAAGTGCAGTGATAGAAAGGATAAGACGCGGCTGATTGGAATTAGGATTTGTCATGACTTAAATAGTTTAGGTGAGTAATTGCGGCAAATATACTAAATAAAATCGTCACCCCGACACAAATTTCCCCAAATAATTCGTCCAAACCTCCCCAAATATCATCACAATTATCATCCCTGTCGGACGATTGGTTTATGCTTACCCAACTTACCTTGATATTCTAACATAGTTTCATCGGCGAGATATTTCTCGCTGCGGCAATGTAAATCGGCAACATGATCCTCTATCATATTGAAAGTCTCAGAGTTATAAAAAATATCCATAGCCTCATCAACCGGAATATGATACATCTCGACTATGCTATTTATTACTCTTGTGAGGAACATACTGTTTATTACATCCTTTGATTCGTTGCTTATCATAGTTTTTGACTTTCAATGAAGGTTAGACATTCATGCAGCATCTTCTCTGAACGGATACAATACTGAATATTAGGCTTCTCGTATTTTAATTTCTCTAACGCGGCATCTGCCGTTATCAGATTATCAAAGAACAAATTTAATGTTTCGATAACTCTGTCATTTGCAATACCACCGATAATCAAATCATAGTTTCCAATATCTCCAATCTTGCGGCATTTGAGTATAAAGTCGAGCCATTCAAGACTATATGAATCAAATCTGAGTATATTCCAACCATCGAGATTATCCTTGAGATCATAAACATTTATATAAGCTATATTGCTACGACGTTTAAAGCGTGAGCCATATTTCTCAGCTTGTTCCCGTATTGAAGTTAGATAGAAGCCCCTACCGAAGTCGAGGAAAGGTCTTGAGTGTTGAGTATCAGGCTTTTCGACTCGCATATCAGATGTATGGTAAAGTTTCATTTTGGTAGCGCTCCTTTCTTCTTCATAAGATCAATAAGATCATCCATGAGATAATCTTTGCTAAAGGTGTGCAGAACATCATACGACGGTACGATATAGTCGTATAATATGCCCGAGGTCTTCAGAATATTGTACATGTCAGGTTTTGACATATTAAGTTCTCTGGCTAAGCAGTTAATGCAGAAAGTAACAAATTGCAAGACATTCTTTTCCATAAGACCTAATCCTTTACATTGCAAAACTACTAAATATATTCTGATTTACAAAATATTGTCAACTTGACTTGCTATGGTCGGCTCTCGCGTGTCAGAATCGTTGTTAATTAGCTCCGTTAGGAGCTACATTTAATAGCCCATGGTTTCTACCATGGGAAAGGTAACGGTAGAAGAAACCGCACCCCTTTAGAGGTGCAATAAGTCGGGCTGCTCACCCCCATAAAGTGGAGTTCCTTTGTGTCTTTTGCGCGCCGTTGACTTTGCTTTATTCAATTGGAAATTATTACCGTTGTATCTCTACATGGAATTGTCTTGTGCGCGGTTCTTCTGTGTTGAGATTTGTGTCAATGTCATCAAATTTGATGTCAACGATACTTTTCCCAATAGCCTTTTCTATTTTGCTGATAGTTTTCAGCCCGAGGTTTTCTTTACCTGATAATATCTTTGTAATCTGAGCTGGTGTTACTGCCATACGTGAAGATAACTCTGTTTGCGTTATTCCTTCCTTATTAAGATAATAGCGTAGTTTGAGCGCTATTTTTTCAGACATAATCAGCCAATCGCGATTTTCGTCGCGAAATCTCATCACTTGCAACTCTTTGTCGTTGAGTTTGCGGGCTTTTGCCTTTAGCTTATCTGCATTGAATCTCATATTACGTCAAATCTTCGCTGTCAGTTATGCCCTCTACTTTTAAGTATCGTATAACTTGATCTATTTTTTGTAGTACAAAATCTTTAAGTCCTGGAGAATCTTGAATTGTCTTGCATAGCTTAATACCGCCTGCAACTATGAGATAACAGTTTGGCTGTATTTTAATTGCATATAGTCTCAATAGAGATGGACTGAAAGTACCATATGATTTTACCGGTGACAGAGTCCAGATATAGTTGTATCTGCCTCCTAAAAGTTTGAAATAACTATCAAGGTCTGGTTTTAGGCCTTGCTCTAAGTTTGAAACTAAATATTTTATATATTGTTCAAGATTTGAGGCTTCATTTATAACCCTATCTGCTGATTTGTAGGGGTTATTAGGATATAAGCCTGCTTTTCTCCAAAATTCTGTGTCGATATAGTGTTTATTCGCAGTGAAGAAATTCTGAAGGTAGTCAATGTCATGCCATTCTTTGAATATCTTTTGATATTCGTTCAAATCCTCATTATCGAATGAAATACTATATAACCAATTTGAATATATTTCTACTATCTCCATAGTTTCACGGCAAAGTTAGTGTTTTTATTCTTTGATTACAAATAATTTAAGGTTAAAATTTACTTGTGGGTAAATTTTATTTTCTTACCAATTCCTCAACCTCACTCCCTTGGTTTGTGGTAGGTGTAGGGCTTGAGTTCGGGGGCGGGGGATTTGGTGAGTTGCTTTTGTTCCTCTATCTTGGATAAGAGTGTGAAGCGATACATTGCATCGTTTACGGCATGGATAAAGCCGGGCATTCCGTCTCGGAAGCCGCGTTTCAGAATATAGCTTTTTAAGAAGCGAAATGCAGGTGTCACAAAGAGTTGCCAACGGCGATATTTGGGCGCACGGCGAATGGCTTCACGATCGGTGTAGGTGTTCATTTTGCCTATGGTCTGCGCTACAGTCTCATTGGCTAAATGGATGAATGCCAAGTCGTCACGGTCGCGAGGTATGCGTTCTTCCGGACCCACGTGGCTTGGGCGCGAGTGTATCTCATACGGCCAATATGCACCTTTGCGATTGAAAAATCTAAGGATGTAGTCGGGATAATAGCAACGCATCCAACGATTCATGTAGAAGTTTTTGATGGGTATTAATATTGCGCGTGGCTCGGGATTTTCTTCAATGGCTTTGTAGAGATATTGTCGCAGTGCATCGGGCACGATTTCGTCGGCGTCTACGCAGATTACCCAATCGTAGGTTGCTGTCTTTAGTCCGAAATCGCGATATGCTTCCGGAATTCGGTGTTCACCTCTTTCAACAACAACTAATCTTGCGCCAAACTCGCGTACAATTTCTTGTGTCCGGTCGGTGCTTTCCATATCAATGACGAGTATTTCATCAAAACCTTTAAGTGCACTTAGACACATTCCAATGAATCTTTCGGCATTGTATGTGTGGACGATTGCTGTTATTTGAGGCATCTTTTTATGAATTTTTTAAATTTCTGTTTATGTTCAAAGTGTTTTATAAATGCGGCTCTGACAGACAGCGCATCTTCAATCGTTTGATTTTCGGGAAGCCCTGCCAATCGAGCGTATTCTGCCGCTAAGGTACGAATATCATCGTTTTCTACCAAAATACTGCCAAACATTTTGTCTAACTCTTTTTGCGATTTTACGCCAAACTTTATGCGGTTTATATCTATGTGATAGAATTTTATTTCGCCATCGTTGTTGTGGAAATAAAGAATATTACCGGGTGAAAAGTCGAGCAATCTCACGCCTTGGCGGTGTACTTTAAGTATCTCTGCTGCAAGGGTTTTGAGCTTAACTGATTTGTCTATGCAGTTTTCGATATATCGCATATCGTGAGCCTCGATGTGACGGCAGATGTAATAGCTGTGGTGTAGTTTCCCGGCAATTTTTTCTTCGATGTAAGCAAAAGGTTCAGGCGTGTTTATGCCTAAGTCAAGTAGTCGAAGTGCTGTCTCATAAGAGCGGCGAGCTTTGCTCCTACGCAAGTTTGTGTAGACAAATTTATTGATGATATTTGGCACTTTAAATGATTTGATGCTAAGTAACTCTCCGTTTTCGTGCAGCTTGTGGATAGAGTTACGACCGCTATAGATTGTTTCGGCATATTCAGGTATTCCATTATATGCGATTGCCTCTATGGTCAGTTTTAGGTGCTTGAATTTAGGGTTTATGACTATCTTAATCTTGCTCATTTAATTCGAGAAATTTATGCCAGTTAAATTGTTCGTAATATCTGTGACCTTTTTTGTCAGCGTATCTGTTTAGCAGACCTAATTCTTTGTCATTTTCGTAGCCTTTAATAACAAACTGATTTTTAATGCCTTTGATGTATTTATTTGTAAAGGCAATCTTGTTATCAAAAGGCAGAAAATCAAATCGTTTAAGGTGCTCGATGTTATAACCGTCTCTCGCAACAAATGTCACGTAAAGATGTTTACGGTCGATACGTTTGCAGCGCTTGCGCCATTTGTCTACTGCTTTTTCAAAAGATGTATAATGTATAAATTCGATGCGCACTTTGCCGTCAAGCAGCCCTATGGGGTATTTGCTTTCGCCGGTTATGTCGGTGAATTCCTTATCAATTATCTCGTCGAAGTGTTCAAGCAAATACATATAGTCGTCGGGTTGTATCGCGAGGTTGATGGTTGGTGTGTCAAAGCGCAGCTTTAACTCGTGTAGTACAAAGCCTGCTGTGCAGTTGTTGCATATTAGCGACACGCTGTGACCGGGTTTCGCTTTTTTGCGAAGTAAGTATCTGATATTATGTTGAATGTCTTCGAGTATGTGCATCGGTTATGCGTTATAGATTTCGGTTATTGCTTTGAAGAAGTGCTCATAGCTGAAGCGTGTGAGGTATGTGTTGCGAGCGGCTGCGCCAATGGTGTGGCGCAAGTCGCTGTCTTGTGCTAATTTGTCAATTGCTGCGCTCATGGCTTCAGCGTCATCTGACGGCACTAACAGACCGTCTTTGCCATCGGTAACGATTTCGGGCTGTGCGCCGTTGGATGTTGTGATTACGGCTTTGCCTTGTGACATATATTCGAGTATGGAGAGACCGAATGATTCGCGCACTGTAGATGGCATGATGCCGATGTCGGCGCGGCTTATCTCCGCCCAGATGTTGTCGATATAGCCTAACCAGTTTATGCTGTCGGCAATGTCAAGATCTGACGCTGTGCGCTGTAATTGTGTGATGTAGTTGGGATTACCCGTGCCGCAGATGTTCAGTCTGAGTTTGTCCTTTGTCTTTGCTTTTGCCATCGCTCTTAGAAGCGTTTCTATTCCTTTCTCCTGCGCAATGCGTCCGGTGAAGAGTAGGGCGATGGTGTCGCTCTTTGACTTGTTGTTAGCAGTAGGCGCCGGTGCTATGATGCTGTTATGTATGACGTGGAGCTTGTTTCGGTCGATGGTTGGCTCAGTGAGCAGAAACTCGTCTTGCGCTATTTTAGATACGAAAATTATATCGTCAAGTGAATTGTATAGCGTAATGTGGCTACGGTCTGTTTTTGCTTGACTAATAAGATGACGAGTGCAGACGATTTTGATTTTGTCTTTAGCTGTTGCCAATGCTTTAGCTCGTAAGACTGTCGTTGCATCTTTGAAGTTGTGGATATGAACGACAACGCGGTTGCAGTTCGCGGCGGCACGGTCGAGGATTTTGCTCAACTTGATTGCCGAGAACACGTCAAAGGCACCGCCTAATCTTAGCGTTAGTGTTTCGATGCCTTTTGCTCTGAACTGGTCGGCAACGGCTGTAGATTTACGGCGTATGATTGCTGTTACTTTATAGTCGTGGTCGCGAAGTGCATTGCAGAGGTCAAGAGCATACCTTTCGCCACCGCCCCACACTTTGTTGCTTATAATATGAATTATATGAGTTTTCATTTATGAGCGTTTTCATCTGTTTTGTCATACAAAGGTAATTAGTTTTTTGCACTTATAAAAAATGTGTTCTTAAAAATTCAAGTTTTTGGATTTTTAAGACTTTTTATGCGAGCTTTGTTTTTTGAAATTTCATGTTGCGTAACATCGGATTTTGCCTTGAGTGCAAAATGAAAAATCATTGACAACTTGTGGTAGGGTAGGGGAGAGGTCGGCAAAATTAACCGTTTTTGCTTCTGAAATTCCCGATAACTTGTCGGCGTCATTTCTAATTTTTAATTCTCAGAGAGTTTATTTCTGAATAATTCGCAATAAATCAATCAGATAAGCCAATTTTTGCGTTTCATCAAAATTCTTTCAAAAAAATCGGAACAGCTGATGTTTCAGAATTTGTTACGATTTGCGCCTTTAAAAATGCGAAATGGCGAATATTAGAAATTTGTTCAGCATATTCAAAAAAAATTTTTATCTTTGCATTCTAATTAAGTAAAGATGAAGCCCGATATTCAGTGGATTACATCCGGGGTCGATTTACCCGACATTGATACACAACGCTTACAACTCTGGATACAGCGAGTTGCCGCGACTCATAACCGTATTGTCGGACCCCTGACCTATATTTTCTGTAACGATGATAAAATCATCGAGGTAAATCGTCAATATCTGAATCACGACTACTATACCGATATAATTACCTTTGATTACTGTCGCGGTAAACTGATTAGTGGTGATATGTTTATTTCTCTTGATACGGTACTCACTAATGCTCAAGCAGTTAACGAGTCTTATGACCGCGAATTGCATCGCGTGATTATCCACGGCATTCTCCATCTTTGTGGCATTAATGACAAAGGTCCCGGTGAAAGAGAAATTATGGAACACTTTGAAAATGAGGCACTTAAACTATTAAAAGAACTCAGTTAGCCTTCATTCCCTATTTAAATTATTGATTTATAATGCGTTTTAATTTTGATGTAATAGTTGTCGGAGCCGGCCACGCCGGATGCGAAGCTGCATCGGCAGCTGCGCGTCTTGGTGCTGCAACCTTACTCGTGACAATGGACATGAACAAAATTGCTCAAATGAGCTGCAACCCCGCAGTCGGAGGTATTGCCAAGGGTCAAATCGTTCGTGAGATCGATGCTCTTGGTGGCATGATGGGTATTGTTACGGATAAGACTTCAATACAATTCCGTATGCTAAACCGCTCTAAAGGTCCGGCGATGTGGAGTCCGCGTGCTCAATGTGACCGCAACAAATTTTCAGCCCTTTGGCGTGAGACTTTGGAGAATATGGACAACCTCTATATGTGGCAAGGTCATGTTTCGCAACTAATTTTCGACGATAATAATGAATTGGCAGGTGTCATTACCGGCGAGGGTGCAAAGTTCTATGCACGCAATGTTGTACTCACTAACGGTACATTCCTCAACGGTCTTATGCACATCGGTCGCGTACAGTTTCCCGGTGGTCGTATCTCCGAACCTGCTTCGCACGGTTTGACCGAGCAACTCAAATCTATTGGCTTTAAAGCTGAGCGCATGAAGACCGGAACGCCTGTCCGCATTGACGGTCGCTCTGTCGATTGGTCGCTCACTACTCCGCAAGAAGGTGACTCAGATAACTGCAAATTCTCTTACCTTCCGGAAGTTGAGCGCACACTCAAACAGCGCCCGTGCTATATCACATACACCAATGAAACTACTCACGAAGTGCTGCGTCGAGGCTTGCCCGATTCGCCGCTTTATAATGGTCAAATCAAGAGCATCGGTCCGCGTTATTGCCCCTCTATTGAGACAAAAATTGTGACCTTTGCCGATAAGACAGAACATCAACTTTTCCTCGAACCCGAAGGCGAAACAACGCAAGAATTTTACCTTAACGGCTTCTCTTCCTCTCTGCCGATGGATATACAGATAGAGGCTTTGCAGACCGTTCCCGCGTTGCGTGATGTTCAGATATATCGTTCAGGCTACGCTATCGAATACGACTTCTTTGACCCTACACAGCTCAAGCACTCGCTCGAGACTCGTCTTGTCCCAGGCTTGTTCTTTGCAGGTCAAATCAATGGCACGACAGGCTATGAAGAAGCTGCCGGTCAAGGCTTGATTGCAGGTGCTAATGCCGGACTTAGGGCAACAGGTAAACCCGAATTTACCTTGCGCCGTGACGAAGCATATATCGGTGTCCTCATTGACGACCTCGTGACGAAAGGCGTTGACGAGCCTTATCGTATGTTTACGTCTCGTGCTGAATATCGCATCTTGTTGCGTCAAGATGATGCTGATATGCGTCTAACTCCGCGTGCCTATGAGATTGGATTGGCAGATGAACATCGTTATAATCTCGTACAAGAAAAGTTGGAGTGGCGTGATAAACTGATAGAGTTTGCACAAACTTTTTCTATCAAACCTGCGCTTATCAACGATGCACTTGAAACTTTAGGTACAACCCCACTGCGTCAAGGCGTGAAACTTGTAGACCTTATTGCGAGACCTCAGTTAACGATACAAATTTTAATCCCACATATACAAGCCCTCCGTGAGTTTTGCGAGACTATCCCCGCTCAACGTCGTGACGAAATCATTGAGGCTGCAGAGATACTAATTAAGTACAAAGGCTATATCGACCGTGAGCAATTGATAGCTGATAAGCTACGTCGTCTTGAAGATGTCAAGATTAGCTCTTCTATTGTTTACGATGATATACACTCGCTATCAACCGAGGCTCGACAGAAGCTCAATCGCATTCGTCCTGTTACAATCGGTCAGGCTTCGCGCATCCCCGGCATCTCTCCGAGCGACATCAATATTTTGCTGTTGCTCATGAATCGTTGATTGTTCCACGTGGAACAATTTGTGTGTCAAATATTGAATAATCAAACAATTAACTCTAAAGTTATATGGAATACATCAAATCAAAAATCCGTGACGTCAATGACTTTCCGACCCCCGGAATTGTGTTCAAAGACTTGACTACTGTGTTCAAAGATCCGCGTGCCCTTCACATCATCGGTTGGGACTTGTCTCAACTCTATCGTGACAAAGGCGTAACCAAAGTTGTGGGCATCGAGTCTCGCGGCTTCATCGGCGGCTCTATCCTCGCGTTTGAACTTGGTGCAGGTTTCGTCCCTGCTCGTAAGCCCGGCAAGCTCCCCGCTGATACTATTCGCGCAGAGTATGATAAGGAATATGGCAAAGATGTTATCGAGCTTCACCGTGACGCTATCACCGAAGACGATATCGTCGTTCTCCATGACGATGTACTCGCTACAGGCGGCACTATGGCTGCTGCTTACAACCTCGTGAAGAGCCTTAACCCTAAGAAAATCTACATCAACTTCATCATCGAGCTATCTCAGCTCAATGGTCGAGCAAATTTGCCCGCAGATGCTGAAGTTTCGTCTCTGATTGTTTACTAATCAGTAGCTGATTTCTTATAGCAAGAAGCCGGAGATTTATGTCTTCGGCTTCTTGCTTTTATTGGCGGAATTACGTAATTTTGCCTTTGTCAATAACAGAAAAATATGGCAAAGCACGATAAATCACCCGAATTAAAAGAGAAAATTTCCATCCTGCCTGACACCCCCGGCGTCTACACTTATTATGACGCAGAGGGCACGGTTATCTATGTCGGCAAAGCCAAAAATCTCAAACGCCGCGTTTCGTCATATTTCAACCGCACACATGACTGCCTGCGCACAAATATCCTCGTGCGTAATATTGCGGATATGAGCTACATCGTAGTGCCAACCGAGCAAGACGCGCTCAACTTGGAGAACTCAATGATTAAAGAGTATCAGCCACGCTACAATGTCTTGCTTAAAGATGACAAATCTTATCCGTGGATAGTCGTTACAAACGAACTATATCCGCGAGTTTTCTTGACACGTCAGCACATAAAAGACGGCTCAAAATACTACGGCCCGTACACAAATACTCACGTTGCGCGAACCGTTCTCGAACTTGTTCACGAGCTTTATCCGATACGTACCTGTCGCAATCCGATTACGCGGGAATATGTCGAAAAGGGTAGGGGAAGGCTCTGTTTACAGTACCATATCCGCAAGTGCCGCGGCTGCTGCATTGGCGAGATTTCGCCCGAAGTTTACAACGGATATATCGACCGTATAAAGCAAATCTTGCGCGGCGAGACTCACGAATTGCTCAACTATCTTATAGAAGAAATGCAACGCCTCGCCTCGGAGCTGAAATTTGAGGAGGCACAAGTGCTGAAAGAGAACTATCACTTGCTCCAAAATTACCAGTCCAAGAGTGTTATTGTGAGCCAAACAATTCAAGACATTGATGTGTTTGGCATAGACGATGATGATAAAGATGTCTATATAAACTATATGCACGTGCGCCGTGGAGCGGTCGTGCGCAGCGTCACCTTGCGCTATAAACGTCGCCTCGATGAGACGCAGGGACAGCTCTTGGCGTATGCACTTGACGAGATAAAAGAGACTCTCGGTGTGCAATATGACGAGGTGGTTGTGCCGCTTATGCCGGAGGTTGAAATGTCTGATGTTACATTCACCATACCCCAACGCGGTGATAAAGCGAAGCTGCTTGAAGTCTCAACGCGCAATGCCCGTCAGAATAAGATTGATGCGCTCAAACATATGGAAAAGAAGAATCCTGAACAACGCCTCGAACGTACGCTTGAACGCATGAAAGCAGACTTCCGCCTTAAAGAATTGCCGCGTCATATCGAGTGTTTTGATAACTCAAATATACAAGGAACAAACCCTGTCGCGTCCTGCGTCGTGTTCAAAAATGCCAAGCCGTCAAAACGCGATTACCGCCATTTCAACATCAAGACCGTGGTCGGTGCTGATGACTTTGCCTCGATGAAAGAAGTCCTCACACGTCGCTATACACGTCTTATGCAAGAAGGAGAAGAGCTGCCCCAACTCGTCGTTGTTGATGGTGGTAAAGGTCAACTAAGTTCAGCTGTTGAGGCTCTTGAAGAGATAGGCTTGCGCGGCGTTATTGCCGTCGTTGGCATCGCTAAGCGTCTTGAAGAAATCTATTTTCCCGGCGATAGCGTTCCGCTCTATATCGACAAGAATAGCGAGTCGCTGCGCGTCGTTCAACATATGCGTGACGAGGCTCACCGCTTCGGCATTACGCATCACCGCAATCGCCGCAGTAAGTCGCAAATCGTCAGCGAACTTGACGGCATAAAGGGCATTGGCGAGCAGACTGCGACAGCGCTATTGCAGCACTTCAAGAGCGTTAAGCGTATCAAGGAAGCAAACCTTGAGGATATAGCTGCCGTTATCGGACCTGCAAAAGCAAAACTGATAGTAGAAAACTTAAAATAATAGTCATGAGAATTGTAATACAACGTGTCAGCCGAGCTGACGTTAAAATTGACGGTGAAACCGTCGGCGCAGTTGACCGTGGGCTTATGGTCTTGGTCGGCGTTGAGCGTGGCGATGAACGCGCCGATGCCGAGTGGCTCGCCGCAAAAACGGCAGCCATGCGCATCTTCCCTGATGAGGCCGGAGTGATGAATTTGAGCGTAAAAGATATTGACGGCTCTGTGCTTGCCGTGAGCCAATTTACTCTGACAGCAAGCACCAAGAAAGGCAACCGACCAAGCTACCTGCGCGCTGCTGAACATCCACTTGCCATTGAGCTCTATGAGCTATATTGCGACCGACTCGCCGAGCTTCTCGGCCGTCCGACACAGCGCGGTCGCTTTGGCGCGGATATGGCAGTTTCGCTCATTAATGACGGTCCGGTCACTATTATTATCGACTCTCGTCTCAAAGAATAATCGCAAAATATTGGCTTCACGATAGAATTTTGCTTTTGCATATTCAAAAAGAATGTGCTAAATTTGTTAGTCCGTAACTAAATGTCAAATGGAGAAATTACCTGAAAATATTAGCCTCGCGCAGGCACAGGAAATCGTAGACCGCTGGATAAAAACCTACGGTGTGCGATATTTTTCTCCCTTGACAAATATGGCTGTTCTGACCGAGGAAGTCGGAGAAGTGGCGCGTATAATGGCGCGTACTTATGGCGACCAATCCTTTAAAAAAGGCGAGAAATCTGACCTTGCTGACGAGCTTGCCGACTTGCTCTGGGTGACTATGGCAATAGCCAATCAGACCGGTGTTGACCTCACTGAGGCGTTCCGTCGCAACCTTCAGAAGAAGACCGAACGCGACTCTCAGCGCCACCTCAACAATCAGAAACTGAAAGAAAATAACAATACTATTTAATAACCAAAAAATATAGATTCATTATGAGCGATAAGTATCAAGAAGCTATTTCTGCCAGCAAAGTTACTGAAGACGATGCTGCCGTAAAAGCTGCCGTTGCTGAAATCCTTGAGAAGCATTTCGACGAAAACAACACCACCGACGTTCACAAATTTCTCTTTAATACTATCGACTTGACAACATTGAAGTCAACCGATTCAAATCAATCTGTCGCGAAGTTTGTAGAGCGTGTAAACGCTTTTGATGAAGAATATCCTCAACTCAAGAACGTCGCTGCTATCTGTGTTTATCCTCGATTCGCAGAGGTTGTGCGCAGCGTCCTCGAAGTAAGCGAGGTTGACATCGCTTGCGTTTCAGGCAGCTTCCCTTCATCTCAAACTTTCACCGAAGTAAAGATAGCAGAGACCTCACTCGCTGTTGCCGGTGGCGCTGATGAGATTGACATCGTGTTCGGCTTGGGCGACTACTTTGACAATGACTATGAAGGCGTATGCGATGACATCATCGAGCAAAAACAAGCCTGCCGCGATGCTCGTCTAAAAGTAATCCTTGAGACAGGCGCGTTGAAGACAGCTAAAGACATCAAGAACGCATCTATCCTTTCGCTCTATAGCGGCGCTGATTTCCTCAAAACCTCTACCGGTAAGGAATACCCCGGCGCTACTCTCGAAGCCGCTTATGTCATGGCAAAATGTATCAAAGAATACTACGAGAAGACTGGCACAATGGTAGGCTTTAAGGCTTCAGGTGGCGTTGCAACAACTCAAGAGGCTGTGCAATATTACACCGTGATAAAGGAAGTTCTCGGCGAAGAATGGTTGACCAATGAATACTTCCGCATCGGTGCAAGCCGCTTGGCTAACAACTTGTTGTCATCTATCCTTGGCGAGGAAGTTAAGTTCTTCTAATATAAGGATTTATATATTCTGATATCAATGAAAATTTGGATTTACATTGGCAATTCTCAGCAAGGGCCATTCACCTTGGACGAGCTGTCTAAGATTAATATCACAGCCGAAACACCTGTGTGGTATGACGGCTTGGAGCAATGGATGCCCGCCGGCGAAGCGCCTGCGACTTGTCACCTCTTTGCCGATGGTTATCAATCGGTTGATAATCACGATGTTGAATCAACTGTTGAACCTCAGCAAGATATAGAGCCGGAGAACGCCGAATTTGTTGGCAGTCCCGGATTACGCAAGGTCGCAACCGCAAAGACATATCTCGGATGGTCTATTGTCCTTAACATCTGCTGTTGCCTGTCACCCTTTAGTATTGCCGCATTGGTTGGCTCTATCATCACGATAATACGCAATAACCAAGGCGACGAAAGCGGTGCGCGTGCAGCATCAAATGTTACCCAATGGCTTATTATCATTGCCATTGCTTTAGGAGTGCCGATGATGTTTATCTACTCGTTGTTATCAGCAATATGAACCGCGTGAAGATAATCATGGCGGCAACTATAGTCCTTGCGGCTGTAGTTGTCGCCATCTTTTACTTCAAATATTACGACCCTACAACCCAGCCGCTCCTGCGCTGTCCGTTTAAGGCGTTGACCGGGCTTAATTGCCCCGGTTGCGGCAGCCAGCGAGCCTTACACGCCTTGCTGAACGGCAGGTTTAGTGAAGCTTGGCAGTATAACAGTTTTATATTTATCGCCTCGCCGATAGCATTGCTATATATCATAGTCGAGGCGAGTCCCGACAGATTTTCAAAGCTATATCGGCTATTGGTCAACAAAACGGCCGCAATTTCTTTATTATTGTTGACCATTGTACTTTTTGTAATAAGAAATTAGACAAAATTGCCTAAATGTTTTCCGAAACGGATATAAGTAGGCTGTGCCTTTGGCTAAAGCATACACAATTACTAACTTTGCATACAAAATCCAAACAGCGCGTATTACTGATGCTCAAACGCTTCATTTTAACAGTTATAATAGCAATTACACTCACACCTCTATTGTCAGCTCAAATTGTGTCCAATGATGGCAAACGATTTGACACCGACAGCATACGTCGTGACTTTAAAGACCAACCATATTTCGGATTATACAAGGATAACTATTTTATCGGCGGCCCGCCAATCGGACACACTCCAACGCGCTCCAATACAAACGTCAAATTTCAAATCTCTATAGCTCAGCGCTTGACACGCGCCACGTTGTTAGGCGGCTCTTACCTCTACCTTTTTTACTCCCAAAAATGTTTTTGGAACGTGTTTGAAGAGTCACTGCCAATGACAGACCTCAACTTCAACCCCGGTATTGGTTTGACTCGCCCGCTCTTTGTCAAAAACAAATTTATCGGCAAACTGACCTTCCTGCTTGAGCACGAAAGCAACGGACGTGATGGCGATGAGTCTCGTTCATGGAATAAAATTTCGGTTGCAGCTAACGTAATTGTTGACCGTAGTCTTATGATTCACGGTAAGGCATGGATACCAATCATTGACGGTATGAACAACAAAGACATACTCGATTATAGCGGCATCTATCAAGTCGGTATGCAAATGCTTTCAATCAATAATCGCTTTTGCGGTGGCGTGACGCTCGTTAAGCGGCGTGGCTGGAACTTAAATTATAATACAATCGTTGACCTTGCTTATCGCATATCGCGCAAGGATAACCAGTTCTTGTTCCTGCAATATTACAATGGTTATGGCGAGGGCTTGTTGGAGTACAACAAATTTCACTCTCAGCTCCGCGTTGGCATCCTCATTCGACCAAAACTCTTTAGTGACTTCTAAAAAAATGCGTCAAAAAATTTTTGGCGCATTTTTCATGTAATCATATTGTTGTTAGCAACGGCCTTAATCACATATATTTAGCTGTATTATTGCATAAAATTAACCTCGTCAGAATTCGATTTCTCACCGACCTTCGAGTGAGAGGTCAGAAAAATCAAACCTCACACGCCGGCGGTCAAGCAAAGAGTTCATCCATCGTTATTTCGCTGTCAACGATGCTATGGTGTTTGCCATTCGCAACACCGAATGTTGTGATAAATGTGTTAACTAAAGATTTTTTAGTTTTGGTTTTTAATTTGAACAAACTGCTCCGTTCTCGCAGTCGGTCCTCATAATCTTTTGTTATTACATACTTGTCATTGCTGAATTTTATTTCGCACAGATGTATGATGCGGTCGGCACGCTCGATGATAAGGTCGATTTGAGCTCCGGGCAGATTGAACTCCTCCTCAGCTTTGTTACGCCACGTAGAGACTTCTGTCGCCATACCTGATATGCCTAATGCTTTTTTTATTTGCTTATGGTGTAATAGGCAGATATTCTCGAATGTCAGTCCCATCCAAGAAAGCACGCCGGCAGATGTCAAGTGATGAGTCCACCAATTATCATCTTTAGACTTGTCATGCTCGATAAATTTGAAGTAGAATAGGGTGTAGAAATCTGTCAGACGATAGACAACAGGCGTTTTCTTATTACCGAAAGGATAAAATTTGTCTATAAAGTTGCAGCGCTCCAAATTGGTCAATATGCGAGATAAGAAAGAGCCGTTGAGACTTGTCTTTTCGCATATTTCAGAACGAGTAAGACCGGATTTATTCTCAGATAGTTTCTTGACAACCTCAATGTAGGATTCGGATTCAACAAAGATCGCGTTGTAAAGTTCATCAAATTCATAGCGCAGTTGCCCGGTCTCGTTGAAGCAGAGGCTGTCAATATTTTGTGCTAAACTTAGTTGTGGATTAAGCATTTTGAGATAGTAAGGCACTCCACCGGTAAGCATATAAGCCTGTAAAATCTGGTATCTGTCCCAATTTATGCCTAAACTGAGCAAATATTCTTCTGTCTCTTTAAGGTTAAAGGGCTTTAGGTAAATGCGGTATCTAATGCGATTATGCAGACCGCCCCTGTTTTTGATGAGCTTGTCTGTCATCCATGACGTTGCGGAGCCTGTAGAGACTAAGACGATATCGCCACGCTGAGCAGCCCAGCCATTCCAAAAATATTCGAGAGCGTTGATGAAGTTAGATCGTCGTGAATCTATCCACGGCATTTCATCAATGAATATAACTTTGCGCTTCTCCTTGGGAAGGCTGTCGAGATAATCTTCAAGTGCGTCAAATGCTTCAAGCCAATCTTTGAAAGGCTCGTATTTTGTCCCTGAATACTCTTTGAGAGCCTTTGCAAAGGTGTTGAGTTGGTTGCGTGTGCGCAGGTTGTGCCCACCGACAAATTTGAAATCATATTGTCCTTCAAAGAATTGTTCGACGAGGAAGGTCTTGCCAATTCTTCGACGGCCACAAACGATTACGAACTCAGATTCGTCAGAAGACATACACCTGCTCAGTGTGTCACATTCTTCGTGTCTTGCGATTAGTTTGTTTGTCATTTTTGCAATGGTATTTGCTGCAAAGATAATATATTTTCTTTGGAAACGGAGCGGTTTTTAGCACGAAATCAAACCTAAATCGCATCAATTTACTCGATTTAGGTTTGATTTCGTGCTAAAAGTGCGTTAGAAGGTATTCTGAGCGGGGTAGGGAATTGCTGCTTTTTTTTTGAACTTTTACGGCGCAGCCTACGTCCCCGTAAAGTTCGATGTAATTGCGAGGTATAGGCCGATATAAAACAAAAAATCTTCGCAATATCACTATTACGAAGATTTCTGCGCTTCAAGATGGACTCGAACCAACGACCCTCTGATTAACAGTCAGATGCTCTAACCGACTGAGCTATTGAAGCAAAAAATGAGTTAAGACGAAATGTGAATGGTTTTGCGCTTCAAGATGGACTCGAACCAACGACCCTCTGATTAACAGTCAGATGCTCTAACCGACTGAGCTATTGAAGCGGATTGCCTATCCCCCTTTGGGAATTGCGTTGCAAAATTACAACCTTGTTTTGAATTATGCAAATTTACAAGCGAAAAATATTAAAAATAATGGATTTTTTGTCCTTTTTGGCAGAAAACTATGGCTAATTTGTTTATAAATGCGTAACTTCGCTGTATCAAAAGACTATATAGACGATGAAAAAACTATTCCTGAGCCTTTTAGGTGTCTCTCTCCTTGTGAGCCTTGTGCCTATGACCGCTGCGCGCACAGCGTCAAATAAGACCGAGGTTATGCGTAACCTCTCTATTTTTAATGCGTTATATAAAGAATTGCAAACAAATTATGTCGATACGATTGATGCGACAAAGTCTATACGTACAGCGATAGATGCGATGCTTCAACGCATTGACCCATATACTGAATATTATCCCACAGATGAGCAGGACGAGATTTTGTCTATTTCGTCAGGTCAATATGGTGGTATCGGTTCGTCTATCATGCGCCGCTCTAATGGTGATGTTATCATGAGCCAACCGCGATGGAATGCTCCTGCCCGCAATGCCGGCATCAAACATGGCGATATTTTAAAAGCTATTGACGGAGAGGCTGTCACTAAGGATATGGCTGTCTCTGATGTCAGCAAACGTCTTCGCGGACAAGCGGGAACACACGTCGTTGTTGAGGTGCAACGCCCCTACTCTGCAGATTCTCTTTTGAAGTTTGACATCGTGCGTGGCTCTATCAAGGTCGATCCGCTGCCTTATTATGGCATTCTCGATGGCGGTGTGGGGTATATCAAGCTCACAACCTTCAATGAGAGCAGTGCACGTTCTGTTAAAGATGCAATCACTAATATGCAGCGCACAACGTCTCTCAAAGGCTTGATTATAGACTTGCGAGACAATGGCGGCGGCCTGTTGGAGAGTGCCGTTCAGATTGCTTCAAATTTTGTTAGCAAAGGAACAGAGATAGTGCGTATGCGTGGACGTGACAATGCCAATGAGAAGATTTATAAGACAACATCATCGCCGATAGCTGCCGACCTGCCGTTGGTTATGCTTGTTGATGACGGCACAGCTTCAGCTTCAGAAATCTTGTCAGGCTCAATGCAAGACCTTGACCGCGCCGTTATCATGGGTGAACGCTCTTATGGCAAAGGTCTTGTGCAGAACACTCGTCCGTTGCCTAATAATGGTCTTTTGAAAATCACAGTGGCACGCTATTACATCCCCAGCGGTCGCCTTATACAAGCCATAGACTATTCACATCGCAACCCAGACGGCACTGTGGCGCGTATTCCTGATAGTTTGACAAATGTCTATCACACTAAGGCCGGCCGAGAGGTGAGAGACGGTGGTGGCATCAGTCCGGATGTTGAGATGAAGGATTCGGCAAGCAATCGTTTGCTCTATAATATAGCTGCGGACCTTTGGGCTTATGACTTCGCTACGAAATATGCTTCACGGACACCGCAAATTTCTGATGCTGATACGTTTGAGGTTACAGATACAATCTTCAACGAGTTCAAGGCTTTTCTTGACCCCGATAAGTTTAAATATGACAAGATGTGCGAGAGCGGACTTGACTACCTGCGTGATGCTGCGAAACTTGAGGGCTATATGACAGACTCTGTGGCTGCTCAGTTTGACATCCTTGCCGGTATGCTTAAACATAATCTCGACCACGACCTTGAGTTTAATCGCAAAGCTATTACCGATATGCTCGACTATGAGATAACAGACCGTTATTACTCTGAGTCAGATATGGTTAAACGCTCTATCCGCGATGATGCAAAAGTAGAGGCTGCGCGTGCGCTCCTGCTTGACACAGAGCGTTATCGTTCAATATTAAAACCAACAACTAAGAAATAATAATTACATAGCCATGACGGTCAGTCAACTGTGTCAGTCGTTCATGACCGATGCACGCGCCAAGGCTCTCAAAAGCCTGACGGCATCGGCTAAAGATGCGACACTTTATAACCTCGCCGGTTCGTCGCCGGCGCTCTTGCTTGCGGGTTTGCCGCGCTGCAAAGTGCCGATGCTTATCATTGGAGATTCTCTCGATGATGCCGGATATATTTATTATGACCTATGCCGATTGCTCGGTGAAGAAGTCGTTGCCATGCTGCCATCAGGCTATAAGCGTGACATCAAATATGGTCAAATAGACCCGCCCAATCAGGTGCTGCGCACAGAGACTCTCACGCGCTTAAATGAGGATAAGTCTTTGCGCTTTGTTGTGAGCTATCCCGAAGCTCTTGCCGAGCGCGTGGCGTCGCGTAAGGCCCTCGATGAGCATACTTTGCACTTCAAAGTAGGTGAGACTGTTGACTTGACAAAGGCTGAAGTGTGGCTGCGTGAGAATGGCTTTGTTGAAGTTGATTATGTGTATGAGCCGGGACACTTCGCTGTGCGCGGCTCGATTCTTGATATATATGGCTACTCTTTTGACCTGCCTTATCGCATAGACTTCTTTGGCGACGAGATAGATTCTATTAGAACATTCAACATTGAGACGCAACTGTCAGAGCAGCGTCTTGAGCAGATAGCAGTCACGGCAAATGTCGTTCAGCAAGTCCGTGGAGAGTCGTTGTTGGATTTTATCTCGGATAAAACGATTATTGCTGTCAGAGATGCTAATGCCCTACTCGGTCGTATTCAAGCTATTGCCGGAGAGACATTTTCGTCAAGTGCGGCTGTGGCAGATGAAGGTGACCCTAATGCTATGCAACAGGTCGTTGATGCCGAGCAGTTTGCTGCAAAGTTTGCAGACTTCAAGAAGTTGCATTTTACGGCAGCGGCAATGCCTGAAAAGTCACCGGTGCAAGCTCTCGACCTCAGTTGCTCTCCGCAAGGCATTTATCACAAGAACTTTGACCTTATCAGCGACACATTTAAGCGAATGCTCGCCGAAGGTTACACTCTCTACATACTCAGTGACAACCCCAAGCAATTTGCGCGTTTGCAAGTGATATTTGAAGACCGTGGCGATGATATAAAATTTACGCCTATTGACGGAACACTTCACGAAGGTTTTGTTGACCATGTGACGCGAGCTTGTGTCTTCACAGACCACCAGATTTTTGACCGCTTCCACAAGTACACGCTGAAGAGTGACCGTGCGCGTTCAGGCAAACTTGCGCTGTCGCTAAAGGAACTGAGTCAGATTGAAGTCGGAGACTATATCGTCCATGTAGACCATGGCGTGGGCAAATTTGCCGGATTGTTGCGAACCAATGTTGCCGGTCGCACTCAGGAGATGATTAAACTCGTTTATCAAAACAATGACATCATCTTTGTGTCCATCCATGCCCTGCATAAACTCGCCAAATATCGTGGCAAGGAGGGTGTGCCGCCAAAGATTAATCGCATCGGCTCGGGCGCGTGGGGCAAACTCAAAGATCGTACAAAATCAAAACTTAAAGACATTGCGCGTGACCTCATCATGCTGTATGCCAAGCGTAAAGATGAGAAAGGTTATGCCTTTTCGCCTGATTCATACTTGCAACAAGAGCTTGAGGCATCATTCATTTATGAAGATACCCCCGACCAATTGACCGCGACACAGGCTGTCAAAGCCGATATGGAGAGCGAGAGACCGATGGACCGCCTAATCTGTGGAGATGTCGGCTTCGGCAAGACCGAAATCGCTATCCGTGCCGCATTTAAGGCCGCAACAGACGGCAAACAAGTCGCTGTGCTTGTGCCGACAACCGTATTGGCATATCAGCACTATCAGACCTTTAGCGAGCGTCTCAAAGACTTGCCCGTGAGAGTTGATTATTTGTCTCGTGCGCGTACAGCCAAACAGACCAAGGAAATACTCGAATCGCTATCTTCAGGCAAGATAGACATCATTATAGGCACGCACAAACTTATAGGCAAATCTGTCAAATTTAAAGACCTCGGATTGTTGGTAATTGACGAGGAACAGAAGTTTGGTGTCGCCGTTAAAGAGAAACTTAAACAGCTCAAAGTCAATATCGACACATTGACGATGAGTGCCACCCCTATCCCGCGCACCTTACAGTTCTCTCTTATGGGAGCGCGTGACCTCTCGGCTATCACAACGCCACCGGCAAACCGTTACCCTATTCTGACCTCTGTCACCACACTCAGTGATGATATTGTCACCGAAGCTGTCAATTTTGAGCTTTCACGCAACGGTCAAGTATTCATTATCAACAACCGCATCGAGGGACTTTATGACCTTGAAAATATGATTAAACGCCTTGTCCCGGATGCTCGCACAATTGTGGCGCATGGACAAATGCCACCTGAGAATTTGGAGAAGGCAATCATAGACTTTGCTGCGCATGATTATGACATACTCTTGGCGACAACTATTGTTGAGAGCGGCATTGATATGCCAAATGTCAATACTATCATTGTCAATAATGCTCAAAACTTCGGACTTAGTGAGCTCCACCAATTGCGCGGACGTGTCGGACGCAGCTCGCGCAAGGCATTCTGCTATCTTATGGTGCCGCCGGGCAATCCCTTGACCCCTGTCGCACGTCGCCGTTTGCAGGCGATAGAGAGCTTTTCAGACCTTGGGTCAGGCATACATATTGCGATGCAAGACCTCGACATCCGCGGCGCCGGCAATTTGCTTGGTGCCGAGCAGAGCGGTTTTATTGCTGACCTTGGCTATGAGACTTATCAGAAGATACTAAAAGAGGCGGTGATGGAATTGCGTACAGAGGAATTTGCTGATGTGATGCAAGCTGAAACGACGTCAGTGAACGCCGAAGAATTTGTCGCTGACTGTGTGTTTGAGAGTGATCTTGAGCTCCTGCTCCCTGCTACTTATGTTCCGCAGGAGAGTGAGCGTATAGCCCTTTATCAAGAACTCGACAACATCGAGCAAGATAGTGATTTGCAAGCCTTCCGCAGCCGTCTCGAAGACCGTTTCGGTCATATTCCCGAAGTCACTGAGGAACTATTGCGCATACCGCGTTTGCGCCGTCTTGCTCGCCGTTTAGGTATAGAGAAAGTCATGATTAAGCAAGATATAATGTATCTCTATTTCGTAGACGAGAGTAACAAGGCTTATTATCAGTCGCCGATGTTTGGTCGCCTATTGCATTATGCTTGTGACCATACACAGCGCGTAAAAATCCGCGAGAAGCAAGGTCGCCGCAGCTTCTCTATCGACGATGTCCACACCGTCAGCGATGCAATGGCTATCTTAGATACAATCATCTCATTAGAGACCGTGTAAGAGGGCGTTGTAATTAGCCTAATTGGGCTAATTATAGCAGTGGCGTCATATAAGCCGGGACGCAGATAATGTCTTGCTCCTTGCGTAAATCTTTGGTGTAAATCAGATAACGCTGAGATATACGTGACGAGTATTTGTCTTGGAAAGCGTCAAGTGATTTGTGCGTTTTGTAGCCGGATGACTTGACCTCTAACGGGCATATTTTATCGCGGTGCGTCAGCAGAAAGTCAAGCTCGTAGTAGTGATTGTTGTCGTTGGGCTTGGCAAAGGTATAGTAGAACAAATTATATCCTGAAGCAATTAGCATTTGAGCTACAACATTCTCGTAGATATACCCCAAGTTAGTATCAAGTTTGTTCGACAAAATCTTGGTGTAAATTACATTGTCGGTATAGCTCTTATCCATAAATGCCAATGTTATAAACAAACCCGTATCAGCCATAAAGAGCTTGAATTTATCCGTGTCACGGTGCAACGATAGCCCGGCGGCAGGGTCATTTGCGTGATAACAGATGTTTACTGTCATGGAGTCAATCATGTCCATCAGTATTTCAGATGTACGATTAGAATTTCCGGCTTCGACCACGTTTGAAACCTTATAGCGAGATGTGTTCTTATTGAGTTCGGCTGGTATTGCTGAGAACAGCAATGAAGCTTTGCCGGTAGAGTCGATTTTGCGAAAGTCATCCATATATAATTCGATGATTTCGCGTTTCACCGTGTCGACATCCTCCAAATTATTTGTTTCGAGATATGCGTTCACAGCTTGAGGCATACCGCCGATAAGCATATAAAGGCGGAAATATCGCATTAAACGTCGGTTCAGATCATCACCGAGTGGGCGTTTCGCTTCAAATGAGGCTCTTATAAGGCTCATGGAGATGTCATCACCTGTTGCCCATAGGAATTCTTCATAATCCAAAGGATTAAGCGTTAGACGCGTTTCTTCGCTTGGAATGACAATATCTTTGACGTTGCGTTTTAGCGTAAGCAATGAGCCTGTTTCGATGTAGTCATATCTGCCGTCTCTGACAAGGTGCTTGATTGCTTGGCGGGCCTTCGGCGCGAGTTGTACTTCGTCAAATATGATTACTGATTCGCGCTCATATAGCTTTGTTTGGTAGTTTGCTTGCAGAGCAAGGAACAGAAAATTCAAATCGGATAAGTCGTCAAATAGTGAAGTCGTATCCTTGCCGGCAATAGAAAAGTCTATCAGAATATACGACTTATATTCGTTCTTGGCGAATGTCTCTGCGATTGTTGACTTGCCCGTGCGACGTGCGCCTTTTATCAGTAGTGCGGTGCTGCCGTGGCGTGTGTTTTTCCACTTCAGCATATCATCGTAGAGCTTGCGTTTGAATGTCTGTGCCATAATCGTCTATTTTTCACGTGATTATGGCGCAAATATAATATATTTACCCGAAAACACCAAAATTTATTTTGGCAAAATGGGGCATTTCACCAAAATTTTATTTGCCGTTTTTGCCTGTTTCACCAATTTGTTTGGCATTGCGCACGAGGCCTGCGAGCTTTGTGCGCTTAATGGCACTGCCTTTAAAAATGCGGCTAAACTCTTCTTGTGTCATCTCAGTGACGTGTTCGGGCGTGAGTGTGGCGAGAGTTTCGCGTGGCGTAAATTCGGTTAAGCAATCGGGTGGGGTGGCAGTGTGATTCATAGGGCACACTCGTTGGCATATATCGCAGCCATAGTATCCTGTCATGGCGGGTGTGTCAGTTGTAAATTCGCCACGATATTCGATAGTGAGGTATGATAGGCAGCGGCGTGCATCTAAACCGCCTTTGCCGTCAAGGGCTTTGCCGGGACATGCTTTGACGCAAGCGCCACATCTCAGGCAGGTGTTTGGCTCTAATGGCGCATCAGGCTCTGTCGGGCAGGTCCACAGCACTTCGGCGAGGAAAAAGCGTGATCCTGCTCCGGGGATGATAAGCTGGTCATGAAGTCCGATTACGCCTAATCCGGCACGCACAGCCCAGTAGCGTTCACGCAGTGGCGCAGAGTCGATGCAGACGCGTGTATCGCCGCCATAGTGGGCTTTTATTTTCTCGCAGAAGTCGTTGAGTCGCCGACGCAAGACGTCGTGATAGTCGTCTCCTAAAGCGTAGTCTGCGATATAGGGGTGTGATGTGGGTTGATGATAGCTGAAGGCGCAGCAGATGATTGTTTGTGCACCGTTTAGCAGTAGCCGTGGGTCGCGGCGTATGTCGTTGTTGCGTTTAAGGTAATCCATTTCGCCGAAGCATCCGCCTGCGATGCGCTCGTTGTAGGCATTGACCGCATTGTCGTCAACGAGGTCAACGGTGGCAAAGCCGACGCGAAAAGCGCCGGCGTCAAGTGCGAGTTTTCGCACTAATTCTTTGTCAATATTACATGGGCAGTGGCAGGAACTCATATCCTTGTTCTAAGAGCCATTCGATTGCGCGAGGCATGGCGTAACGCATATTTTTAGATGCTTTCAGCGAGTCGTGAAAGACGATTATGGAGCCGTTGCGCGCATAGCGTTTGACATTATCTAAGACGCGTTCCGGTGATAGTTGTCGCGAGTAGTCGCGTGTTACGAGGTCATACATGATGATGTTGTATTGCTCCTTGATAGCGCGGGCTTGCTTCCAACGGATAATGCCGTGAGGAGGGCGGAATAGCGGACTTTTGATGAGAGCTTCGGCTTCGGCGATGTCTGCCATATAGTGAGAGGTTTTTGTGCGCATACCTTGCAGATGGTGCATGGTGTGATTGCCGACGCTGTGACCGCGGCGACGCACTTCTTCGAGCAATTCGGGGTGTCGCCTTACGTTGTCACCGACCATAAAGAATGTGGCTTTGATGCCATAGTGGTCGAGTACGTCAAGCACCCACGGCGTTTCCTCAGGAATAGGGCCATCGTCAAAAGTCAGATATACCACCTTCTTGGCGCGGCGGCGTTTGATGCGCCATGTGGCTTCCGGGAAGAGCAGACGGTAAAACAATGGCGGTTGTTCGATAAACATAAGCGTATGTAAAAAACAAAAGAACAAAAGGTGAGCATGATATATACTTGTCCTTCTGTCCTTCGTATGTTAAGCGGAGGTCACGTTGGAGTGTGACCTCCGCATGATGTTAGTATTTGAGCAAGTGCAACCAGCGGTCGATGTTGATGCCGTATTGCTTTGCAAGTTCGTTGGTGTATTTGTGAGCATCTATGCCGGCAGCTTTGTGGGCAGCGAGCAGGGTTGATGCTTCATCAATGACATAAGCCTCTTGACCGCTGAAGTTTTCAGCTTGTTTGTCAAGTGTGGCTTGGTCGATGCTGTCGATATAAATCAGCGGAGCAACGCGCAAGTCAATCTCAAACTCAGGTCTTACTAACAATGCCTCATGTAGCTCAGAGTCTTCGGGGAGTTTGCGGACGAGGGCAATGCGGTTTTTCAGTGTGAGCACGGTGTTGAGATATTGCAGAGCGTAGGTGTCTGTTCTGCCGAGCGCGTTAAGATTGCTTTGGCTGAGTGTTGTTGCATATTTGATGAGCTGAGCATAACGCTTAGCGTCATTGTCAAGCAGCTTCTCGGCTTTGTCAAGCATCTTGGTGTCACCTGTTACACAATATAGCTCGTAGTAGTCGCGAGCGATGTAAACACCCAACATACCATCGTAGGGCACGAGTGATGCAGGTATTTTCTCTTGAACTAAATCAAGCAGGCGGAGCGCCATGTCATAGCGTGTCTCAGGAACGCTCTCACCGACCTCGGCAGCGTGCTTCTTAGCCCATGCTGATGCGGGCAGTTCGCCGGTGGTCATCAATTCCTCGATGGTGGTGTAGACACCTGAACGTGTAGAGGCAGCCATGCGTCGTACTGTTTCATCAAGGTAGAGACGGTCAGCGTCTTTGGCATCAAGTCCACCCCAGCGGAATTTGCTGAGAATATTCTCGTAGGCCTTCTCGACATTAACAGAGACGGGTGCATTGGGGAATGGTGTCACCTCATAAGCCATACCTGTTGATGACAAGTAGGGACTGAAGCCTTGATATTGTGATGTCGGTACGGTTGTAGCGAAGTAGATTGGACGATTCCAGCCATTCTTAATGCTGTTAGATAGCATATCGAGGGCAAGAACGCGATAGAGACTCATGCCGCGACCTGATTCTGCCATATTGATTTGAATGTCAGAGTAATATGGCGCGATAACATCGTAGTCGGCACGTCCGGGTGTGATGCCGAAGTGTTTCAATGTTGTAGCGGTGTCGGCAGGGAAGATGATTTTGTCGTATGTCACGTAGGGAGCGCCGATTTGAGTCGGGTCAGAAGCGTAGAGTGAGCGTAAAGCCACCTCTGCATCAACGATAGTGTCTGACATCGGAATGACGTAGTTCCAACCCATTCGCTCGTAGCGATAGTCGTTGGGTGTAGCATACATGTCAATAGCCTTAGCTTCGTAGTAGGGGTGTGTCAATTGGTTGGCATACCAATCTGTTGTCAGGTATGACGAGTTGACAACGCGCACGTCGGTGCGATAACCTTCGACCTCTTGGGCATACCACAATGGGAATGTATCGTTGTCACCATAGGTGATGATGATAGCGTCTTTGTCGAGAGAGCTGAGGTAGTTCATGCCATAGTCACGGCAGGTGTAGCGGCCTGAGCGGTCGTGGTCATCCCATGTCTGTGACACCATTTGCAGTGGCACTGCGATGCCTATTACGATAGCAATGGCGGCAGTCAGCCAATTTGCAGTCTCGCTGTCATCGTTGGCTGTGACGACTTCGGCTGTCTTGGCATCGCCCTTCTTGGCTTTCTTGGTCATAAGGTCCTTGAGTAAAGCTGCAATTGCAGGAACACCGAGACCAATCCATATAGCGAAAGCATAGAATGAACCGGCAAAAGCATAGTCGCGTTCACGCGGCTGACCGGGTGTCTGGTTGAGGTAAAGCACGATGGCAATGCCGGTCATGAAGAACAAGAAGAATACGACCCAGAATTGTTCGATGCCGCGGCGTTGGTCAAATTTATGGCGGTAAAGTGCCTGCCAAAGTAGACCAATGATGCCGAGCAAGAGCGGCAACATATAGAATACGTTGTGGCCTTTGTTGCCTTTGCCATACTCATCAGGAAGCTGTGATTGGTCGCCGAGACGAGCATTGTCAATGAAGGGAATGCCCGAAATCCAGTTGCCGAGGTGAGGCTCACCGTTGCCGGCAATGT
>CAYYAA010000010.1:0-31646 GCA_964469875.1 uncultured Bacteroides sp.
AAAAAAACGAGGCAAAATATCCACCGCATGGGTGAATGTTTTGCCTCGCTTAATTTTATAACGACAGCTTATCTATTGACCTTCATAACGACCGGTGTAATCTTAGAGCCGCTGACGCGGATAAGGATAACACCTGCTGAGAGATTGGCAAGTGATGTCTGCTCTTGTGAGATACGTTGAACGCTAATGAGACGACCATCTGTGCTATATACTTCGAGACGTGCACCTACTGCGTCAGCCTCAACTGTCAGAATGTGGTTAACTGAGTCGTATGTGGCTTGTGTGCGAACCAAGTTCTTAGAAACGCCTGTTGCGCTGAAGTTGGTATCCATATCTTCGCCCATGAGTGAATTGAGATAAACTTCGAGAGCGGTGTAGCCGTCTGCATTTACTCGGTTATTATCCGCTACTGATGGATTCAGACCGTTGGCTTCCTCCCATTCATCAGGCATACCGTCAGCATCGGTGTCTGTCGGCACGGTGTAGTCATCGGCATATTCAAAGAAACCTTCAGCTTGACTTTCAGTGTCGATGATACCGTCAGCCTTTGAACCTTTGTAGTGTGTAGTGCCGTTGGCTGCTTCATCTGCAACACGGCGTTCAACAGCGTCACGGTTGATAGTTCCTGCTTTCTCAACGACAGTCTTAAAGGCATCTTCGGCGCTCTCGATATTATAGAGCATATACTGTTCGGGAACATAGCTGCCAACGGGGTTAACGGTGTAGCGATACCACGGAGTTTGTGTTACGATACGTTCATCAGAACGGATGTCTGCTAATTTGTAAGTTTCAACCTCAACAGCAGTCCAGTTATCAGCTGTGGCTGAAGCGAAGCCTTCGGCTACGTTGCCATTGATATACCATTTTGCCGGTGCCCATGAAGTCGCGCCGTCGCGGGCATAAGATGATTTGACGAATGCCACACTGTTTGCGTCAGAGTTAGGACCGGGTTTATAGTAGTTGTTCATGAAGTTACACTCATGAGCAGAGTTCAAACCGTTGTATTCTGAAATCGCGGCAGTGTTCTCGCCACCATAGCAGTTGCCGCGTGAGCCATAGTTGTAGTTCACGTTGTTGGCATATTCCATAAAGACTACATAGTCCTCGCCGCGAGCACCGTTGAGACGTGCTGAACGTGAATTGTTGTGCGCGAGGAGGTTGTGGTGGTAAGTGGCTGGTGAACCACCCCATTGACTGCCATAACCACGTGCGCCCTTAGAGTGTCCTGCGTTATATAGACCTTCGTGAACGATTGAATATTGTACAGTCAAGAAGTGTGAGTCGGCTGTATTCATATTCTCTTCAACTGACCAACCAAATGAACAGTGGTCAAAGATGAAGTTGGAGCAGTTCTCGGCTCCCAATGCGTTTTCGGCTTGGATATCTCCGGCGAGATTCTTTTGACCGATACGGAAGCGGACATTGCGGACGATGAAATTTTGTGAGCCACCAAGGTTAACTTTGTTGCGAGTGATGGCAATACCTTCACCGGGAGCTGTTTGTCCGGCGAGTGTCCAATTGGCACGGTTGATGCGCAATTCAGATGCTAAAGCAATCTGACCGCTTACCTCAAATATGATAGTGATAGGCTCATCTTTATATTGGTCAAATGCCCAACGGAGTGTGCCTTCTGAGCTGTCATCGGTGAGCTTTGTTACTTTAACAACTTTGCCACCGCGACCGCCTGTAGCAAATTTGCCGAAGCCTTCTGCTGTCGGGAATGCAAGGACACGTTGTGCGCCTGTAGCTTGAACGGCAGTAGATACGACACCGTGACGAGAAATTGCAGCTACGCTGAAGTCGCTTGCTGTAGAATCTTCAGGCAAATTGTAACTTGCATCAGTTGTCATCGCTTCAAATTCGCCGTTACGATATACGATATATCCAACAGCGTTCTCATCGCTCTCCCAATCAATTGCACTCGGAGTGATTACGAAGTTTGACGGAGCAGCAGCACCGCGCAAGATTGACTCGTAGTCAAATGACACCTTAGACGCTTTGCCGAAAAGAAATTCCGGGGTGAAGTATGCTTCAACCTCGGCATCCGTAGCTTGTTTGCCAAATGATGCGCGACCGTCAGTCGAAACTAAAGCCCCGGCTGAGTCTATGTTCTTGTATTCATAGAGTGAGGCACTTGATTCTGCACCATCCCAACTTTTCCAACCGAGAGCGTTTATATGTGAACCCAAACGGCAACGCAGGAATGCTGCACCTGAGTTCTCTTTCCACGGACGTCCGAGGTAGTAGACGCCGTTAGCCACACCGTCTTCGGCTGTTACTTCGCAATTGCGGAAGAATAAACCTGCGTGAAAAAGGTCTGAAGAGAGTTCCGGATAGAAAGTCTTTGCAAGTGTGAGACTTGATTCTGCCGGTGCTGTGATGTAACCGCTGCCTTTTACACAAACGATTTTACAATTCTCAAACCATTCAAGTCCACCGTCATAGATGAAGTCTGTTGCTCCTGAAATTGTACAGTTAGTGAAATAGCCGCGAGAGCCAACATTCGCCTTATAGGTGTCTTGGTAGCCTGAAAGAATACAGTTCTTGAATATATGAGCATCACCGTTGGTGAACAATGCTTCAGCTTGACCTACATTGCCGGATGTATTGCGTATTGTCAGATTTTCGGCATAGAAGCGGTCTGTGAAGACATTGAGTGCCGCGCAGTCGAGATAGGTCTTATCGCTGTTGTTGCTGCCACGGTCAACACTTGATGTCAAGATTGTCGTTGCTGCATCTGAGCCGATAAGAGAGATATATTTGTTGTGGTTATCCTTTGTCCCGGCATAAAGATTTTCTTCATAAACGCCCGGCGCGATGTAGATGATGCCTCGTGTGCCGTCAGCTACTGCATCTATTGCCGATTGAATGGTGGTATAGTCTCCGGAGCCATTCTGATTGACATATAATAATGTGGTAGGTGCTGCTTCATCAGGAGCGGCTGTCGCGCTGTCATCGCCTGTAGAGAATCCAAAATTTGACAAATCTGATGCTTCACCAATGTCGTTTACCGGATTAGCTAAAGCATAAGCCGCTTGTTCGGCTGTGATGTTGTCACCGAAGATTTGAATCTTGTGAACACGTGCTGCTTGGCGTTGTGCCAGGGGGTCAATAGCTTGCCAATCAACACCGCTTTCGGTGATTTCGACTTGGTCTTCGCTGCCAAAACTTGCATCGCCGTCCCAAATGCGCCAACGCAACGACACGTCGTGTTTGTCAATGACATTTTCCATAAAGTAGCCTTGGTCAGAGAATACTGTGTAATATTTCTTTTGCTTCTCTGAACCCATCCAAACGAGCGGTTCCCAGTCACCGTCACCAACTTTGATGTCGCACTTAATGCCGCGACCCCATGATGTTGAAGACCATGACCACTGGACGCGCTCTACGTATGGGATGTGGTCAATTTCCATCCATCCGTGGAGCGATGTCACGCCGTCCTCTGATGCGTTGCGGCACATCTGCACAAAGCCGGCTTCACCTTTGGTAGGCTTGCCTTTTTCGTTGTACTCGATATTGTCCTCGAGATAAGTCTTGTGGCCTGTTTGCTTCCAATCGTTGTAGTTTGTGGCCTTTTGCCCTTCATAATATTGGCGAGAGAATGCTGCTGTAGCTGCTGCATAGCCATTATAAGAAGCTGTGGTCGCAAAGGTACAATTGTGGAAGAGAATTGGGTAGCTTACTCCCTCAGAGCCTTCGACCGGCACTGACAGCGTAGCGTTGACATATACGCCTGAACTATATTCAGGACATTGCATTCCGGAACCGGAATCGCCCCAAGTGTTGGGCCAACTCGTGTCTGAGAAGTTAATATCTATGACCTTTGGCGATGTCGAGGCGTTGCTCCATTGCTCAACGACTGACTCCGGGTCATGGAAGGTTGGCGTTGCTGCTTGCATCTGCATACCGACAAGGGCAGGGGCACATAGCAAGACGTAGCGATAAAAATGCGTCATAAAAATTTACGTATTGTTTTATTTGAAGTGTTATTTGGTTGAATTAATTTGCTTTGGTTAGCGTTTAATATTGATAAGCGTGAGGTTATCGAGAACTGTGCGTTGTGCCATCTGTTGAAGATACTCGGCAAGCTCCGGGTCAAGTGTTGAGTTGAACTGTGACTGATAGCCTGATTGAATGATTGTGGTATAGATGACGTTGGCGGCTAAGTATGAACCGGCAAGCGATGGGTGGCTGCGGTCTGCCATATAGAGTTGCAAGTTTGGGCGCTCGGTGCGTACCTTTTGCCATGCCATGCCGACAGGTGCACACCATGCGTTATTGTCATAAGCCATTTCCAAATAGCTTGTCATAAGTCTCAACTGCATCCCTGCATAACTGTTGGGTAGGGGATAACCCTCAACCGGCGTGCTTGTGCCGTCTTTGTGACCCCATGTCATGTAGAAGATGATTTTGACATCGGGGTTGCCTTCACGCGCATATTTGCAGATCTGAGCGGCATAAGGATATGTCTCTTTAGCGACATCTGCAGTGTGAACGGATGGCGCTTCACTTTGCTCTTGCACAACAACATAATCCCATTTGTCATGCTTGAGAGACTTAATCAATTCATCATTTTTGACATGGAGTTTAAGCGCACAGCCCGGAGGAGTAAATTGTTTATAATCGACATAGCGTTTGTTGCTACCTGCAACACCGTTTGCCAACTCTTGAACTAACTTTGGCATCTCGTTAAAATAAGTATAACTATTGCCGATAAAGGCGACTCTAATGGTATCTACCTTACTCGCTGCCATCAGTGATGTGCATGACAGCATCAAGGCTAAAATAATAATGGAGAATCGTTTTAACATGATTTAGTCTGTGTGATATTGATTTTAGAAGTTAACGTCGCAAAGTTACAAAAATAATGGCAATATATCGTAATGCCAATTCAATTAAGAAAATTAGACTGATATTTAGCCCAAGAACGTGATAAGTCTCAATAATCTATCATTTTAGACCTGAAAAATCTATTTTTGACGATTAAAAGTCTGTAAAAGTGATTATATAGTCTAAATTTTTAGTAAATTCGCAGTGTTATTCAGAGTATCAGTCAAATCTGACTAATGAATATCAATTTTGCATTGAATTTTCATCATTAAATAGATAATGGTCGGGATTAATTTTCATCGCATCATAGTCGCTACACTTCTAACAGCTCTATCTGTTGCTTCTCATGCGGAAACAACATTGGGCATTGCGGGCGAGGAAGCTACTACTATCGGTATTTACATAAAGGATATTCGTAATAATAAGGTTATCGTTGAACGTAATTCTAAACTTGCTCTCACTCCCGCAAGCACAATGAAGACCGTGACAACGGCAACTGCATTGTCGTTGTTGGGCGCTGATTTCCGCTTTAAAACAGAGTGTAAACTTGTAGGAGATTATGTGTCAGGCTCTAAGTCAAAGTGGTATGGAGACTTAATCGTTTACAGCTGTGGCGATCCGACGCTTGAAAGCACAAGCTTCAAGGCATACAACGGCTTTTGCGACTCTATCGTGACACACCTCAAACAGAATGGCATCAGCGCTATTGAGGGACAAATTGTCGTAGAGCAGCCGATGAAGGACGCCGGCGTCGTGCCTGAATGGGAGGTTGATGATATAGCTTGGGCTTATGGCGCGGGCCTTTTTGGATTTAACTATAAGGATAATAACTATACGCTATTCCCTGTTACTGAGGTGACACGTCCCTATGTGCCGGATATCAATGTCTATCTTGAAAAGTCTGACGCAGGTAATAATATCTTGCGTGGAGTGTTCTCAAACGACATTTATGCTTTCACAACCGATACCCAAAACACAAAGTGGTCTGTCAACACATCAATGCCCGACCCGTCAACTGTTTTCGTCGCTGAGTTGACGGATGCACTTCGCAAAAACGGTATAACGCTCAAAGATGATTATATTGAAGACTGCGGCAAATCTGAGATTTCAATCTATACTCACAAATCGCCAAAGGCTGAAGATATAATGCACAGCTTGATGGTTAGAAGCGACAACCTTTTTGCTGAGGGTATGCTTCGTGCTACAAAATCCGGCGATACTCGTTCTAACGCTATCAAGCAAGAACAACAATTGTGGTCATCTCGAGGCGTTGACAGCAAGTACACTATCATAAGAGATGGCAGTGGATTAGCAAGAGCAAATAAGATAGCTCCGGTTTTTCTTGGAGGCATTCTTGAATATATGGCAAAAAGCGACATGGCTGACACCTATGTCAACTTCTTCCCAAGAGCAGCAAAAGAGGGCACAATGAAATCATTCCTCGTGAACTATCCAAAAGCCGCAAGTCATATCGCTATGAAGACCGGAAGCGTGAATGCTGTTCAGTGCTATGCCGGTTATAGATTGGATGATGATGGCAAACCGTCTCACGTCATCGTTGTTATGGTAAACGGATTCTTTTGCCCTCGTGCACAAGTCAGAGAGGCTATTGAAAAGCTGATTTTAAAAACTTTTTAAATTAGAACATGAATAAGATTAATAAACTTATAGACTTAAATATTAAGATTGAAGGACTATTGAGAGTCTTGGTCGCGCGTGACAGTGAAGCTGCAGAAGCTGCTTTAGATGAGTGCATCAACGAATTTAATGAAATATATGACAGCATTAAAGAACCGGTTGAGTCAGAGTCGCAAACGGCTGAAGAAACGCTCGTATATCAGGTGGCTGATGTAGAGCATGAAACCGTTACAGACTTTGTCGCGGATGTTGAGCCTACTATTGATACTCCTATTGAGAAGCAACAGCCCGAAGAGCAGCCTGAGAAGCAGCTCGAAGAGCAACAGATGCCAATAGCTGATATAGAGCCGGAAGTTGAACCGAATGTTGAGCCTGAAACTGAGCAGCTATCTGAACAAATGCCCGAAGTCGAGGCCATTGTAAATGATGATAATAGCGACACATCTATTGCTGAGACATCCAATAACATAAAGGTTGATGAAATGATTTCTCGTCAGGAAGCTATGGACTTAAAGAAAGCGTTTACCATCAATGACAAATTTAGATTTAGACGCGAACTTTTTGGCGGCAGTGAGGAAGCTTTTGTTGACACCATCAATCTCATAATAGCTATGAATTCGTTTGATGAGGCAAAAGAGTATATCTATGACGACCTTGGCTTTGATGCTAAAAACGAAGATGTGGTAGATTTTATGGCAATAATATCTAAACATTTCAACTCATAAAGCAAGTGAATATGAGCGGAAAATTGTACATCGTTCCTACTCCCGTTGGCAATCTCAATGATATGACACCGCGTGCCGTTGAGGTGCTAAAGAGTGTCAGTCTCATTCTCGCAGAAGACACTCGCACAAGTGCCGTGTTGATGAAACATTTTGACATCAATACGCCGATGGCGAGTCACCACAAGTTTAATGAGCATGAGACATCATCAAAATACATTGATCGCATAGTTGCCGGCGAAAATATTGCTTTGGTCTCTGATGCAGGGACTCCAGGCATTTCTGACCCCGGTTTTATGTTGTCTCGCGAATGTCGCCGCCGAGATGTTGAAGTGGAGACATTGCCGGGCGCTACTGCGTTTGTGCCGGCATTGGTCAACTCCGGTCTGCCTTGTGACAGATTTGTCTTTGAAGGTTTCTTGCCTCAAAAGAAAGGTCGTGCAACACGACTCGCAAAGTTAGCCGAAGATGATCGCACATTTATTATATATGAGTCTCCTCTGAGATTGGCTAAAACTTTGGCTCAACTCGCCGAGGCTTGTGGCGATGAGCGTCAGGCTGCCGTGTGCCGTGAAATTTCAAAATTGCACAATACAACAGAACGTGACACCTTAGGCAATCTTCGCGATTATTTTACGGCAAATCAAGCTCGTGGCGAAATTGTAATTGTCGTAGCTGGAAAAACAGAGACCGCTGAGACAAAAGTCCATCGCAACAAATATCGCTCTGATGATAACGAATAAACTATAACTCTAAATACATAATTTTTAAAGATTATGAAGAAAAAACTAATCACATTGAGCTTCGCAGCCGCTATGCTTATGCTGAGCGCCTGTGATAGCAACAAGACTGAAACTGTAGATCAAGACCAAGAACAAGCTATTGCCGAGGCTACCCGTCAAGAGCTCGCTACTGCTGTCGCTGATCGTGACCAATTATTGAGCCTCGTTACTGAGATTTCTCAAAGTATGGACCAAATTAAGCAAATGGAGAACATCCTCACCGTGTCAAGTGGAAACTCTGAAGATTCTCAAATGCGCCGTCAACAAGTTCAAGCTGACATCCAAGCTATCCAAGCTACTCTGCAAGAAAGACGTGAGAGACTTGCTGCTCTTGAAAAGAAATTGGCAAATTCTAATCTTACGAACAATAATTTGCGTAAAACAATTGAAGCACTCCGCTCTCAAATTGACTCACAAACTCAAGAAATCGAATCTCTTCGTAATAATCTCGCAGATGCTAATGCTCGTATCGGTCAACTTGATGCACAAGTCGAAACATTGAATGAAACTGTGTCAAATGTGACAACAGAGAAGGAAGCCGCTCAGCAGAAATCTACTGAACTCGCCAACGAACTCAATACTTGCTACTACGCTATCGGCAGTAAAACTGAACTCAAAAATCACCAAATCATCGAATCCGGTTTCCTAAAGAAAACCAAACTGATGAAGGGCGAATTTGACCAAAGTTTCTTCACTACAGCCGATAAACGCACCTTGACGACAATCCACTTGCATTCAACTAAGGCTGAAGTCTTGACTAATCAGCCAAAAGACTCTTATGCAATTGAAGATGTTAATGGTCAAAAAGTTCTCCGCATCATCAACTCTCAATCATTCTGGAACTTATCTAATTATCTTGTCATCAAGATTGACTAAGATTTTACTCTGAACTATATGACTGTTCACATTGCTTTGGCGCGGTGTGAACAGTTTTTTTATTGTAAAAGTGAGGTCATTACAGTTAAATGCGCTAACTTTGCATAAGTTATAACAAAGCAAACGATTAAGAATGATTCTTTTCCCAAACGCTAAAATCAACATCGGCCTTAATGTTCTTAGACGTAGGACTGACGGCTATCATGATATAGAGACAATTATGATTCCGACAAAGTGGTCGGATGTCCTTGAAATCGTTCCCGCAAAAGGTGATACGACCACATTGACCATTACAGGTCGCGCTGTTGAGTGCCCTTTAGAAAAAAATCTCGTCATGAAGGCATATCGTGCTTTGAGCGAAATCACAACTGTGCCGGCGGCGGATATTTATTTGCAGAAAATCATACCCGATGGCGCAGGCCTTGGCGGTGGCTCTGCTGATGCTGCTTTTACACTCATTGGCCTTAATAAAGTCTTTAATTTAGGACTGACTGATGAGGCGTTGGCGCAAGTCGCGTCTAAAATTGGTGCTGACTGTCCGTTCTTCATCTATAATCGCCCCATGCTCTGTACCGGTATTGGCACAATTCTAACTGATATCACTTTCTCCCTGAAAGGATATAAATTAGTCATAGCCAAACCGCAGGCTGCTAATGTATCTACGGCAGAGGCTTACGCCGGAATAACTCCTAATGAAAATGCAGCGCCATTGTCAGAACTGATAAATCAGCCGATTGATAAGTGGCAAGGAATGATTAAAAATGACTTTGAAAAGTCTATTTTCGCTCTTAGACCAAGCATCTCACAGCTGAAACAGCGCATCATTGCCGCCGGTGCTGATTATGCTGCTATGTCAGGCTCCGGTGCGTCTGTTTTCGGTATTTTTAGTAGTGACAATATGGCAGTCGCTTGCAAGAACTCTCTATCAGACTGTGACACTTTCATTATGGATTTGGACTGATAGATTGAACCTTACAACTCGCAAGATGTTATTTATTTGCTGCAAAGTGGCTTAAAATGTCATTTTGGCAATGTTTTTGTATTATTTACGGTGATGATATGAAGTTTAAACCACTTCGACGGATAAAGAGTTTTTTTAGGAACAAAAATACTATCGACATGGATCAAGATAATAAATATAATGAGAACGCTCCTGAAGAATTGGAGAATCAAGAAGCTAACCAAGATGTAGATGCTGCTGAATCAGATGCTGAACCTATTGCTGATAATGATTTGCAAGCTAAACTTGATGAAGCAAACGCTGCTTTGGAAAAAGAGAAAAAAGAATATCTCTTTTTGATGGCTGATTTTGACAATTATCGCAAGAGAGTAATCAAAGAGAAAGCTGATATTCTGCGTAACGGCGCCGAAAAAGTGCTTGGCGGAATATTGCCTATCGTTGATGACTTTGAACGAGGCCTTCAAGCTGCTAAAAACACCGAAGGCGGCGACGCTATCACACAAGGTATTGAGCTTATCTATAATAAATTGCTTAAATTCTTGGATGATAACGGCGTTAAAGCTATGCAATCTACAGGCGAAACTTTTGACCCTGAATTACATGAAGCCATTGCGATGATTCCTGCCCCAAGTGAAGAGCTAAAAGGCAAGGTCATCGACACAACCCAAAAGGGCTATATGATTAACGACAAAGTGTTGCGTCACGCAAAAGTTGCCGTTGGCGAATAATTTTTATACCTCTTATTCCAACTACTAAAAGAAGATGGACAACAAACGAGATTATTATGAAGTGTTAGGTGTGTCTAAGACAGCGACAGCCGAAGAAATACGTAAAGCATATCGTAAACTCGCAATTCGCTATCACCCTGACAAAAATCCCGGTGATAAAGAGGCCGAAGAAAAATTCAAGGAAGCTGCCGAGGCTTATGGCGTTCTTAGCGATGATGAAAAACGCAAAAAATATGACCAATATGGTCCGTCATTAGGCCCGCAAGGATTCCCCGGTGGTGGCGCCGGCGGTTTCTACAGCGGTGGTGGTATGTCTATGGAAGACATTTTCGCGCAATTTGGTGATATCTTTGGCGGCGCAGGCTTTGGCGGATTTGGCTCTGCTACAGGCGGACGCGGCGCTCAACGTCGTCAACGTCGTGGCTCTGATTTGCGTATCCGTGTGAAAATGACTCTCGAAGAAATTGCTACAGGCATCAGCAAGACTCTCAAGATACCTACCTATGTCGAGTGTGAGCATTGTAAAGGCACAGGTGCTAAAGACGGAACTGCAATGTCTACTTGTAACCGTTGCCATGGTACAGGTTCAATCACTACAGTGCAGCAATCATTCTTTGGCGCTATGCAGTCTGTGACAACCTGCCCTGATTGTGAAGGCTCCGGTAAAGTTATTACTGAGAAATGTCCGCACTGTAACGGCGAAGGTGTTGAACGCAAAGAGCAACAAATACGTTTCAATATCCCTGCCGGTGTCAGCGATGGCATGGTCTTGACTGTTCGCGGTCGCGGTAATGCACCGCGTCGCGGTGGTGTAAACGGTGACTTACTTGTCGTAATCGACGAAGTTAAGCATCCCGAACTTATCCGTGACGGAGCAGATATTATATACAACTTGATGCTCGACATCCCGACTGCTACGTTGGGCGGCTCTGTGGAAGTCCCCACACTGACAGGTCGTGCACGTGTTAATATCGCCGCCGGAACGCAACCCGGCAAAATCCTTCGTTTGCGTGGCAAAGGTCTACCTACGCCTGAGAACAAATCTGTTCGTGGTGACCAACTTATCAATGTTATGGTTTATATCCCCGAAAAACTTAACGACGCTGAACGCAAAGCCATTGAGAGCTTGAAGGAACAACCCAATACAGCTCCAACCGAGGATGATAAAAATCGTATATTCTCTAAGTTGAGACACATCTTTGATTAATATTCATTGCTATTATGATATGCAAAAACCGACCCGATGCCGTCAGCATTGCGGTCGGTTTTTGCATGTATCAACTTTGCGTTTTTGCAAAACATTGTGAAATGTCTTGTCATGTTGTGATGTTTGAGTAAATTTGCAATTTACAACCCGATAAAATGAAGAAAGAAGAATATCGTCAAAAGAATGAACAGTTTTTGACTGATTTAGCTCAGCGTGCCGATATAGGCAAATTAAAAAATGGTGTCCTATATGAAGTTATTACATCCGGTGACGGCAAAGTTTGTGCATCATCAGCTAACGTGGTAACTATTCACTATAAAGGCTCGCTTATCTCAGGATATGTCTTTGATGATTCACATCGCCGCGGCTATCCTGAGGCATTCCGTATCTCTGAACTCGTTGACGGTATGCAAACAGCATTGCTTAATATGCGTGTCGGCGATCAGTGGCGTGTCTACATTCCGTGGCAAGAAGGATATGGCAAACGTACAGATGGTGACATACCGGGATTCTCAACCCTTATTTTTGAAATTGAATTAATTAGCGTCGTTTAATAATATGGCAGAACCGACTTTCAGATTCAAACAGTTTGAACTAAGTGACACTCATTGTGCCATGAAGATTGGCACCGATGGCGTATTGCTTGGCGCTTGGGCTGAATGTCGCGAAGCCAAATCCGTAATTGACGTCGGCGCGGGTAGTGGACTGCTCGCTTTGATGATAGCTCAACGCTCTCCGAACTGTAAAGTTACGGCACTTGAGATAGACAACGGTGCTGCAGCCGACGCTCGCGACAACATTGCCGCATCTTTTTTCAGTCAGCGCATTAGTGTCATAAAAGGAGACTTCGCTAAATATATACCTGATGATAAAGCTGATTTAATAATAAGTAACCCTCCATACTTCATCCAAGGCGAACATTCGGCTGACGTGACACGAGCAACTGCTCGCCACCAAGACGATCTGTCCTTTGAAAATCTTGCGCGTTATGCCGATATACACCTTGCCAAATCAGGCTCTCTCGCATTGGTCGCACCCTATGATGCGCTTGATGACATTATTTATCACTGCGAAATGAATAGACTTAAATTGCGCCGTCAATGCACGGTATACTCTAAAGCTGACAAAGAACCAATTCGCATCCTTTGTCAGTTTTATCGAGTTGACGGAGCTATCCAATACTCAGACTTGACAATAAGAAATGCAGACAATAGTTATAGCTCTGAGTTTATTAATCTAACAAAAGAATTCTATTTAAATTTCTGATATAACAATCATGAACTCTTCACCTAAACTAATTCTAAACCTGCGTCAGAGATTACTCCTATTCGCTTGCATAGCTATAATAGGGTATTTTTTAGCATCAATTATCAGCTATGTTTTGACAATTAAAAGTGGTCTGACAACACCAACTGCACGCATTGCCGTAATGATGCAAGATGTATTTGCATTAGTCGTACCGGCTATTGTGACGGCTGTCGTGATTACTCGCCGTCCTGCTGAATTCCTCGCTGTAAAGACTGCGCCACAATTTAAATCAATAATTATTGCCATATTGACTCTTATTGCGGCAACACCGGCAATGAATCTTATTATTCATTGGAACGAGTCTATTTCGTTGCCGGAATCTATGTCTGCTTTTGAGCAAGAGCTCAAAATGTTAGAAGAGAGTTCTCGCCTTTCCGTTCAAATCTTACAAGGCGAAAATACGTTGCTCAATCTTATTGTCAGCATTCTCATAATAGGTGTCGCTGCCGGATTTTCAGAGGAACTTTTCTTCCGTGGCACTTTGCAGAATCTGATTCATACCGGCGGTTATAAAAGTCACTATGCCATTTGGATTACGGCTATCGTATTCAGCGCTTTGCATCTGCAATTTTATGGCTTTGTGCCTCGCATCCTTTTAGGCGCTTACTTTGGCTATGTATTGATATGGACAAGAAGTTTATGGGTGCCGATTTCTGTGCATGCCTTCAATAATATCGCTTACATTGTCGCTCAGTGGGTGGCAACTGCCAAAGGTGAACCAACATCGCAGTTCGATGAAATTGGCACCGGCAGCTCATGGATCTTCGTACCGGTGAGCATCTTACTGACTGTATGTGGCTTGACAATACTATATCGCGACTATCGCAAAATTCTTATCTCCAAATAGCTTATACAATATATAATAAAAGCGATGAGCCATGCAGTTGACAATCAACTTCGTGGCTCATCGTTTTTATTATCTGATAATATTTATCTATTCAAAATTCTTGCGGCGGAAGATGAAGTTGCGTCCCAAGTATTTCTCGCGAACTGTTGGGTTTTCAGCCAATTCCTCAGATGTGCCTTGGAACAGAATTCGACCTTCAAAAAGCAGATATGCACGGTCTGTGATACTTAATGTCTCCGGCGCATTGTGGTCTGTGATGAGAATACCAATATTTTTCTCCTTCAGCTTATAGACTATTGACTGAATGTCCTCAACGGCGATAGGGTCTACGCCGGCAAACGGCTCATCAAGCATAATAAACTTCGGGTCAATGGCCAAACATCGAGCAATCTCGGTACGGCGACGTTCACCACCTGATAATTGGTCACCAAGATTCTTGCGAACTTTCTCAAGGCGGAACTCTGAGATGAGACTTTCGAGCTTTTCCTTCTGGTACTCCTTAGAGCGACCGGTCATTTGCAGTACTGCCTTGATGTTATCTTCAACGCTTAACTTGCGAAAGACAGATGGCTCTTGCGCGAGATAGCCTATACCGTTTTGAGCTCGCTTATAGACCGGATATTTTGTTATATCCAAATCATTCAAGAAGATACGTCCTTCGTTAGGCTGAATCAAACCTACGGTCATATAGAATGTCGTGGTCTTACCGGCACCGTTAGGACCAAGTAATCCGACAATCTCACCTTGCGTTACATCTATTGACACGTGATTAACGACGGTACGCTTGCCATATTTCTTTACCAAGTTGTCGGTGCGGAGAACCAATTTATGTTCCTCTTCGGGTTCAGCGTCTTCAATAGGATTCTCTTCGACTTCGGTTGCCTCAGATTGAGGTTCTTGATGTTCAGACTCCGCGACAATCGGCTCAGGCACAACTGCGTCGCCTTCTGCCGCCATCATATCAGTGAGGTCAAGAGCGGGAGTCTCTTCTTGCTTTTTGCGTAACTTATCTAAGTTAAATAAAAGTCCCATTTTAAATTATTTAGATTGATTGCGGCGCAGACGACTTTCGATGTAATCTGTCAATAGGTTGATTGCCACAATATTGCTACCACCTTGAGGCACAATTAAATCAGCAAAACGCTTGGTCGGCTCAATATACTGACAGTGCATCGGCTTCAAGACATCTTGATAGCGGTTAATTACAATTTCGGGTGTGCGACCACGCTCAATGCAGTCTCGCGCAATTACTCGTATTAAGCGGTCATCGGCATCTGCATCAACAAACACCTTAATGTCAAGCATTTCTCTTAATATCGGGTCATTGAGCACCAAAATACCCTCTACGATTACAACATCACAAGGATTAACCCTTACGGTCTCCTCTTGACGTGTGCATGTCAGATAAGAGTAAGTCGGCATTTCGATAGACTTGCCTGCCTTGAGCTCCTTGAGATGTTCAACGAGTAGTGTCCACTCAATAGCCGCAGGCTCATCAAAATTAATCTTGCAACGGTCTTCAACAGGAACGTGACTCGAGTCCTTGTAATATGAGTCTTGGGGTATTACAGCAACTTCTCCCGCAGGAAAGCTGTTGATAATCTTGTTTACTACTGTAGTTTTACCTGAGCCGGTACCGCCGGCAATACCAATTATAAGCATCGCAATAATTTTGATGAGTTGTTTATAATTAAATTTACAACCACGAAATTACGAATAATTTTTTGCATACCCAACCATATCACCATATAAATATCATTATTTTGTATATTACATTATTAAATATGTGCTGAAACATTACATTTTACATGTGCAACATATTGCGCTTCTGATTGACTCGTTTTGTTATTGTATTTGTTACGATAATACTGTCTTATGTTATTGTAATCAATAAGATAACTATCTGACTAAAAAATAATGTTTTATAACATATAAATTATTTGTCATTTTATTTTGATATTTCAGAAAATACGATTAAATTTGCGCTATCAATCTCAACAAGCTATGAGTCCTATAGAAACACCCCTTGCAATAAATCATATGTCCGTTGACTGCGTTGTTGTCGGTTTTGACGGCGAACATCTTTGCGTGTTGCTCGTTGAACGTGATGGCGAGGAGAAGGGTGAGGCTTTTCATGATATGAAGCTGCCCGGTACGCTTATCTATATGGATGAAGACCTTGATGAAGCTGCTAAACGCGTATTGAATGAGTTGACAGGCCTTAAAAATGTCAATCTTATGCAATTTAAAACTTTTGGCTCTAAAAACAGAACGAAGGATCCAAAAGACATTCATTGGCTTGAACGTGCAATGAAATCAAAAGTTGAACGCATTGTGACTGTGGCATATCTATCTATGGTGAAAATCGATCGTAAACTTAATCGTGAATTGACCGACTATCACGCTAAATGGGTGCCTATCAAAGATGTTCAAGATTTGGCTTTTGACCACAATATCATTATTAATGACGCATTAGCTTTTATCAGACAGTTTGTTGAAACTGATGTCTCGGTGCTGTTTAATCTGCTCCCACGTAAATTTACCGCTGCACAATTGCGCACCCTCTACGAGGTTATTTATAATAAGGAGATAGATGCCGGGAACTTCCATAAGAAAATTGCTCAGATGAAATACGTAATTCCACTTGACGAAAAAGAACATGGCGTAGCGCATCGCGCCGCTCGTTATTATAACTTCGACAAGAAAATTTACAATAAAAATCGTCAGTAATTAATATCGTGATAAACTCTTAATCTTTAATTTATAATATGTATTTATTAGGATATGACATAGGTAGCTCTTCAGTTAAAGCGAGCTTGGTCGATGCACAAACAGGCAAGTGCGTGTCATCAGCAAGTTATCCCAAAACTGAAGCAGAAATCATTGCTGTAAAACAAGGCTGGGCTGAACAACACCCTCAAAGTTGGTGGGAATATCTCAAGCAAGCCACAGCTTCTATTTTGGCTGAAACAAAAGTTGACAGCGCTGACATCAAAGCAATCGGCATCTCTTATCAGATGCACGGCTTGGTATGTGTGGACAAAGACAAAAATGTTCTCCGTCCGGCTATCATCTGGTGTGACTCTCGTGGTGTTCCTTATGGTCAAAAAGCATTTGACGAACTTGGCCATGAGAACTGCTTGTCTCACTTGCTTAACTCCCCGGGTAACTTCACTGCCGCTAAATTGGCATGGGTTAAAGAAAACGAGCCGGAACTCTTCGCCAAAATTGACAAAATCATGCTCCCCGGTGACTACATCGCGATGAGATTGTCAGGCGAAATCTGCACTACCATTTCAGGCTTATCGGAGTGTATGCTTTGGGATTATAAAGAAAACAAACTCGCAGATTCACTTCTCAAGTTCTACGGCTTTGATAGCTCTATCATCCCAGAAATCAAATCTACTTTTGCCGAACAAGGCCGTGTTAATGCTGTCGCTGCAAAAGAACTTGGCTTGCACGAAGGTACACCAATAACTTACCGCGCAGGTGACCAGCCGAATAACGCATTGTCTTTGAATGTGTTCAATCCCGGTGAAATCGCATCTACTGCCGGCACAAGTGGCGTCGTTTACGGCGTGAACGGTGTCGTTAACTATGATAAGAAATCTCGTGTCAACACATTTGCACACGTAAACCATACAACAGAGCAAACTCGTCTCGGCGTTATGGCTTGCATCAGTGGAACGGGCATCCTTAACTCTTGGATTAAGCGTACCGTCGCTCCTGAAGGCATCTCTTATGTTGATATGAACAAACTTGCATCTGAAATCGAAATCGGTAGCAACGGCGTTAGCATCATACCTTTTGGCAACGGCGCTGAGCGTGTCCTTGAAAACAAAGAAATCAATTGCTCTATCAATGGCGTTAACTTCAACGTTCATGACAAACGTCACCTTATCAGAGCAGCGCAAGAAGGTATCGTATTCTCATTTAAATATGGTATCGACATTATGGAACAAATCGGCATTCCCGTTCAGAAAATTCACGCTGGTCACGCCAATATGTTCCTCAGCAAGATTTTCCGCGATACACTTGCCGGTGTGACCGGTGCTACTATCGAACTCTATGACACAGATGGTAGTGTCGGTGCAGCTAAGGGCGCCGGAATGGGTGCAGGCATCTACAAAGATAACAATGAGGCTTTTGCTTCATTGAAGAAAATCGAAGTTATCGAGCCTGATGCTGCAAAGCAAGCTCAATACCTCGAAGCTTATAACCGCTGGAAGTCAATCCTTCTCAAACAAATCGAAAACTAATAAACATCTTAATACAAACCGGAGGCTAACCTCTATTAACAATTTCACATCATGTCAAACAAAGAATACTTCCCTAATATTCAAAAAATCAAATTTGAAGGGAAAGACAGCAAGAACCCCATGGCTTATCGTTACTACGATGCAGAAAAAGTAATCATGGGCAAGAAAATGAAAGATTGGTTGAAATTCGCCATGGCTTGGTGGCACACTCTCTGCGCTGAAGGCGGCGACCAATTTGGTGGCGGCACTAAGAAATTCCCTTGGAACGGTGACCCCGACAAGATTCAAGCTGCTAAAAACAAAGCTGACGCAGGCTTTGAATTCATGCAGAAGATGGGCATCGAATACTACTGCTTCCATGATGTTGACCTCTGCACTGAAGCTGCTACTATCGAAGAATATGAAGCTAACCTTAAAGAAATCGTTGCTTACCTCAAGCAAAAACAAGCTGAAACAGGCATCAAACTCCTTTGGGGTACTGCAAACGTATTCGGTCACGCTCGCTATATGAACGGCGCTGCTACAAACCCCGACTTTGATGTCGTTGCTCGCGCTGCTGTTCAAATCAAAAACGCTATTGATGCCACTATCGAACTCGGCGGTACTAACTACGTATTCTGGGGCGGTCGTGAAGGCTATATGTCACTCCTCAACACTGACCAAAAACGCGAAAAAGAACACCTCGCTCAAATGTTGAAGATGGCTCGCGACTACGCTCGCGCTAAAGGCTTCAAAGGTACATTCCTCATCGAGCCTAAGCCCATGGAACCCTGCAAACACCAATATGATGTTGACACCGAAACAGTTGTAGGCTTCCTTAAAGCTCACGGCCTCGAAAACGACTTCAAGGTAAATATCGAAGTAAACCACGCTACTCTCGCCGGTCACACCTTCGAACACGAATTGGCTGTCGCTGTTGACAACAATATGCTCGGCTCTATCGACGCTAACCGTGGTGACTACCAAAACGGTTGGGACACTGACCAATTCCCCATCGACAACTTTGAATTGATTCAAGCCATGATGCAAATCATCCGTGGCGGTGGCTTCAAAGATGGTGGTACTAACTTCGATGCTAAAACTCGTCGTAACTCTACAGACCTCGACGATATCTTCATCGCTCACATCGCTGGTATGGACGCTATGGCTCGCGCTCTCGAAAGCGCTGCAAAACTTCTCGAAGAATCTCCTTACAAGAAGATGTTCGCTGAACGCTACGCTTCATTTGATAGCGGCAAGGGTAAAGAATTTGAAGAAGGCAAACTTAGCCTCGAAGATGCTGTCGCTTATGCTAAAGCTAACGGCGAGCCCAAGCAAACCAGTGGCAAACAAGAGCTTTACGAAGCTATTGTTAACATGTATTGCTAATAAATGTATAACCAAGAATTACGGTATGACATACGATATTGCCATATCGTAATTCTTTTATAAAATAAAATCTACTATCATGAGTAATCAAGACAAAGGTAGTAAATTATATCTATTCTCTATTGTACTCGTTGCCGTTATCGGCGGTCTGCTATTCGGATATGACACTGCTGTCATTTCAGGCGCAGAAAAAGGTCTCCAAGCATTCTTTATGGGTGCTAAAGACTTCGTTTACGGCGACTCACTCCATGGCATTACGTCATCAAGCGCGCTCATAGGTTGTATCTTTGGTAGCGCACTCTCCGGTTTCTTCGCTACGCGCTTAGGTCGTCGAAACTCTCTGTTTATGGCAGGCGTTTTGTTCTTCCTTTCCGCTCTCGGATCTTACTGCCCCGAATTCCTTTTCTTTGAACACGGTGTACCGACTTATTCTCTTTTAATTGCTTTCAACTTATATCGCGTATTAGGCGGTATCGGCGTTGGACTTGCATCTGCAATTTGTCCGATGTACATCGCTGAAATTGCGCCAAGCAATCTTCGCGGTACTTTGGTGTCTTGGAACCAATTCGCTATCATCTTCGGTCAGTTAGTCGTTTACTTTGTAAACTTCTTGATTCTTGGCAACAATGTCAATCCCGTTATTGACCTCGTTAATGGTGTAAACCAAATCATCAATCCCGACGAAGCATCATGGACAATCGAAACCGGTTGGCGTTTGATGTTCGTTAGCGAAGCTGTTCCCGCTGGTCTGTTCGCACTCTTAGTCCTGTTTGTTCCTGAAACACCGCGCTATTTGGCAATGTGTGGCAAGGATGAACAAGCTCTGACGGTCCTCAGTCGCATAAATGGCGTAAGCAAAGCAAAAGAAATCCTCGCAGAAATCAAAGCTACTGCCGAGGAGAAAACCGAGAAGCTCTTCACTTATGGCTTCATGGTTATCTTTATCGGTATCATGCTGAGCGTTTTCCAACAAGCAGTAGGCATCAACGCTGTGCTCTATTTCGCTCCCCGCATTTTTGAAAGCATGGGCATGGGCAACCCGATGGTGCAAACCGTTATGATGGGTATTGTGAATATCCTATTTACGCTGCTTGCCGTGTTTACCGTAGAGAAGTGGGGCCGCAAACCATTGCTAATCTCAGGCTCAATCGGTATGGCTGTTGGAGCATTCGGCGTCGCTCTTTGCAATGTCGTTGCAGGTATGCCTCCGATTTTCTCTGTAATTAGCATTATGGTTTACAGCGCTTCATTTATGTTCAGTTGGGGACCGATTTGCTGGGTATTGATTGCCGAGATCTTCCCCAATACAATACGTGGTGGCGCTGTTGCGATAGCTGTGGCTTTCCAATGGATTTTTAACTTCATCGTCTCTTCAACATTCGTTCCGATGTACAATATGCGATTGGGCGAAATGGGAGACAAGTTCGGTCACATGTTTGCCTACACATTATATGGCGTTATCTGCATCCTTGCTGCTGTATTCGTATGGCGACTCGTTCCGGAAACAAAAGGTAAAACCCTTGAAGATATGACCGCTCTCTGGAAAAATCGCAAAAAATAATTCTCTCACACATAATTATTTTAGTGCAACTGTCAATATTGGCAGTTGCACTTTTTATAGTACCAAACAGATGACTTTCATCTGATTCGTTCCGAAAAGTGTAAAATTTCTCAATGATTCGCTTGGAAAAGTGTAACGACCCCTTGTTTATTCGTTCCGAAAAGTGTAATTTTACGCAATTAAATCAAATAGGTCATGCTCAAACGAAAGATAGAAACATATTTATCCGAATGGAAACAATCTGAGAATCGGAGACCTTTAGTAATTAAAGGTGTTCGCCAATGCGGAAAGACATATATTGTCCAAAAATTTGCAAGAGAGAACTACGAATATGTGGTCTATATGAATTTTATTCTTGAGCCTGACAAAAAATCTGCTTTTACAGGAAACCTTGACGTTGAAACTATAATCATCAACCTATCGGCACTTATCCCCGGCAGTCGCTTTGTTAGTGGCAAGACTTGTATAATACTTGACGAAATTCAAGAGTGCAAGGAGGCCAGAACAGCATTAAAGTCATTCTATATAGATGGCCGTTTTGACGTTATAGCAACGGGTTCGTTATTAGGCGTAAAAGGGTATGGCAGACGTGATGCCGGAAATTTAAACGAAGAGGGCGCCGACTCTGTCCCGGTGGGTTATGAATCAATTTTAGATATGCATCCACTGGATTTTGAAGAATTTTTGTGGGCAAACGGAATTGACACAAAGGTAATAGACATTATTAAATCATGCTTTGAGAATGAAAGTGTTGTTCCTGACGGCATCCATAAAGCAATGATGCAGTTGCTGTATAGATATATTATTGTCGGAGGTCTGCCGGAAGTCGTGAATTGCTTCCTTGAAACTAAGAATATCGAATTGATTTACCGGAAGCAACGAACTCTCATAGATGAATATGAAGAAGACATGGTGAAATACGCAAAAGACTCCGATAAACCTAACATTCGTGAATGTTTTGAATCTATCCCTAAACAATTGGCAAAGGAAAATAAAAAATTTCAATATTCTGTTGTCAAGAAAGGTGGAAGAGCATCTCAATTCATAGGAAGTCTTCAATGGTTAGAAGATGCGGGGATAGCAGAACGGTGTTATAATACAACCATTACAGAACTTCCTTTAAATGGCAATTCCATCAAAGACTGCTTCAAGGTTTACACCACAGATATAGGTATTCTTATGGGAATGCTTGATTATGGAACTCAAGCTGATATATTGAAGGGAAATCTACTCGGTTATAAGGGCGCGATTTTTGAAAATCTTATGGCGGACTTCTTATGCAAGTCCGGTCAAAAGCTATATTACTTCCACAAGGAAAGCGGGCTTGAAATAGACTTCTTAGTGCGGTTTAAAGGAGAATGTCTACTACTTGAAGTTAAGTCAAATACTGGGAAGGCAAAAAGTATAGCCACTGTTCTTAAAAATAAAAACGTATATCATGTCAATAATGCAATTAAGTTAGGTCAATACAATGTCGGACGAACAGGCGACATTCTAACAATTCCATTATATATGGGATTCCTTATCAGTGACAAACTTCAGGATTTAGCCATCCCGGATATTGACTTAAGTTTATTAAACATCTGAGTAGATTGTCAACGTCATATTACACGAATTAAATAATCGCGTGAGAGTAATTATTTTATTACCCTTGCGCGATTTATGGTTTGCTAAATTAATAAATGTATAAATCTGGTGATTGTATTACGATTTCAACTAAAGTTGTGACGTAATTCATTGAAATTTACATTTTTGGAAACTTTCAGCGTTCGCAATAAAAGCTAAATATCTATAATTCAATAGATTATCTTTATTAAACAATAAGTTTTGAACAATCGGCAAAGATTTAAGAATAATCTTTTGCTTAAGAAAAATATTTTTATCATCTTTGCACTATCAAAAATTGTCACTATAAAATGATGACGATTTATAACATATAAAGTTTACTCTCCAAATAACAATCACCTAACTCCAACCGTGGAACAGAAAATTTACTCCTACGATGAAGCCTATAAGGCTGCGCTAAACTATTTCGGCGGTGACGAACTTGCAGCCCGTGTCTGGGTTAGCAAGTATGCTCTTAAAGATTCATACGGCAATATTTATGAACATACGCCGGATGATATGCACCACCGTATTGCGTCTGAAATTGCCAGAATCGAGAACAACTATCCCGAGCCAATGAGCGAAAGTCAAATCTTTGACTTGCTTAAAAATTTCAGATACATCGTGCCGCAAGGTAGCCCGATGTCAGGCATCGGAAACCACTATCAAGTTGGCTCTCTCTCTAATTGCTTCGTTATCGGTATTGATGGAAATCCCGATAGCTACGGTGGTATCATCAGAATTGATGAGGAACAAGTACAGTTGATGAAACGCCGTGGTGGTGTCGGTCATGACTTATCTCATATCCGCCCTAAAGGCACTCCGGTTAAAAACTCCGCACTCACTTCTACAGGATTGGTGCCATTTATGGAAAGATATTCCAACTCAACGCGCGAAGTCGCTCAAGACGGTCGCCGGGGCGCTCTTATGCTGTCTGTGTCTATTAAACACCCGGACTCTGAAGCTTTCATCGATGCTAAGATGACTGAAGGCAAAGTGACAGGCGCTAACGTCTCTGTTCGTCTTGATGATGCTTTTATGCAAGCTGCCGTTGATGGTAAATCTTATACACAACAATATCCCGTTGACTCAGCAAACCCTGACATCACTAAGGAAATTGACGCAGCTGCTCTTTGGCGCAAGATTATCCATAACGCTTGGAAGTCTGCCGAGCCGGGCGTCCTATTCTGGGATACTATCACTCGCGAATCTGTTCCCGATTGCTATGCTGACCTCGGTTTCCGCACAATCTCTACAAATCCCTGTGGAGAAATTCCTTTGTGCCCTTATGATAGCTGCCGTTTGCTCGCTATCAACTTATTCTCTTATGTTGTAAATCCATTCACAGATAAAGCATATTTCGACTTCGACTTGTTCGCAAAACACGTCGCTATCGCACAACGAATCATGGATGATATTATCGACCTCGAAAGCGAGAAAATCGAAATCATTCTGAAGAAAATCGACTCTGACCCTGAAATAGAAGAAGTGAAATTCTCTGAACGTAACCTCTGGAACAAGATTAAAACAAAAACTCTCAAAGGCCGTCGTACAGGTGTCGGAACTACAGGTGAAGGTGATATGATTGCAGCAATGGGTCTCAAGTATGGTACTCCCGAAGCCACTGACTTCTCTGAAAAGGTGCACCGCGCACTCGCTATCGCTGCTTATGGCTCTTCTGTTGACTTGGCGCGTACTCGTGGCGCTTTTGAAATCTTTGACAGCGAACGCGAGAAGAACAATCCTTTCATCAAGCGTATCGCTGAAGCTGCCCCCGAAGTCTATCAAAAGATGCTCAAATATGGCCGTCGCAACATCGCGTGCTTGACAATTGCGCCGACAGGAACTACAAGTCTCATGACTCGTACAACTTCAGGCATCGAGCCCGTATTTATGCCTGTTTATAAACGTCGTCGCAAGGTTAATCCTAACGATGCAGAAGTTCACGTTGACTATGTTGACGAGACAGGTGACGCTTTTGAGGAATACATCGTTTACCATCCCAAGTTTATTGATTGGATGAAAATAAACGGCATTGAGGTGCGCAGCGATTATACTCAAGACCAACTTAACGAATTGGTAGCAAAGTCTCCCTATGCCGGTGCTACTGCAAATGATATTAACTGGCTCGAAAAAGTCAGAATGCAAGGTCGCATCCAAAAGTGGGTTGACCACTCAATCTCTGTGACTATCAACTTGCCCGCTGATGTTACTGAAGACCTCGTAAATCAACTCTATGTTGAAGCTTGGCGCTCAGGTTGCAAAGGCTGTACCGTTTATCGCGACGGTAGCCGCTCAGGTGTACTCGTGTCTTTAGAAAAGAAATCTGACGAGCCCGAAATCAAAGCTCATGTTGGCAAACGCCCGACTGAACTTGAAGCTGATGTCGTTAGATTCCAAAATAATAAGGAAAAATGGATTGCCTTTGTCGGTCTCGTTGACGATGAACCGTATGAAATTTTCACCGGTTTGGCTGACGATGACGATGGAATCTTCTGCCCGAAATCTGTAACTCACGGCAAGATTATCAAAGCTGTTGATGAGAACGGAAACAAACGCTATGACTTCCAGTTTATCAACAAACGTGGCTACAAGACTACAATCGAAGGTCTCTCTGATAAGTTTAATCCTGAGTATTGGAACTATGCAAAACTTATCTCCGGCGTCCTGAGATACGGTATGCCTATTGACCAAGTACTCAAGCTCGTTGGCGGTCTTGAACTTGACTCTCAATCAATCAACACATGGAAGATGGGTGTTGAACGCGCATTGAAGAAATATCTCCCCAACGGCACAAAAGCAAGTGGACAAAAATGCCCGAAATGCGGTCAAGAAACGCTTATTTATCAGGAAGGCTGCTTAATCTGTACTTCTTGTGGTACATCTAAATGCGGTTAATCTGACAATAAATAATCCAAAGTAAAATCGCGGCATGAAATGTTGATATCTAAACATTTCATGCCGCGATTGTTTTGTCGTGTTGTTTACCGCAACTTTATTGCAAGGTGATTGACATTATGCCAATTATGACGTCGTTAGATGTCGTGGTGAGCGTCAGTGATTGTAGCGACTTTGATGAATCAAGTGGAATGTCAAGCATCGTTGCTGCTCCGCCTGGAATAATCCGCTCTATCTTGTCGCTTAATCCGAGAGCTTTCGTAAGGTCGCGACTTGTTGTGCCTGACGAAAGGTGCAGACGATATGGCCTCGGTTCAAACGCCTTAAATGCCTTGCCGTCAATATAATAGTCTCGCTCTATCGGGCACCAATTGTCAGGGTTTACCAAACTGATATTCTTAATTGTACCGTCTGTGTATGTGACTGTAATATTGCCGTTTTCTATATGACTTTGCATGTGGTTTGTACTGCCTGCCATAAGTAAATAAGCGTGTGAGGCATTACCTTCAAGCTCAAAGTTTATGCTGTCAGGATAGTTATCCCAAAGCGAAGTATAGGCGATGTTATTACCTTCAGAAATTATACGGTATGGTATGCCGATTAAAGTCGTGAATGTGCTGTCAACAGCCAATGCGCGTAGCGTACTGTCATTGATTTCGGCAGTCATATTCGGGTGGCACCAATCGCCAATGCCTTGTGTGGGCAATTGCAGTGTCGTGTATGGTGAACGCGGACTGAGATATTTGTTGTTGAAAATATCGTTTACTGAGGCATTTAACAAGCTGTCAATATTGACCATACGACATCGCTCTGCGTGAATGTCATTAAAGTCGGCATAGCTTTCAACAACTGTTTCACCGAGATTAATATTTACCGGCTGTAACCAAGTGAAATGGCCTTGTCGAGTTCTGATAAAGAATGTGTGGTTGCCGGTGCCCGGTGTGACAGATGCGCGTATATGTTTCTTGAAAAGCGAAATTTTGGATAGTACATTTTGTGGGTCATAAGTGCCGAGAATAGTCGTGCTATTAGCTGTATAAATGTCAATAGTTCGGCTATCGTTAGAGAGTATGACATCATCGCTTACACGGTAAATGGCATCACCCGCCCATTCGATTGTGATGTCGTATGTGCGCTGTGCCGGAAGGTCTATGGCTATATTCGGGTAGCCGTTTGCAGCATCGACTTGACGCCAATTTACATTCTTGCCATTAGCTTTGACTGCATTGATGCGACAGTGGGTGGCGTTGACTTGCAAAGTCATAGCCATTGGCTTGGTGAAGTCTTGTTGTATGTGATAGCTATCGGTCAAATCTTTGCGATAGAAGGAGTAGGTGATATCATACATCGAGATGAGTGCGTCGTTCCAATCTGAGGGGAAGCCCGGACGTATGGTCAATCTGCTGTTGATAGCGTCAGGATTAATGCCGAAAAGCCCTTGCAGCACTGCGCGAGACATGACACCGATTGGGTCGCCGAAGTCACGATAACATTCGCCGCGTGCTGCATCATAGTGACTTATCTGACCGATATTGCCCGGACTTGCTCCGAGATACATACCGTCAAGTATGGCGCTCTTCAGCAATGTGTAGCCGGCATCGTTGCGTCCAGCCTCAAAATAGGCGAGGGAGGTGTGCAGTACTTCGGCAAATGCCACATTGTTGATACTCCAACTGTATGGTTGCCAATCTGTAGTCGAAAGAGTGTAATATTCGCCTTCCGGTAGCCCGTTGGCTTTTATGGGTATATGTGGTATGTTTGTGTCTATATAGCGAGTGGCTTGGTAGGCTTGCTCCGGTGTGGAAATATCACTGTCTATGGCATGGTATATAGTCCATAATGCGGCATCATCATGAGTGCGTTTTAAGCCCATGAAATCTTGATAATCAGCCCAATGCCCTTTGTTTGAGAGCCATAGGCGGCTATTTATTGCATTGAGTATCTTGTCTGCTTCATTACGGTATGGGGTAGGGTCTTCTCCGATTTTCTCAGCTAATTCTGCAGTAATTGCATTAGCGCGGTAATTGTATGCAGATGAATGTGTTACAGCTCCACTGTTGTAGTATAACGCATCACTCGCCCAGATGCAGGCGTAGGCATCATAAAGTCCGTCGTTATCAGGGTCATAGTTGGCTTTCTCCCATGCGAGATGGCGTGTTATCACAGGCCACATCTTGCGTATATAAGCCGTGTCTCCTGTCCATTTGAGATGCCATAACAGTTCGTCAATATAGCATAAATTCATATCGTAATGATGCATTTGATTATTGCGATGTGGATTGCGACAGATATAGCCGTTGCTGTATTGAGATGTGCCCCATTGCTTTACGGAGCGTGCAAGGTTGAGTGTCGTGTCTTGCGCCGGGTGTGCTATTGTGATTGGCACATCTGTCACTTGACTCTCGGCATAGGCGTCAAAATGTTTACGTGCGCGTTCATGCCAACCCATAGCGTCGCCAACGTAGCCGGCACGCCAACCATTCAATGGCATACGCCATCCGACTGCACCATGTAGCCAGACTTCGCCATTCCAGATGCCGTCTGCTGCTGTGGCTAATGTCCCGCCTAATGTGTTTAACCACTTATCCGGAGTATTGATAATAAGACTGTTTGCTATCGTTATTCTCTCTAAATCAGCTTGATTGTAAATGCTTTCACCATCGTTTTGAGATAGCACAGACAACTTGTTGTCTGTCAATAAGATATAAGACGTATTGTCAAGCTCAAATGAGACATTTTCTGCATTTTTATCTTCTGTATCAGCCTCAAAACTATCAGATAAGTCAACGCCGATGTCACCGGAGCGATTTAGATGCTGATTGCGGATGTCACAAATGTGTGCTGTCATTTTATATTTACTTGACAAGTTGTTGCCGATGCGCCAAATTGCACCGTCTCTATCTCGTAATGCAAGCACATCTACAGATACGCTAACGTCTTTGAAGCGGCTGTCAATCAATATGTAAGAACGCAAACCGGCTGAGTAGCTCGCCTCACAGTCTTGCGTGGAGTCAAGCGCAAGGCTTTTGCCGTCAACCTCGATTGTGAACGATATATTCTTACAATTACCTTTGATATATGATGCAAACACAGGAACATCGCTGGTTTCTAATCTAAACTCGCTAATGCCGCCATATAGTGCGCGTGTATAGCGGTTTTTGCCATTCTTGCAAACAAAACCGTTGTCTTCCGGATAATATTGTAATTCTCGTTGCAACAGATGTTTGCCATTATCAGCATAGCTCATAATACTCAGCAATATAGCCGCAGATATGATGAATTTTCTCATTTCTTTTATTGTCAATTAGTTGATGCAAAGGTACTCAAGTTATGATATTTTTGCAATGAAAATTTGCTAAACTCGTCTAAATTTCCGAATATTGCAGTACTAAATAGCGTGAAAGCACGCTCATAACCTGTTAATATAACTTTGGAACTGTGAACAAGAAACTATTACTATCATTATGCCTCGCTGCGATTCTTTCCGGTGGAACATTCGCACAACAATCCACAGTGGCTAAATATCCATATCAAGATATCAGCTTATCGCCTGAACAACGTGCAGAGGACTTACTCGGTCGCTTGACTTTAGAGGAGAAAGCGTCTCTTATGCAAAATAATTCTGTCGCAATTGAGCGTTTGGGAATTAAACCTTATGAATGGTGGAATGAGGCGCTACACGGTGTCGCTCGTGCCGGCTTAGCTACGGTGTTCCCTCAAACAATCGGAATGGCGGCATCTTTTGACGATGCTTTGTTATATAAGGTCTACGATGCTGTGTCAGACGAAGCTCGCGCAAAAAATCGCTACTTCAATGACCGCGGACAATATAAACGCTATCAAGGCCTGACGATGTGGACGCCTAATGTCAACATCTTTAGAGACCCGCGTTGGGGGCGTGGACAAGAAACTTATGGCGAAGACCCTTATCTGACAAGCCGCATGGGGCTTGCTGTAGTACTCGGTTTGCAAGGCCCTGCCGACTCTAAATATAACAAACTTCATGCCTGTGCAAAGCACTTTGCCGTTCACTCAGGCCCGGAATGGAATCGCCATAGCTTCAACGCTGAAAACATCGCCGTGCGTGACCTTTATGAGACTTATCTTCCCGCTTTTAAAACTTTAGTGCAAAAAGGCAAAGTCAAAGAGGTTATGTGTGCCTATAATCGTTATGAAGGTGACCCTTGTTGCGGCAGCAATCGTTTGCTCACTCATATCCTTAGAAATGAATGGGGATTTAATGGCATCGTGGTCTCTGACTGTGGCGCAATTTCAGATTTCTATGGTGAGAAAAAACACAACACTCACCCCGATGCAACAAATGCTTCTGCTGCTGCTGTCCTCAGTGGAACTGATGTAGAGTGTGGTCAAAATTATAAGAACCTTCCTGAAGCAGTGCGTCAAGGCCTTATCTCTGAAGAGTCAATTGACATCTCTGTCAGACGTTTGCTTAAAGCACGTTTTGAACTTGGTGAGATGGATGAGCAGCACCCGTGGAGCGAAATACCTTACTCCGTTGTCGCTTCTCCTGAACACGCCGCCTTGGCTCTCAAAATGGCTCAAGAGAGCATCGTACTGTTGCAAAATAAACGCAATATCTTGCCCTTAAACAACAAAATGACAGTGGCTGTCATTGGCCCTAATGCTGCCGATTCTGTGATGCAATGGGGCAATTACAACGGCACTCCATCGCATACCGTGACCTTGCTCAAAGCTATTCGCAACATCCTTCCGGAATCGCAGATTATCTATGAGCCAGTCTGTGGATTGGTAGATAAGAGCATCTATAAGAGCTTGTTTAATCAATGCCAAACAAATGGTGCACAAGGCTTCGCCGCTTCATATTGGGATAACAAAACCTTCAGCGGCAAGACTGTCGCTGAAGTGACTCAGACCACGCCTTTCACATTCCAAGCTGCCGGCGCCACTGCATTTGCTGCCGGTGTGCCTATTGAAGGCTTCTCAGCTAAGTACACCACCACTTTCACCCCGAACCACTCCGGTGAGGCTATCTTCCGTCTGTCAACAAATGGTGGCGTCAAGATTTTGGTCAATGGTGAAGAAGTCAAAGAGACTGTCAATGTCAAGCAACCGACAAACGCTTACTCTTTAGCCTTTAATGCCGGACAAAGTTACAATATTGAGCTCCAATTTGAACAAATTAAAGGCGATGCCTTTTTCAACTTTGACCTCGTTGAAATTGAACCCGTTGACCTCGCAGCATTGCTTAAACGTATCAAAAAAGCAGATGCTGTTGTCTTCGCCGGAGGTATTTCAGCATTGCTCGAAGGCGAACAAATGTTTGTCGATGCTCCCGGATTTAAAGGCGGTGACCGCACAGATATAGAACTCCCGCAAGCTCAGCGTGACATACTCAAAGCCATCAAAGATGCCGGTAAAAAACTCATATTCGTCAACTATTCAGGCTCCGCTATGGGATTGAGCCAAGAAGTTGACAACTGTGACGCTATCCTGCAAGCATGGTATCCCGGTCAAGAAGGTGGTACAGCTGTCGCTGATGTATTGTTCGGCAACTATAACCCATCAGGACGTTTGCCGATTACATTCTATAAAAATGTTGACCAATTACCCGATTTTGAAGATTATTCAATGGCAGGTCGCACATATCGCTACTTCAAAGGTCAACCTCAATTCGCCTTCGGTTATGGCTTGAGCTATACCAAATTTAAATATGGACAAGCCTCACTTGACAAGTCCGAAATCGGTTTCGGCGAAACTGTGACAATGACAATACCTGTCAGCAACATTGGCAAGCGTGATGGCGAAGAAGTCGTACAAGTCTATCTTCGTAGGGTAGGTGACACCGAAGGCCCTTCAAAAACGCTGCGAGGCTACAGTCGTGTAAACATAGCTAAAGGCGGAACAGCACAAGTAGAGATACCATTAGACTATCATAGCTTTGACTGGTTTGACACAACGACAAACACCATGCGACCAATCCCCGGCAGCTATGAGCTCCTCTATGGCGGCGCATCAGACAACCTCACCCCAATCACAATAACCGTCAAATAGCCCGGTGACTTCGCGAGAGCCGG
>CAYYAA010000011.1:0-30305 GCA_964469875.1 uncultured Bacteroides sp.
ATGCGGATTGGCGTACTTTATCTATCATTTTTTTTGAGATAAAGTACGCCAATCCGATGTTTTTTAACTCAAATCAAACTATTGAGCGAACAAATCGTCAAGATCAACAAATGAGTTAATACTCTGTTTATGAGGATTATCAGCCACACCAGAAGCTGTTATCATCGTTATATGAACGGCTTTTTTAGGAGCGACCTCCTCTCGATAGCGTCCCTGTCTTAACCGAAGCTCACTTAAATATCCGGGAGTGATTACATAGGGTTTAGATGAGAATTTAGCTTCACACAAGTTGACAACACCATCTGCACGGTCTATTACCAAATCCACCTGCATTCCGGGATAAGCCTTCTCGGTATCTGCATTGGCACTCCACGCATACCATCCCGCATACACTCCTGATATACCTATCGCTTTGGCTATCTGCTTTTTATGCTGAAAACAAAGACGTTCAAATGCCAATCCGCTCCATGCCGTATGCGCCGGCGAATCTAAATGGGTAGTCCAATAGTTTGGCTTAGCCTCCTTCTTGTTAACAAACTCATTAAAGAATAACACAAAGTTATCTATAAGTTGATAGAGTGCGTCTCTACTTTTCTTTTGTGGCTGAGACACTTTCTCTATAAAACCACATAGCTCAAGATTCTTTAGGATAGTTGTCAATCTTCCTGATGTCGCATAACCTATTGTTTCTGCAATTTCCTTATTGCTAAGACCTTTCTTCTTCTGAGAAAGTGCATGAATTATAGCTTCGTAAGCATCCGGGTGCGAAAATAAGGACGAAAACAAGACTTCATACTCAACGACCATATCTGCACCCTTCTCAAAAAATAGACGGTCAATGTTCGCCGATAGGCTAAGTTTCCGACTAAACTTATTCCAATAATGCGGAATACCGCCAACTATCATATATGCCTCTGCAAGCTGTTTTCTATCCCAACCAAGATTAAGGCGTTGGCTCAACTGTTCACATTCAGCCAAGTTAAATGGATAAAGAGCTATACGCTTAGTAACTCGATTATACAAGCCGCCATGATTGCGCAGTACCTTGTTAAACATCCACGATGTAGCGCTACCGCACACAATGAGTACAATATCATCTGTCCATGCCGCCCATCTGTTCCAGAAATTACCTAAAGCCTCAACAAAAGCAGATTTAGGCGCATCCATCCACGGCAACTCGTCTATGAAAATGATTTTCTTATTGTTATATTGTTTTTGCCCTGTTTTTGACTCAATCAAATGCTGCAACTGATAAAATGCTTCTATCCAATTCTTTGGGCAAGCACACTTGGGCAATCCTTGTTCCAAAAGAGCAAGATGAAATGCCTTTATTTGTTCCTTGTTATTTTTATTTTCCAACCCGGTATATTGGAAAGCGAATTTGCCGCCAAAGGCTTTATTGACCAAATAGGTTTTACCTACACGACGCCTGCCGTACACAGCCACAAACTCAGATTCTTTTGAATAAAGAGCCTCACGAAGAGCCTCAAGTTCTTCATGTCTTCCAATTATGTTATTATCAGTCGTTTTCATGCCACAAATATAATAAAAATATGCGGATTGGCGTACTTTATCTATCATTTTTTTTGAGATAAAGTACGCCAATCCACTATTTTTATCTTTGTCTTATGCCACAAGAAATATTAAACTTATAAACTCGCATGATGCTCATAATTTGATTTTTGTGTGAAAAAACATTATTTAGCTTTATAGTCTAATAAGTTTTTGTAATTTTGCACAATTATTATCATATATATGACGCCACTCGAAGCTATTCGACACTCTATCGCGCCACAACTGCAGGCGCTTAATGACCGCATTTCAGACCAATTGAGCAGCGACAACGAGATGATGAACCAACTTGTCGCTTCACAACTGCGCACTCGCGGCAAACAAATTCGCCCCATCGTCTTGATGCTGTGCGCGCGTATGTTTGCGCCTATAAGCGAAAGCGTATTGGCTGCCGCGGCTTCCGTAGAGTTGTTGCACAACGCATCATTGATTCACGATGATGTAGTCGATGATTCGCCGATGAGACGAAATCAGCCGACTATTAATTTTGTATGGGATAATCACATTGCCGTTTTAGTTGGTGACTTTTTTACGTCTACAGCTATGCAACAGGCGATTCTCACCGGAGACATCCGCATAATCAACCAGCTATGCGACCTCGGTAAACGCTTGTCATTAGGCGAAATAGACCAAATCCACAACGCTCGCTATCATAAACTCACCGAAGACGCTTATTTCAAAGTCATTGAGTATAAGACTGCCTCGCTCTTCATCGCTTGTGCGAGGATGGGATGCTATGCTGTGAACGCCGATGACGAGTCCACTGAACGTCTTGCCGAATTTGCTCGTCTCCTCGGTTTGTGCTTCCAGATTAAAGACGATATATTTGACTATTACATCGTTGAAGACACTGTCGGCAAACCGACTCACAACGACTTGCGCGAAGGCAAAATCACGCTGCCACTGCTTTATGCTCTCATGCGTGAGGACTTGCCCGAAAACAAGAAGATGTTGGATATTGTCAGTAAGGAAGAATTGTCTGACGAAGACATTGACGTGCTTTTGGCTTTTGCTCGAAACAACGGCGGCATAGAGTACTCATTCAACCGCATGCAACAACTGCGCGACAAGGGCGCCGAATTATTGTCAACTTTCGAGAATAAAGAGGCGGCAAAAAATCTGCTCGACCTGCTTGACTTTATCATAGCTCGTGACAGATAATTAACTGTTGATATATCAGACGAGAAGTGAAAACGCATTTTACATATATGCACTTGCTTGTTGCAGGCGTTATTGGCGGTCTGTTGGCAGCTTGTGCGAGCATCGGACATCCTGACGGTGGCCCACGCGATGAAGACCCTCCGGTGTTCGTCAGTGCTAACCCTAAACCGGGGGCTTTAAACGTCAACCGCAATAACCTGCAACTCATGTTTAACGAAAACGTCCAACTCGAAGACGCTTTCAATAAGGTCGTCGTTTCTCCGGTGCAAAAGCAAACTCCTACCGTAACATCCAACGGCAAGCGTGTAAGCGTCGAACTGCGTGACACTCTGATTCCTAACACTACTTACACCATCGACTTCGCCGACTGCATCAAAGACTTGAATGAGGGAAATATCCTCGACGGCTTTGCTATTGACTTCTCTACCGGCGAGAGCATCGACACGCTGCGCATCTCAGGTATGGTGCTGCAAGCCGAGAACTTGGAACCGGCACAAAGCATTTATGTCGGTCTACACTCAAACCTCTCGGACACGGCAATCACAACTCTGCCTTTTGACCGCATCGCTCGAACTAACCAATACGGCCAGTTCACACTGCGCAACCTCAAGCCCGGCGTATATCGCATATATGCGCTCAACGACCTCAACCGCGACTTCAAATGGGACAGATCTGAAGATGTCGCTTTTTATGACGTAACAGTCTCGCCAACAGTTGAATATTTCACTGTCACTGACACACTGCTCGATGCACATCACGCCGACTCGCTAATCAATCGCCCCGGCGTGCGCTACCTGCCTAACGACATCTTGCTCTCTTCATTCAACGAGAATTACAAAGCACAATATCTCCAAGACTACTCACGCCCGGAACGCAACCGCATTCTGATTAACCTCGCAGCTCCTAACGTTGACTCTCTGCCGCAAATCCATATCGTAGACGGTGCAAAAGACGGACTGAGCCTTGACAAATGGGCTTTAGCATCTATCAATCAGACTCGTGACTCGTTAGAATATTGGATTAACGATAAAGACGTGCTCGCCACAGACTCTCTGCGCTTGTCTGTCAGATATTTGCGCACTGACTCAACAGATAACTTGTCATGGCAGACAGACACTCTGCGCTTCTTCTTCAAAGAGCCCAAAGCTGACAAGGACAAAGACAAGAAGAAAAAGAAACACGACGAAGAGACAGAAGAAGGCGCGGACTCTATCCCGCAAATCCAATATATGGACTTCAAATCCTTAACATCCGGGTCTCAAGACGTATATTGCCCTATTTACTTCGAGGCAGCACACCCGATAAGCCACATCGACTCTATGGGCGTAAGACTGCAATCTCAAAAAGACTCGCTCTGGATAGACATCCCGGATGCCAAGTTAACCGTCGACTCATTACACCCTTTGAGGCGCATAATGTTTGACTATAAATGGAAGCCGGGCGAGAAGTATCGCGCTGTCATGGACTCTGCCGCCATCGTTGGCATATATGACTTATACAACAAGAAATTCGAGCAAGAATTTACAGTCAAAGACCTTTCGGAATATTCTAATTTGAAATTTAAAATCAAAGGCGTTGACTCTGTGGCAATTGTGCAGCTATTGTCAGCTCAAGACGTGCCTATACGCGAGGTGGAATTGGTCAACGGCCATGCCGAATTTAAATACCTAACACCCGGCACTTACTATGCTCGTCTTTTCTTGGACGATAACCGCAATGGCAAGTGGGACACCGGCAAGCTACTCGACTCGATACAGCCTGAAGAGGTCTACTATTATCCAAAAAAACTTGTCCTAAAGAAGAATTGGGACCTCGAACAGTCTTGGGACATCTACGAGACACCTGTTGACAAACAGAAACCGTTTGCCATCCTCAAGAACAAGCCTAAGCTAAAACGCGGCGAGAAGGCTCAAGAAGACAAAGACGAGAATGAAGAGGAGGAAGACGAATTCGACTCTACTTACAACGGTTACAACAATAACAAATACACTAACGGCAAGAGCAATCGCAACTCAGGATTTTAACGCTTAATTTAGACCTCGCGTGTTATCATCAGCATACATAACTCGACTATTACATTCGCGATATGCGGCAATCCTAATGTCGCTTATTGCCTTGGTATGCACCTCGGTCTTGATGTTCACAAACGACATCAACATCGTCGAGGGTGACCGCGGTTTTGCCCTGCCTTCAGCCAACGTATGGTTTGAGAAAGGCTTTACAAGCTATGCCGTCAACATCTTATTTATTTTAGTGATAAATGTGATGTTAGTATTGCTTAACAAGCATTTCAACTTAATACGCTCGATGACAGTGCTATATGTCGGATTGTTCATGTTCATGCAGATGGCAACGCCCGACATTTTCGCCCAACTCGGTCCCGGCACGGTTCTCGCTATGTGCGTGATTGCTTGCAGCATGATACTAAACAGTTGCTATAGCAACTTAGTGTCAACGCGCAGTGTGTTCACAATATTCTTGATACTTTCGACCTGTGCAGCAACGCAATACTGCTTCTTGGTTTATATACCCGTATTCCTGATTGGTTGTGCACAGATGCGCATCTTCAACCTACGCACCATTGTAGCAGCTATGTTGGGCATCATTACGCCGTGGTGGATATTGCTCGGCTTCGGTATCGTCAAGCCTGAACAGTTTCACCTGCCGCACATCGTCAGCATCGTTGAGGCTATCGACCTATCAGAGGTGTTGCAATTAACTCTAACTGTGGGCTTCACTGTGTTGCTAACGATATTAGCAATGCTGCTAAATGTGTTCAAGACCATTGCTTACAACGCCCGCACACGCGCTTACTTCGGTTTGCTAAACTTAGTGACTGTCGTAACAATACTCGCAATTGCAGCCGACTACACAAACATGACGACTTACGTCACACTGATGAACTGTTGTGCTGCATACCAAATCGCTCACTTCTTCGCCATTCATGCCGGCGAAAAATCTTATATTGGTCTTATTTCTATAATAGCCACCTACTTAGGCTTCTATATATGGAGAATCGCAATTTAAAGGTGCTGATTGAGGCAAACGTACCGTTTGTCAAAGGTCTGCTTGAGCCCTACGCAGACGTCACTTATCTCCCTGCAAATCAAATCAATCGTGATACGGTCAGAGACGTTGATGCAATGATAGTGAGAACACGCACACATTGCAATGCCGACCTGCTGTCAGGCTCACGCTGCCGATTTATTGCCACTGCAACGATAGGCACTGACCATATAGACCTTGAATGGTGCAAAGCCAACGGCATAACGGCAGTGAATGCACCGGGCTGCAATGCTCCGGCTGTTGCTCAATATGTATTTGCTTCACTATTACACATAATTGATAGACCTATTTCAGACTACACAATAGGCATTGTCGGGGTTGGTCACGTAGGCTCTATCGTTGAACGTTGGGCAAAATCATTAGGAATGACCGTCCTCGCTTGTGACCCTCCGCGACAACGCGCCGAGGGCGGTGATAAATGGCATTCACTCGACCAAATCGCCGAATGCGCTGACATTATCACTTTCCACACACCGTTAACATCTGAAGGTATAGATAAGACCTACCACTTGGCTGATGCTGATTTCTTTAACAGTCTCAAACGTTGCCCAATACTCATTAATAGTGCACGTGGACCTATCGTAGATAACACAGCCTTGGTCAAGGCAATCGACACCAACAAGGTCAACATGGCTGTCATTGACTGTTGGGAAAACGAGCCCGAAATACTCCCTGCGCTTCTCCAAAGGGCAAAAATCGCAACACCACACATTGCCGGATATTCGCGTGAGGGCAAAATTAGAGCCTCTCAGCAAGCCTTAGACCAGCTCACCGAGTACTTCTCTCTACCAAAGCTAAAAGTGGCGGAGACGCTACCTAAATACGCGCCTGACGAGGTTAACGTAGAGCAAATCATAAACAGCTACAACCCACTCATTGACACAGCAAATCTCAAATCTGCCCCATCTACATTTGAAGCCCTCCGCAACAATTACCGCCTCCGCGCTGAAGTCTTTTAAGACACTGTTTTTTTTTCAGAACACTTGTCCCCAAGAGGAACGGTCAAGTTTGCGGTAGTTAACAGCCTCTCGCATGTGGACGGGTCGAATGGTATCTGAACCGGCAAGGTCGGCTATGGTTCGCGCCACCTTGAGTATTCGGTCGTATGCTCTTGCAGACATATCAAATTTTAGCATAGCGGTTTTAAGCACCGTCATGGTCTCGGCATCAAGTGCGCACCATTGCTCCATCAGACGCTTATTCATCTGCGCATTGCAGTGGATATGCGGTTCATTAGCAAAGCGGCGTGCTTGTATCGCACGTGCTGCAATAACGCGCTCGCGTATTGTTGCACTGCTTTCTCCGGTTTCCATAGATGATAGCTTGTCAAAATCAACAGGCAATATCTCGCATTGTATGTCTATACGGTCAAGTAGCGGGCCGGATATACGGCTCATATATTTTGATACTACACCGGCAGGACAAGTACATTTGCGCGTAGGGTGATTATAATAGCCACAGGGGCACGGATTCATTGAGGCTACCAACATAAAGCCTGCGGGGTAATCAACGCTGTATTTCGCACGTGAGACGGTGATATGACGATCTTCAAGGGGTTGACGCAAGACTTCAAGCACCGTGCGCGGAAATTCGGGAAATTCATCAAGGAATAATATGCCGTTATGGGCAAGTGATATTTCACCGGGCATGGGGTTAGAACCGCCACCGACAAGCGCGACAGGCGACACGGTGTGATGCGGTGAGCGGAATGGTCGCTGTGTCATCAGCATTGACCCGCGTTTGAGTTTACCAGCCACAGAGTGTATCTTGGTCGTCTCAAGTGCCTCTGCAAGTGTCAGCGGCGGCATAATTGACGGCAGTCGCTTTGCCATCATTGACTTGCCTGCTCCGGGAGGGCCCACGAGAAGGATATTGTGACCACCGGCGCATGCCACCTCAAATGCTCGTTTGACATTCTCCTGACCTTTAACCTCGCTAAAGTCAAAGTCAAAAAGATTGTTGGCACGTGCAAACTCGCCGCGCGTGTCTATAACGGTAGGTGTCAGTTCCGTGGCTCCGCGCAAAAAGTCGATGACTTCAAGCAGATTGTCAACACCATAGACCTCAAGATTATTAACGACAGCAGCCTCGGTGACATTAGCTTTTGGCACTATCATGCCTTTAAAGCCGGCATTGCGAGCCTCAATAGCCATTGGCAACACGCCGCGAATGGGCTGCACCGAACCGTCAAGTGACAGCTCACCCATTATCATATATTGGTCAAGTGTAGGGGCTTGTATGAGACCACTTCCCGCCAAAACTCCGATAGCAATAGGGAGGTCATAGGCTGCACCTTCTTTGCGAATATCGGCAGGTGCCATGTTGATAACGACGTTGGCGTGGGGCAGGGTATAACCTGACTGATTGAGAGCTGTGCGCACACGCTCATGGCTCTCTCTGACCGCAGTGTCTGCAAGTCCTACAATACAATATTGGATACCCGGGCTAACGGATACCTCGACTGTGACAATAATGGCATTGATGCCTTGTACGGCAGCACCATAAGTCTTTACAAGCATTTTCTTAGTGTAGTTTTAAGGTTGTCAGCCGTGGCAATTAGAGCGGCAGGCAATTATATGATTGGTTAGTTTTTATTGCTTAAAGTTTTGTCTTGAGCAGTTTCTCTGCATCAACGATGGACGCACCGCGATAGAGCTGTTTGCCTGACGAGTCACATACGATAAAGTAAGGCACTCGCGGAATGCCGAGACGGTCTATGCCGGGTGAGACGATAGAGCCTTCAAGCCAGCCTTGTGTCCACTTGGCAGAGTCTTGGCGAACACTTCGCAGCCATGCAAGTGTGTCTGTGTCAACAGAGAAATCCATAATTTTAAGCCTTGTATCGCTTGACATACCGTGAAGTCGTTTTAATGCCGGAAGGATAGAGTCTGTGCGTCCTGATTTACTGTCAGAGATAGCTATCAGAGATAAGGGCGTGCGCACAGGGTTGAAGATGCGCAATGAGTCACCCTTAACGAAGTAGGCGATAGGCATAACCTTGCCGACGGCATTATCCGTGACAAGACGCTGTATCATGAAACCATAGCCTTCCAAGAGGTCATTGGGACGCGCTTTTGGCGAGATGGATGTCAACAGCGAATCGGCTTGCATTGCATTGCTTGAAGCATCATAGCCGGTCAGCAACAGTATTGTAGACAGCACATTGTCGGGGTTGGCTTTAATGTAATCGGCAATGAGACGGTTTGCGATACGACCGCGCAGGCGCAGACCTTCAGCATTCTTGGCGAGAAATTTTGCCCATTCTTCGTTAACGGTATTTCCTGACAGCTTAATGTCGTTAGGGTCTTTGCGATTAAGGACACATTCTACCGTCTCGCCATTGACCGTATAAAGACGACCGATTATGCGATAATCGTTGTCATAAATCTCAACGATAGTCGGGCGATTGGCGTTGCCATGAAACTCAAAGTCGCCATCGTTGGCAGCAGTAATTGCCGTTTGCAACGCACCTTGACCATAGTAGACGATGCGCAAGTTGAGCGATTCGTCGCCTTTAATCTTGCCGTGGATTGTAAACTCATCATCATTGCTACAAGCTGCACAAATCAGCAGCAAAGGCAAGGCTATGAGCAGTTTATATAAGTATCTTTTCATATCAATTGTTATGTCAACGACTCTGACGACAGCCTCGTTATACAAAGTTCTTTAGAATCTCGGCGAGTTTTGCAACGCCATCTGTCGCCTTCGCACAAATGACTTGCACGCCATCGGGAACGGCCGCCGGATTGGGGTCTATATAGAAAATCGGTATACCTCGGCGCGTATAGTTAAGCAGCGATGCGGCGGGATAGACTGCGAGACTTGTGCCTATAATGACAAAGATATCAGCCTGACTAACCATCTCTGTTGCAGCCTCAAAGTTGGGTACTGCTTCTTGAAAGAATACGATATGAGGTCTCACGTGATGACCTTCTATCACTGTGTCGGGAGTTGTTTCGTAATTGTCTGCCGTCAAAGGGAAGGTCAAATAGTAGTCGTTAATGTCACGAGCCTTCATCAACTCGCCGTGGAGGTGGAGTATCTTTGACGAACCGGCACGCTCATGCAGGTCATCAACATTCTGAGTAATGATTTGCACGTCAAAGTCTTTTTCCAACTCGACGAGCCCAAGATGAGCGGCATTAGGCTTCACAGTCAACAATTGACGGCGACGTTCATTGTAAAAATGATGAACGAGCGCAGGGTCACGGCGAAAACCGTCGGCACTACAAACCTGCATAACAGGATATTCTTCCCACAGTCCGTCAGCATCACGGAATGTGCGCACACCGCTCTCTGCGCTTATGCCCGCACCTGTGGATATTACTAATCTCGGTTTCATATTTCAGAGTCTTTTGCTACCTTAAAATTCCTCGTTAGAGAAGTCAATCACGTGGTTGCCGGCATCGTTCTTTTTAACTTGTTCTGCCTGACGTGGTTGGCTATCATGATTGGCATTGAGAATGTTGGCAGTGCGCAACTTGGTAATCAAGCGCATATCGCGGTTATAAGCCGGCGTTTTCTCAAGTGTGTCGAGTATCTCATCGTTGTCAAGTTGCTCCGGACTGAGGATGATGTAACGCTGTGTCTCTTTGAAGCGGCTGTATTCATCAATCTTCTCATCGCCATAGTATTGACCGAGACGGTCACGACCAATAGTCTGCGGCTCCTCGGGTTTCTCTTGTTTTTTACCCTCAATAACAACATCAGTCTTGACGCGCACATCGTCAGTGACAGTCACGTCAAAGCCTGACGCAAGTATAGTCACCTTAACTTTGTCGCCAAGTGATTCGTCATAGGTCAAACCCCAAATTACGTCAACATCAGCCACCATCTTAGTCACGAAGTCAGCAAATTCGTCTGACTCCTTAGCGAGGAACTTCTGCTCAGCGTTAGGATTATAATAGAGGTTGAACAACAAGCGTTTACTGCTGTAAACATCTGTGTACTTCAACAACGGAGAATTAAGGGCATCTTGAATAGCCTTTGTGACACGATTCTCTCCTTCGCCATAACCAATAGAGATAATAGCAGTGCCACCGTCACGCAATGTCGTGTTTACATCGTTGAAGTCAAGGTTAATCTTACCTCGTTTGGTGATAATCTCAGAAATACTTGCTGCGGCAGTTGACAAGATGTCATCAGCCTTCTCAAAAGCATTCTCAAACGAATAGTCCGGATAAATCTCACCGAGACGGTTATTATTGATTACCAACAACGCATCAACATACTTGCTAAGCTCGTCAGCGCCGGCTACAGCTTTCTGTATCTTCTTCATGCCCTCAAAGAGGAATGGTATGGTCACAATGCCGACAGTCAAGATATTACGCTCACGAGCGATACGAGCAATGACCGGCGCAGCACCTGTGCCGGTGCCGCCGCCCATACCTGCGGTGATAAACACCATATCTGTCTCAGGCTCAAAGATTTCATCTATATCAACAGAGCTCTCCTCGGCTGCCTTTTCGGCGACCTCCGGCTTGTTGCCCGCACCACGACCTTTTGTAACTGTCGGGCCTAACAAAATCTTGTTGGGCACGGGCGAGTTATCGAGGTCTTGTTTATCGGTATTGGCAACATAAAAAGCCACGTTGTCAATATGTTGGTGATACATGTGGTTTACAGCATTACCGCCGCCACCGCCAACACCGATAGCTATAATCTTCTCGGGACGCTCTTTTGAGCTTTCATATTTTTGTATTTGTTCGAGGTCTTCGGGTGTCATATTCTATGGAGGATTAGAGGTTGCTTAATTATTCGTCTTCCGGTGTGCCGAAAATGCGTTTACCCATATTGGTAATACTTTTCATCCAACGGCTGCGATTTTCTTTATTAACCTGCGGCTTATTCTCGATAACATCATCCTCTTCTTCATCTTCGTATCCGATGTCATCAGAGTCATCTTCATCATCTAAAAAGCCGTCGTCGTCGTCTTCAACATATTCAGGCTCCGGCTCGGGCTTGTGTTTCTTGAAGAGATGGAACTTTGACTTCGGTTGCGGCTCGTTTTGTGGTTGACCGTTCTTGCGACGCTCTGCGACTTCATCATCATCGAGCAGCAAGTCCTCATCGTCCTCTCCTGGAACATAGTCTCGGTGGTTGGGATTGTTGAGGTCTCGCGCATCAGCGCCAAAGTGTTCTAAACGGTCTTGTATTTCGGGGTTTTCACCCTCAAGACAGTTGACGGTTGTGGTGCGAGCAGCATAGCGCAAGATTGAGATAACATCAACAAAGTCAACGGCACTGCGCTTGCCGTCAAGCATCTTAACAGCATTGTCAATGTCGCCAAAGTGTACTTTCATCTTGCTTTGTGCTTCGAGCAAACGGCTGAAGTCTTTGAGCTTGGTTGCACCGCCAACGATAATAAGTCCGGCAGGCAAATCTGTCACTTTAAACCCGGCAACAGTGAGCTGGTTGAGAGCATTCGCAACGATTTCGCCTGTGCGAGCTTGCACATAATTGTCTATCTCCGGTTGATTGGGATTTGGCACGGGATTATTGCGGTCACTGACAGCAGTGCCAAGCGTGCGCTTAACGAGCTCGGCACGCTCCTCGGTGAGGCTCATCGCTGTCATCAGGTCGAGAGTGATGTTGCGACCGCCAAGGGGAACGGTTGAGATAAATTGCAACTTGCCGTCCTTGTATATTGTGATTGTCGTAGTCTCAGCGCCAAAGTCTATCATGGCACAGCCTACTTGCTTCTCAGAGGGTGTCAACACCATGTCGGCGATTGCCACCGGACGCGGGATATAGTGTCGCGCCGGAGTGTCGATAGACGAGATTTTTACACGCTCAAGGTTGCGGCGATTATCCGGCGAACAAATGATAGCAGTGAACTCGCCACGCAGATTCTTGCCAAACGTGCCGACGACATTCTTGACCTCGGTGTTAGCAACAAAGAATTTACGAGGCTCAATAGAGACAAGTTCCTTACCTGTCACTATATCAAACGATGCCTCGCGTTTGAGGCGTTCTATTGTCTCAAGCGTGATTTCGTTTTCTGTAGGCATTTGCAGTGTGCCGGTGGCACTAACTGTTGCAAATGAGCGACCACCCAAGGCGATAAACACCTGCGACACATGGCGCGGCGTTACGGTCGGATGATTTTCGAGTTTCCTTATAATGTCGTTAATCGTAGTTGATACTTCTTGGACGTTTTGGACACGACCATAGCGCACGCTGTTGGTCAACGGCATGGTGTCCACCGCCAGAACTTTGATGTCGGAGGTCTCAGGCTCGACCTTTGCCACCGCACCGGTTATCTTCGAGCTACCGATTTCGAGTGCTACAATATATCTTGAGTCCATATTACCGGATATTTAGAGGTTAGAGTTTCATTATTGAGATTTGGCATTAGATGTGTTCGTGTTATCAAGACTGTCAGGGACAATGCCTTCATTAAGCTCGTCCATTGACGGTGCGTCAATGTCAACCAACTCGCTGTAGTCTTCTTGTGTAGAGTTAAGCGTGAGGTCTGACATCCGCTTGGTGCGTCGGTTGGCGATAACGCGGTCGTTCCACTTGACGGCAACGGTGTCATAGTAGCTCCAACCTTTGACCGGCATAACTTTGCGATAGAAAGTCGTCAGTCGGTTAAATTTGTCTGCTACATTGGTCGTATCACCAAAGTTTATGACGTGGCCGCGTATCGTTGGCATTATCACGATATCACCATTGCGCTGCTGTATCACCGTTGACACCAATGCATTAAGTGCCGAATCGGCTGCTATATATGCCAACAATGGCAGCAATCGCTCAGGCGGTCGCTTGCTATTGAAATAGCCGCACACTATCGGCACGTCTATGTGATATTTGACATCTGCCGATATTTTTTTACCCTCGGCATTGATATAATACGATTTCTGACCGGGTGTGAACACTCGCGCAACAGGCACCATCGGCTTGACGTCGATGCGCAACTTGCCGCTATTCAGCACTGACACATTTACGGTCTCGATTTTGTCCGACTTGCGCAGGAGATTCTCCAAGCGTTGCAAGTTGAGGTCGCAGCGTCGCAACGTGTCGATGCGCACCGCCAAGTCGCCCGCTTCTCGCGAGATGTCAACTTTTGTTACGAAACCAACTTGTGCTGAATCAATGATGTTGATGTCAAGTCCTGCAAATTTGTCACTATACGCCATATCCGCCGTCAGTTTCAAGGCGAAACCAAGGTAGATAAGCAGCGCTATTGACAGCAAGCACTTAATCATTGTATTCTTGTTCAACATTCGATTCAGGTGTCGGATTACAGGGTTTGTTCTTTTATGTATTGACACAGACGGGGCACCTCCAAATTGAGGTTGCCTGCTCCTACCGTCAATAAAATCTCAAAGTTACGATTTTTTATCGTATCAACAAATTCTTCTTTAGAAATCATCAATTTATCTTGCACGGTAATATCGTCAAAAATGATTTTTGACGTTACGCCGGGTATCGGAAGTTCTCGTGCAGGATAGATGTCAATGAGCACCACGGCATCTGCCTTGGAGAGGGCAGCGGCAAACTGCGGCGCAAAGTCGCGTGTACGGCTGTATAAGTGCGGCTGGAACGCTACAGTCAAATGGCTGTTCGGATAGAGCGCACGCACTGATTCAATGCTGCGTTTAAGCTCATCGGGATGATGCGCATAGTCATCAATTATGACCTTGCCTCCGGGAATGTCTTGTTTCAGGTGGAACTGGAAGCGACGTTCTACACCGGGATAGGTCGCCATTGCCTGACGCGCTACTTCATCAGTGAGTTCGCCGGTGAGATAGCAAGCCGCAAGTGCAGAGATTGCATTGTCAATGTTTATATCTACCGGAACTCCGAGGTCTATGTCGGTGATAACGCCATCGGGGTGTACAAAGTCAAACATGATGTGACCATTGGTGCGGCGGATGTTTGCTGCATGGAAGTCTCCCTCCTCACGTGAGAAGGTGTAAACTTTTACACCGGCAACGGGACGAGGTTTGAGTTTCATGCCTGTGCGTACAATCAGTGCGCCGTCAGGTCGTATAAGTTCTGTGAAGTGAGCGAAACTCTCAAGATAAGCCTCCTCTGTGCCATAGATGTCAAGGTGGTCGGGGTCTGTCGCATTGACTACCGCAATATATGGTGTCAGCTGATGAAATGAGCGGTCATATTCATCGGCTTCGATGACAGAGTAGGGTGATGTCGCACTCAACATCAGATTGCTGTTATATTTGAGCAGGATACCACCCAGGAAGGCATTACAGCCGACTTTTGAGCAGTGGAGTATGTGCGCCGCCATTGACGAGGTTGTCGTCTTGCCGTGTGTTCCTGAGAAACAAATGCCGAGACTGTTGCGAGTGATAGCTCCGAGAACGGCTGCACGCTTGAGCAAGGTGAATTTGCCGTTGGCAAAGTAGCTCATAACCGTGCTATCTTTGGGCACGGCAGGGGTGAACACCGCCAAGGTCGTTGCAGGGTCGCGAAAGGCTTCGGGTATGGCTGACAAGCTGTCTTCATAGCTTATCTCAATGCCTTCGGCAACGAGCTCCTTGGTCAAGGCTGACTCTGTGCGGTCATAGCCTGCGACTTTCTTGCCTTTAGAAACGAAATAGCGTTCGAGAGCAGCCATGCCTATGCCACCTGCTCCGATGAAATATATGTGTGTGAAGTTATTGAGGTCGATATCTGATGTAATTTGAGTCATGACAGTTAGCTTAATCGTTTTATTTGATGTCAAGGACACGGCAAACCGCGTCTACTATCTTTTCATCGCTATCAGGCAGAGCCATAGCAGCGCAGTTGTCTTGTAGTTGCTTGCGTCGCTCCGGGTCTTTGATGAGAGCGGCAGCTGTGTCCGCAAGTTTAGCCGACGCATCAACATCGAGTATCATCACTGCGGCATCTCGCTCGGCGAGGGCGAGAGCATTCTTGCGTTGATGGTCTTCGGCAACATTTGGCGAAGGCACAAGGATTGTAGCCTTGCCTAAGAGTTGAAGCTCGCTGATAGTGCCTGCACCGGCGCGTGAGATAACCAAATCAGCGGCACGATATGCGATGTCCATCTCTGAGATGAATGTCTGCACATGCACGTCTTTATAGCTCTCTGCTGCGGCTTTTGCGTTGTCTATGCCATATTTTCCGGTCTGCCACAGTAATTGCACACCGCCGGCGGTTATTGTCGCCAGGCCCGCGCCAATGCTTTGGTTGATTGTGCGAGCTCCGAGGCTTCCACCGACTGCGAGTATCAGCGGACGCTCCGGGTCAAAGCCGAGACGAGTCTTGGCTTCGGCTTGTGTCAGCGTGCAATTGAGCAAGGTGGCGCGAACAGGGTTGCCCGTAAGCTCAATGCGGTCAGCAGGGAAGAAGCGCTCCATGCCCTCATAAGCGACACAGATTGCGCGAGCCTTCGCTGCCAAAAGTTTGTTGGTAACTCCGGCATAAGAGTTCTGTTCTTGCAATAGGGTAGGGACACCGGCGCGTTGCGCTGCCTTGAGTGTCGGACCACTGGCATAGCCGCCAACGCCGATAGCTATCTGTGGCTTGAACTCCTTGACAATGCGGCGTGCAAGGCGTATGCTGCGCCACAAGCGATAGAGGACACGGATATTGCGCCACGGCTTACGACGGTCAAATCCGCTTACCGGCAATCCTACGATAGGGTATCCTGCTGCCGGAACGCGCTCCATCTCCATGCGGTTGTCTGCACCAACAAAGCGTATTTCTGCCGCCGGATAACGGCGTTTGATAGCATTTGCAATTGATAAGGCAGGGAAGATGTGACCACCTGTGCCGCCGCCGCTTATCAACACTCTCTTTATATCGTTGTTACTCATCGTTAGCTTATCTTTGTGCCGGGTTATCCTTGCGGAGTCGTTCCGGCAATGTTTGTAATTCTTGTTGTACTGCTACGGTGTCATCTGTTCGCGCTGCGAAGCGACTGACACTGAGCATTATGCCTAAGGCTATTGACGTGGCAAGCACCGAGCTGCCTCCTTTGGAGAATAGCGGCAACGGCTGCCCCGATACCGGGAACACTCCGGTGACGATTGCTATATGGAAGAGTGCTTGGAAGGTGATGGTGATAGCACAGCCTATGACAAGCAAAGAGGGAAAGGTTGACTTTATGTGTGTAGCCAAACGCCCGGCGTGCATCAACAGCCACAGATAGAGCATCAGCAGGAAGATACCAAAGCCCAACCCCATCTCTTCTATCACAATAGCATAGATATAGTCAGAGAACGCAAGCGGCAAGCGCGTGTTCTCGCGTGATTTGCCGATGCCGACACCGCGAAGTCCGCCATGCGCTTGAGCGATAAAGCTGAGTTGCTCTTGCTTGTTCTCATCTGTTATTGGATCCTTGTATTTGTCAAATTTAAAGTGATTGGCAACACGATTGTGCCATGTCGCGCCACGACCTTCGCCGATTTGCGCCCCGGCAACTTCTTCATGATTAAGCTGGGCAATCATTATCTGACGCTCTGTCGGGCCTTTGTCGCTCTTGTGCATCATCTTATAGCCTACGGCACAGCCGCCAAACGCTATAAGGCAAGCAATGACAACAAGAAATTTCTTGCCGCCAAAACCAACTGCCATCATTGCCGTACTGATTGCCACAACCAACAGCGTATTGGTCAAGCCATGGAAGAAGAGCAGAGCACTACAAAGCACTACAAACCCGGCACAGAACACAACGCCTTTGGTCGTGATGTCGTGAGTATCCTCTATCTGAAAACGCGCGACAATGAACGATACGCCCAACGCCACTGCGAGCTTAAGAAACTCGGCGGGAAGCAACAGCATAGAACCTATCATCAAACCACGCCGCGCTCCGTTAATATCGACACCGACTGTCAACACCAAGAACATTGCCCCGAGACTGAACATGACATACAGCGGTATGCCATAGTAAATGTACTTATAGTGAGTACGTTGCAATAAGAGCATAATTACAAGTCCCAAACCTACAAACTTGACGTGACGCAAGATTGGACCGTAGATGTCGGTAGCCGTAACCTCTTGTATAGAGGCACTGAACAGCTCAATAATGGAGAAGGTAATCATGGCGAAGTATATGCCCCAGATATAAATATCCGTGCGCTTCTTATTCATCAGCTTCTGTGCATCGGCTGTGGCTTCGGTTTGGGTGACGTTATCGGTGTTTTGAGGCGAGTCCATTGTCTGTTTTTTATTTGTTTAAGAGTGCACGGACTGCGGCTTTAAATTTTGTGCCACGGTCTTCATAGCTGCTGAAAAGGTCAAAACTTGCGCAGCAAGGTGAGAGCAATACGGTGTCACCTGCCTCTGCTAATTCGTTGCAAGCGGCAACAGCATCCTCCAAGGAGTGTGTATCGCGAATTTGGTCTACCTTATCACCAAAGTATTCGATGATTTTCTTGTTATCCTTACCCATTGCCACGATAGCCTTAACTTTCTCTTTAACGAGAGGCAATATTTCGCTGTAATCATTGCCTTTGTCCTTGCCGCCAAGTATCAACACTGTGCGTGTTGTCATGGCTTCGAGGGCATACCAGCAAGAGTTAACATTGGTCGCCTTTGAGTCGTTAATCCACTTAACGCCGTTAATAGTCTCTACGGGCTCAAGTCGGTGTTCAACGGCAGAGAAGTCGCTAAGCGCCTCGCGAATATCGTCTTTCTTGATATTGAGCAAGCAAGCAGACAGACCGGCAGCCATTGAGTCATAGATGTTATGAAGTCCGTTAAGCGCAAGGTCAGCACGCGGCATGGTCAGCGATGTAGCGCCGGTGTTGAATATCAACTCGTTCTCGGCATCAATATATGCTGCGGTGTCTTCCTCGCGATGTTCGGCAAAGGGGTAGACATTTGCCTCGGTCTCGATATGCTTGAGCTGAGCGGCAACAACGGGGTCATCTTTCCAATAGATGAACGCATCGGTAGCTGTCAAGTTCTGGAGAATGCGGAACTTGGCATTTACATAGTTCTGCATCTCATAGTTATAGCGGTCGAGGTGGTCGGGGGTAATGTTAAGCAGCACGGCGATGTTTGCCTTGAAGCTATACATATTGTCGAGTTGGAATGAGCTAAGCTCGACAACATAGACTTGGTGCGGCTCACGCGCTACTTGCAGGGCAAGACTCTTGCCGACATTGCCCGCCAAACCGACATCAATACCTGCGTGTTGCAGGATGTGATATGTCAACAGTGTGGTTGTTGTCTTGCCGTTACTACCTGTGATGCAGACCATCTTTGCATCGGTATAGCGTCCGGCAAACTCTATCTCACTGATAATGGGAATGTTCTTAGACTTTATAGCCTGAATGATAGGTGCAGTCTCCGGAATGCCGGGACTTTTCACGACCTCGGTAGCATTGATGATGAGGTCGGTGCTGTGACCGCCTTGCTCATAGGCGATATTCTCTTTTTCCAACATTTGGCGATACTTGTCAGAGATTTGACCGAAGTCACTGACAAACACGTCATAGCCGTTATCTTTTGCAAGAACGGCTGCTCCGACGCCGCTTTCACCGGCACCGAGTACAACTAATCGTTTAACGCTTTGCTTATCCATAGCGTGATAAATAAGATAGATTATCTAATTTTTAAAGTGACAAATGTAATAACGGCAAGGATGATGCCGAAAATCCAGAAGCGTGTCACGATTTTTGCCTCAGGAATAGGCTGTATCGGACGCTGAATGAGGGCCTGAAATCCGGCATTTCCGGGCTTCTGGAAGTGATGGTGTAGCGGCGCCATCTTGAAGATGCGCTTACCGCCGGTGCGCTTAAAGTATGCTACTTGCAACACAACAGAGAGGTCTTCTACATAGAAGAGCAAACAGAGTATCGGCAGGAGCAACTCCTTATGTATCAATATAGCAAATACGGCGATAATGCCACCGAGTGTCAGTGAACCGGTATCGCCCATGAATACTTGTGCCGGGAATGCATTATACCAAAGGAAGCCGACAAGCGCGCCGACAAATGCCGACATATAGACAACAAGCTCCTCGCTGCCCGGTATATACATTATATTAAGGTATGACGAATAGATGACATTGCTGCCGAGGTATGCCATTATAGCCAAGGCGACACCTATGACTGCCGACAAGCCGGAGGTCATACCGTCAAGTCCGTCGTTGAGGTTAGCGCCATTACTTGTCGCTGCCACAAAAAAGACGGTAATGATAAAGAATAGAATCCAACCTCCCGCTTCGGCATGTTTGCCGAGAAATCCGGTTATGGTGCTGTAATTGAGGTTGTTATTTTTTACAAAGGGGATGGTCGTTTGTGGTGATTTTGTCGCTGTCTTGCTATACTCAACATCCTCAACAAGTTGTGTCTCTGTGTTAACAATTTCACTGTTTTCAACAATCACCATATTGGAATTGCAATACATCGTACCGGCAACGATAAGGGCTATGCCGACTTGTCCAAAGATTTTGTACTTGCCTTTCATGCCTTCTTTGTTATGGTACTTAATCTTCATATAATCATCAAGGAAGCCGATAGTACCAAGCCAAAGTGTTGACACAAGCATCAATATCATATAAGAGTTTGACAGATTGGCTACAAGCAGACAGGGCAAGATTATTGACAGTATTATGATAATGCCGCCCATCGTCGGTGTGCCGGTCTTTTTGAGCTGACCTTCAAGGTCAAGTGAACGGATTGTCTCGCCGATTTGCATCTTCTGCAAACGGTCGATAATGCGACGTCCGATAAAAATGGCAATCAGAAGGGCGAGAACAAAAGCCGCTCCTGAACGAAACGTGATGTAGCTCATCAAGCGTGAGCCCGGAAAATCAATGTCTTGTAATAGCGAAAATAGATAGTATAGCATATTTATCTTAAGTTGCTTATTTTGTGATACGTGCGTTTAATGCTTCGGTGACTTGTTCTCGGTCATCAAAGTGGTGAGTTTCACCGTTGATAATTTGATAATTCTCGTGACCTTTACCGGCTACGAGAACAACATCTCCGGCTTGTGCCTCTCTGACGGCTCTGAAGATAGCTTCGCGACGGTCTACGATAGTGCTGACGCTCTGGCGTCGATCTGTCGGCACTCCTGTCATCATCTCGTCAATGATTGTCTGTGGGTCTTCATTTCGGGGATTGTCTGAAGTCAATATCGTAAGGTCGCTGCGACGCGTTGCCTCGGCTGCCATTATCGGACGTTTGCCTTTATCTCTATTGCCTCCCGCGCCGCACACGGTGATGATGCGATGACCGTTGCCTATTATGTCGCGAATAGTCTGCAATACGTTGACCAATGCGTCAGGGGTATGTGCATAGTCTACAATTGCGGTAACGCCATCTGCTGATTTGAACGGTTGGAAACGCCCTGCCACAGGCACGAGACGGCTCATTGAGATAAGCACTTGTTCGGGGTCAAAACCTGAGAGTATCGCCGCACCATATACAGCAGTGAGGTTTGAGGCATTAAACTTGCCGCTGAACAGTGTCTCTACTTCCTTGCCGTTAAAGGTCATTGACATACCGTCAAGACGATTTTCAACAATTGCTCCACGGAAGTCGGCATCGCTGCGCAATGAGTAGCTGCAGCGCTTGGCGACGGTATTCTGGAGCATAACCATGCCATTGCGGTCATCGGCATTGGTCAACGCAAATGCCCCTTTTGGTAGACCATCAAAGAATGACTTCTTTGCTGCAAGGTATGCTTCAACGGTCTTGTGATAATCGAGGTGGTCGCGTGTGAGGTTTGTGAAGACACCGCCGGCAAATTGAAGTCCTGCGATGCGATGTTGTGCGGCAGCATGACTGCTCACCTCCATAGCGACAAAGCTACATCCTGCCTTGACCATATCGTCAAGCAAGGCGTTAAGCTCCAAGGGGTCAGGGGTGGTGTGTGTCGATGCTATCTCGCGCTCTTCTATCTTATTGACAACCGTTGAGAGTAATCCGGCTTTCTGTCCGTTGAGACGTGCCATCTCATAGAGAAGCGTCGCGATTGTGGTCTTGCCGTTTGTGCCGGTGACACCGACGAGTTTGAGCTTACGTGAGGGGTTGTCATGCCACTCTGCTGCAATTATGCCGAGGGCTTTTGCCGCATTGTCTGTCGCAATGTAGGTCACGCCGTCTGCCTTATGTTCCGGCATACGCTCGCAAATGATTGCCACTGCACCGGCTGCGACTGCTTTATCAATGAAATCATGACCATCGACAACAGTGCCGGGCACGGCTACAAACATACCGCCCGGCTCCACTTGGCGTGAGTCTGCGGTAAGTCCTGATATATTGCTGTCAAGACTGCCGACTGTCTCGACTACCTTGACATTCTGAATAAGCGATTTTAATAAACGTACCATCATTTCTTTTAGAACTGAGTGAGTTTAAGTGATATACGCTCGCCGGGGGCTACAAGAGTCCCAGGGGCGATTGATTGTGTTGTCACATATCCCGCGCCATCAAATTTGACGTTAAGTCCGGCGGTTTCAAGTATCACCACGGCTTCACGTATGCCGAGACCACGAACATCAGGCACCGCCGAGGGGTTCTTTGCCAACAAGGGCGGGGTGATGATACGCGGATGTGTTATGCCATACTCTTGACACAGTATCGCACTGCGGCGGTCGTTATGTGAAGCGTAAAGCGTCGGCGAATTGTCATTTGCCGAGCCTGACGCGAGATAGTCTGATTCGTTATCGAGCAAGCCGCGCGAATAGAGCTTGTGCGCAAGGTGTTTAAGCACCATGCCACAGTTGTATTGCGGGCCTTTGATTGCGCCTCGTGGGTCTTCAAACATCACCAAGCAGGTGTATTTGGGCTTGTTATATGGGAAGAAGCCGCAGAAGGTCACACGGTTGTGACCCTTCATATAGCCACCCTTGAACGGCGGTTGTGGTATCTCATTGCCGTCTTTGTCATACTGCTTCGGCGGACGTTCTATGGCGATATTGCAAGTGCCGGTCTTGCCGCCAATCTCGATTATATCGTCCTTGAGTCGCGGAGCAGTGCCGCCTTCTGCCCACACCACATCGTGGAGCATCTGTTTGAGCACGGCATTCTTCTCCGGTGTGAGCATCTGCTCGCGGATATAGCTGACGGGAATAATGGAATCTGTGCCGTCGGGGAGCTTCAAGCCCTTGACAAGGCGCGGACGCACAAACTTGCCGTCATTGGCTATAGCGTTATAGAAGGCACAGGTATATAGCGGCGGCATCATGACGTTGTAGCCAAAGACCATACGCGACAAGGATAGTCGTCCGCCTTTGTTATTCTGCAAAGTCGGAATGTATGGACGGCGTTCACGCGCTATGCCGGTGTTAAACTTCTCAAAGACACCGAGTTTACGCAGATTTTCGCGGAATTTGTTGGGGTCGTCTTGATAGTGCGGCATACTCAACTTGACCATACCGATGTTTGACGAATAAGCCATAAACTGGCTGACCTTCAGCGTCGCCGGTGAGTGCGTGTCAGGGATAGTGTGACCGAGATAGCTATAAGCACGGCCTATCTCATAAACGCGGTCTATCGGGAAGGCATAGCCCTCATTGAGAGCAACTGCCATACTGAACACTTTCATTGTCGAACCCGGCTCGTAGGCGAGAACGGTGCGGTTCATAGCCTCAACTAAGCCGCCGTGTATGGTGTCAGGCTCCAAGTTTGAAATAGCTTTGATGTCACCTGTCTCGACTTCCATAAGGATAGCCGTTGCCCATTTAGCATTACATTCGAGCAACATAGAGCCAAGCTCTTCCTCGAGAATGTCTTGCATGGTGATGTCGATGGTTGTCGTTACGCCATAACCGTTTACGGGGTCACGTCTGCCATAGTATGCGACGTGCTTGGTCATCATCTCCTTGTAGGCTACACCCTCTTTGCCGTAAAGCAAGCTGTCAAGAGCGCGCTCCAGACCGGAGATGCCCCTGACAACAGGTCGATTGCGTTTTACGCTATCTCGTGGGTCGGACACTTCGCCGACACGACCGATACTGAGTTTTGCCATATCGCCAAAGGGATATGCTCTGACGATGACTTTATCTTTTTTGAGACCTGTCTTATTGCTGTTGGTCGATGTCTTGAAGAAGGGGAAATTGCGGATACGCTCAAACTCCTTAGCCGGCACCTTGCGCACCAAGGTGAAGTTTGATGAACGCTTTGACCGCTTTAATTCAAGCGGTTTGCGCAGGTATTCGTCCCACTCTTTGCGCGTCCTTACGGGGTAATATCGCGCCATCGAATCGGCAAGCGAATCAACGCCACGGCTATAAGCGATGATGTCAAAGCGCGGTGTGCGGAAGTCTATGGCGACGTTGTAGTAGTTGAGATTTGTGGCGAGCAGACTGCCGTCAGAAGAGTAAATCTCGCCGCGCATAGGCGTCGTGACTATGCTGTCATAAAGTGTGACATTGCCTTTCTTGTTCCAGTCATCGGCGTGGATGATGGTGGTGTTAACAAGCATAACGATTATAGCAGCAGTCAGTGCGAGGACACAAATCCACACAATGGTGAAAGCGCCGAAAATATAACCGTTGCGCTCTTTGTTGCCCTCTTCAATCTTGTTTATAGTATGACGACCTGACTTTTTACTCTTCATAATCGATTGTGTAAGGCGGTTGTTCTTGTACTGACAGACCGAGCTTCAGCGAGTCCACGAGATGCTGCATTGATGATTCTCGTGTCGCTGTCATATATTTGGCGCGCTCACTTTGTGTCTCTGTGCGCACCACCTCAAGTTTTGTCTTCAGTGATGAAATTGTCTCCATGCAGGTCACGCAGTCAAAGCGTACACTGATAAGTGACAAACTCAACCAGATAAATATCACTGTCGTGAACAGATGGCGGCGGAAGAATTTGCTCGTCAAGTATTTACCATTGACGGTCTTGCTTATGGAGGATGATATGTTGTAGCTTTTTAATTTTTCAAACATTGCTTTCAGAGGATAGAGGAGGTTACAATTTCTCGGCGATACGGAGCTTGGCACTGCGACTGCGGGGGTTGCGCTGCACCTCGTCATCGTCGGGCGTAATCGGTTTTGAGATGATTTGTTTTATAGGACTTTCTACTCTGCCGAAGAAGTCTTTGACTACTTCGCCACGGAGATTGCCGCTGCGCATGAAGTTCTTTACCAAACGGTCTTCAAGCGAGTGGTAGGTGATGATGGCAAGTCTGCCACCGGGACGCAGCACTTTGAGTGTGCTTTCGAGGAATGTCTCTAAGGCTGTAATCTCACCGTTGACCTCAATGCGGAGGGCTTGGAAGACTTGTGCCAACTCTTTCTTCTCCTGCTTGGGGTTGATGTGCGGACGGATAGCCGCGAGAAGTTGCTCTACACGTGTGATAGGCTCAACGGCACGCGCTTTGACTATGGATGCTGCGAGGCGATGTGACTGCTTGAGCTCACCGTAGAGATAAAAGATATCTGCCAACTGTTTCTCGCTGTATTCTGCAAGAATGGTCGGCGCATCGGTGACGCTGTGTTGGTTCATGCGCATATCCAAGAGCCCTTCGTTGCGGAATGAGAAACCGCGCTCGCCGTCATCAAAGTGATGAAACGACACGCCGAGGTCTGCCAATATACCGTCAACTGATTCGACCTTATAATAGCGCATAAAGTTGACCAAATAGCGGAAGTTGCCATAGACAATTGTAAAGCGTGGATCGCTGAACGCACGCTTCACCGCGTCCTCATCTTGGTCAAAGCTGTAGAGGTGACCTGACGCGCCCAAACGCTCTACTATGGCACGAGAATGTCCGCCACCACCAAAGGTAGCATCAACATACGTGCCGTCGGGACGAATATTGAGCGCTTCGAGTGATTGTTCGAGTAGGGCGGGTATATGGTAAACTTCTTGACACATAGTGAGATAGCGTTAAGCGTTATTACAAGTCGAATTTCGTTGTAAAATTAGCAAGAATAGCTAAAATTTACAAATTTAAATCACGAAAATTACGCACTAAATTACAAGAAGTTATCAACATTTCTCTAATTTGCGATTGTTAACGATTGATTGGTCAACTAAAACGGCATAAAAATGCCGATATGATTAGACCAATAGCCTAACCATATCGGCATATTTCTTAATAAAATTTTTGCTTACTTGATAGCTTTTTGCCAAGCACGGCGACGGCGGTGGAGGCGACGTTCAAAGTACTCCCACTGCTTCTGCACGTTCTCGTTGTTCTCAAGCTCAATATTGCTTTCTGCAAATTTATAGCCGTTCTTGTTGAAGGCTGTAATCAAGTCACAGAATATTAACGCATTTACGCCCTTGCTCTGATATTCGGGCTTAACGGCAACGAGCAGTAGGTCAACGACATCGGTCTTGCCTTTGATAGCCTGCAACAGGTGCCACCATCCGGTCGGGAAGAGCTTGCCTTTGCCTTTACGCAAAGCATCTGAGAGCGAGGGCATAGCGATGCCGACAGCGATGAGTTTGTCGTCTTTGTCAACAACGATGCTGACGTCTTCGAGACGCAACACGCCGATATATTGCTCAATGTAGCCATCAATCTGTTTATCAGTTAGTTCGGTATAGCCATATAGTCCGGAATATGCCTCATTGATAAGCTCAAAGAGCGCATGACCATATTGGTTTTTGAGCTTGCTGCGCGATGTGAATTTGATGTTGCGAAGCTCATATTTCTGAGCCACGATATTGGCGATGCGCTGATATTTGTCGGGGATAACTTCAGGCATCGTGATGCGATATTCCACCCAATCCACTTCTTTCTCGAAGCCGAGACGCTCCATGTGCTGCGGATAGTACTCGTAATTGTAGATTGTTGCCATCGTACCGGCTTCGTCAAAGCCAAAGGTCAACATACCTTCGTGGTCCATGTCTGTGAAGCCCATCGGTCCGACCATACGGTTCATGCCGCGCTCTCGTCCCCACTGCTCGGCGGCAGCAAAGAGAGCATCAACAACCTCTTTGTCATCAATGAAGTCGAGCCAGCCAAAGCGCATAACGTGCTCGTTAAATTTCTCGTTGGCTTTTTTATTGATAAGTGCCGTAATACGCCCAACGGGCTCGCCGTTGCGCAGCGCCATGAAGCATTGCGCTTCACAAAAATCATACGCGGGATTTTTCTCCGGCGATAGTGTCGCTATTTCATCGTAAATCAACGGCGGCACATAATAGGGGTTGTCCTTGTAGAGGTCTATGCCAAATTTAACATACTGCCTTAGTGAGTCGTTGCTTGCAGGGATTGGTTTTATATAGATTGACATAACAAAATTTGGGGTAATGCGTTCACACGCGATAACTTATTTTGATTGCTCCGTGCCTTGACGGTCAATAATCGGCTGCGGGCGATAGGGCGACGACAGCCATGCCAAGATTATGACCATAAGCGCAAGAAAAGCTATTGTGATAATATACAATCGGTTGGAATGGCGGTTTGCCAATGCGAGTTTAAGCTCTTGAATATCGTGATAACGACGGCGCTTGTCGTGGTGGGTGCAGCGCTCGGCAACGGCACGCAGTGTCGAATCGTTATTGCCGGTGCGCTCAAGCACTTCTTTGAGGATGCAACCGTAGTTATATATATCTTCATCTGTAGCGTCAGATGACAGTGCCGACTTCTGGTCAAAGCCAACGTCAATGAGCTTCAGATTGCCTATATTCTCAGTGAAAATTATGCGCTCTGCGCGCAGGGGATGGTGAACAATGTGGTTGGTTTGGATATACTCTAATGCGCTGACCAACTGATTGCGAAGTTTGTCAACATTAGCTTCGGTGACACGATTTTCGTCAAGCAATTTGCGCAGCGAGTCGCCATAGACATCATCTGTGATAATGCAACGACCAATGCCCGGCACGTCTTCAAAATCATTAATCATGACAATGTTAGGGTGCGCCAAGTTATATCGCACGTCAAACTCCTTCTCTATCATCTCTTGATACTGAGGTTTGTCGCGCAATTCAGGCTTCAATGTTTTGAGCATCACCCATTTACCGAATTTCTTTGCCGTGTAGACATCATAAAACTCTTCGTCCCACTCCGGCAGGTGTTCGATTTCGGTCCAACGTTCAGTGTCACTGTTCATAACTATATAGTTGTTATTTAGTTATCGTATAAACGAAGTATTCGCCGGGCATAAGCTCGGCAGGCGCGGCATCAATGTGTCGGTTATTAAACCAGTCATAAGCGCCGCTAAACGATGGCTGATTGCGGCTGTTGAAAATCAACGGCTGCTTCTCCTTGCCGAGGTTCACGCCCACGATAGTCATATATCTGCCTAAGGTGCGGGTGAACACAAGCACATCGCGTGACGTCGTCTGATAGCGCTCATACTTGCCGCCCTTCTTTCCTGCCGCCAACTCCGGACGTGTATGCTTAATGATATTAAGACGGCGATAGAACTCAAAATATTCATTCTCCGGCTCCCATTGCGGAGCTTTATCTTTAACAAAGAACTGCAACGCACGGTTCATGCCTGTCTCTTGACCGGTGTAAATAAGCGGCATACCGGGCAGGGTATATGTCAGCACGGCAAAAGCCTGCGACAAGTCGCCAAGACGTTCAAACTCTGTGCCTTCCCATGAATTGAGGTCATGGTTGGTAATCATATTCATCAAATAGCAATCGTCAGGATATTGCGTATCTTGAAGATTAACCAAAGAGTCAATGGCTGACGCATACTTGACAGGGAATTTTGCCGGCTCAGTCTTGCCTTCCGCGATAAAGCTATATTTGCCCGATGTCGCAGCAATCTCGCTGAACAAGTCCTTCATAGGCCAATTATAGTCCATATCAAAAGCATCTTGCACCAACTCAGGCTCTGTCGCCTCGGCGAGCATGAATATATCACTTTTTACTTTCTCAAGCTGAGGACGTGTCTCATCCCAGAAGTCAACAGGCACATTCCCGGCAACATCACAGCGGAAGCCGTCAATATCAGCCTTTTTGAGCCAGAATTTAAGCGCATCAACCATCGCCTTGCGCATCTCGCGATTTGAATAGTCGAGCTTATAGACATCCGTCCAATCATACGGGCCAAACATCTCGCCTTTTTCATTGCGAGCATACCAGTCAGGATGGTCCTTGACCCACGCATTATCACAACCCGTGTGATTAGGCACCCAATCAATTATGACCTTCATGCCATATTCATGCGCCTCTTTCACAACATCTTTGAAGTCGGCAAAAGTGCCAAACTCCGGATTTACGGCTTTATAATCCTTCACCGAATAATAGCTGCCCAACTCGCCCTTGCGATTGAGTTCTGAAATAGGGTGTATAGGCATAAACCACAATATATCAACGCCTAAATCATGGAGTCGCGGTATCTGCTGCTTAAAGGCTTGCAGCGTGCCCTCGTCAGTATATTGTCGCAAATTCACCTCATAAATCACAGCGCTACGCGACCAATAGGGGTGCATAACATGCGTCGGTGGGGTCTTTGCCACGCCACACAACACAGATAAGCAGCTCAGAATGCTGAGAAAGATTTTTTTCATGGCCGTAATATATACTTTGGTCTTTATTACTCGTAGTTAATAGGAATTTCGCGGTCGATAGACTTATCCAAAGAGATAAGCGTCTCTGTTCCTGTCACACCGTGAATCATCTGTATCTTATTATTAAGCAAGTCCATAAGCTGCTCGTTGTCGTGAGCATACAGCTTGATAAGCATAGTGTAAGGGCCTGTTGTATAGTGACACTCAACGACCTCAGGTATCTTCTCAAGTTCAGGCACAACATCACGATACATCGCGCCACGCTCAAGATTTACTCCGATATAAGTGCAAGTAGCATAGTCAAGGCTTTTGGGGTTGACATGATAGCCTGAACCGGTGATAACCTTCAAGTCTATAAGTCTTTGTATTCTCTGATGGATAGCGGCACGCGATACGCCACACTCCAACGCCACATCCTTTGACGGGATACGCGCATTGTGAATCACGATTTCAAGAATCCGACGGTCGAGATTGTCTATTTTTTCCATTATATTCAAGATTGAGTTGGTATCTGTTTATTTGTTTCAGCTTTATTTCTTATCGGCTCAACACTGATAAGTCTACAAATTTAGTCATTATGTTGATATTTATAAACAAAAATGTCGCTTTTAATGTTTTTTTGCTTAAAATACCGCCCATTTTGCCGTTTTTTGTCACTTTTTATATCAAAAAGAAAACACCCGCATCAGAGTGATTATCCAACGCGGGTGTTGTTTGTCTAATATTTAGCTGTTAAAGTTCATTCACCGCTCCTATGAAGACGATGACATTCGTTGTAGTTTCGCGTATGATAAATGCAAATGGTCTATCAAGTATTATCTCCTTATATTGTGGTGTAACACTTGAACCGCCTCCATTACTTCCATCAATACCTTCATAAGTCACAGCTGCCGCCTCTATACCGGTACCATTGAGGCTAATGCAAGCATCGTGCTTAATCATGGACAAGAAAATATCTTGATCCGAAATTTTGCTAAAATCGGCTTTATTAGAGTCAAAGATATCACTAATTCCCAATAATTTTAGATAGTCTTTCAATTTAAGGGAATTTTTATACTCGAATATAGGAGACTCAAATCGAACAATTTCCCTGCTCGCCCCATTCAAGAACGCATCAGTAACTGAATTAACAGCATCACCGATTGATAT
>CAYYAA010000012.1:0-29849 GCA_964469875.1 uncultured Bacteroides sp.
TCACGACAACCAATCAGTTAACCTTAAATCTATACCATGAAAAACATATTGCAAAGTTAATGGCAAATTGTTGCTGTTGCAAGTATTTTAGCGACAAAATGATGTGTAATTAACTTTTATTAATATGATAATGAGTAAAATGTCACATTTTAATGGAAAAATAATATGTTTAATGGCTAAGTGGTGACATTTTGCTATTATTCGACATTGTGTTGCTTGTGTAGATAAAAATGCTATATTAACATAAATTTACCACGTCATATCTTCTCAGGTGATATGACGTGGTAATAACTTATATAACACACTGTTTATAAAGTGTGATGACTATATGTAATTACGGCCTATTCTTTTGTGTCAGCTTCTTCAAGTTCGGACAATATCTTCTTGCTAAGTCTAAATGACTTAGTTGATATTATGATGTCGATGATAACGCCTATTGCCAAACCTATATAACAAGCTATAATCAATTCTGGCTCAATTGTATATACCTGAGAGAATAAAGCCCATAGGACACATAAAGCCATGCACGATAATAATAACATTGTGTTACGTTGTCTAACTCTAATCTTGATGGCATGTTTCACAGCTTCAGCTATTGGCATTGATATATAGTCGGTTCTCAGTATGAACCTTGCAAAGTCATAATTAATATACGCAGCTACTAAGCCGAATATCGCGTAAATAGCACAGAGCCATATCGGCATACTGAGTTCATAATAGAGGACTATAGATAAGATTGGTAAGAATAAGCCGACGATTGCTAATCGTTTATATTTTTTTGCAAGTTTCTGTTTGAGAGAAATGGCGCGTTGAGACGCAAGTTTTTGTGTTAACTCTCTATTGGCTTCGTTTAGCCTGTCAACCTTAATGTTTGCAGACTGCCATTGCGCTTTAAATTGTTCGAGATCCATATTCTATATATATTGTTTTGAGAGTTTAAAACTATTGATTGCCTTGTCGTATAAGTTTGTCTTTGATGCGATGTAATTTGACTGCAACATTCGCTCGAGATAGGCCTGTTATATCTGCGATATCATCGTATGAGTTTTCGTCAAGCCAAAGCGTGATTAGCGCTTTTTCGAGTGGCTCAAGATCGGAAATCATTTGGTACATTTGCCTTAAATCCTCACTCTTGGCAGAGTCTGATGTAGGAATTTCTATTGTTACATCATCAAGAGAAATATTGTGTAGGTGTTTAATATTCCGTCGATGCCATGTTATGCACGTATTGATGGCTGTTCGATAAATCCATGTCGATATTTTAGCTTCTCCTCTAAAGCCGTCAAGTCCTTGCCACAGATTTATTAAAACCTCTTGATATAAGTCGCTAAATGATGCTTTATCAGAGTTGTAGATATAGCACGCTTTAACGATTATATCTTTGTGCTGTTCAAGTATATTAGTAAATAATATTTCTTTTTCTGATTGTTGCATTCGAGTAATATGGGATTAGCAATCAAATATTAGACGTAGTAAGGTCGGAAAAATTACACGGTATAGCAAAAAAAATATGTCAGCAATGACCTCTTTACGGTCTAAGTTGCTGACATAATGTTGCGTGTAATAATATTAGTCGTTTGGAAGCGCTGATATTATCATATTTTTTGACTGCTCCATAATATCAGCTAAATCATGCGTTCCGTTTTGAGGAGCATTGATGGGCTTATGTATTGTCAATTTGATGTGTCCCGGGCGAGGAAGACGAGCTCGTCGAGGCATGACATCATATGCACCGTCTATTGTAATAGGTACAACAGGGAGATTAAATTCGGTGGCTAAGATATAAGCACCACGTTTAAATCTGTGGATTTTGCCGTCAGGTGTGCGTGAGCCTTCGGGAAAGACAACTACGGACATTCCGTTGCTCAATTGTTTTTCTGCAGTTTCCATGGTGGCCTTTGTCGCGCCTGCTGTAGAATTGTCGACATAAATCTGGCCTGAAATGCGGCAGCTATAACCCACTAAAGGTATGCGCTCAAGCGATTTTTTCATCATCCATCTGAAATTATGGTTTAAAAAGCCATAAATAGCGAATATATCATAAGCGCCTTGATGATTGGCTACAAAAACATAAGACGTGTTGCGCGTGATATTCTCGCGACCGACCACACTGACTCTGACGAATGTCAGCCAACAAAATAGCTTTGCCCAAATCCTTGCAGGGTAATATCCCCACCATCGTCCGAAACCTAAAGCGCTACCGATAATTGTGATTGTTGCCGTAATGATTGTCACGGCTAATAGTATCGGCAGCATAATGCAAAATTGATATATACGATATAAAAACATATCAACAGAGAGTTATAACTATTACTTTTTTATTGAAACAAAGTTACGAAACTTATTGCATTGTTTCCAATTAAACGAGCAACTTTATCATCAAGAATGCAAATATTTATAGACAATAGACATATTTGACTATGAAATAAGCCGAAAAATGAGTAATTTTGTCGATATAAACCAATTAATACAAGAATATGTTTACAGCATCTCAAAAACGCAAAGAGAATATCGCAGAGTATCTATTATATATGTGGCAGATTGAAGATTTGATTCGCGCCAATGGTTGTGACTTGGAACGTATCACGACTAATATAGTTGATAGCTATAATCTTGATGCAGAAAAAAGGCGTATGCTCATAGAGTGGTATGAGTCTCTGATTGACATGATGCGCAGTGAAGGCGTTATAGATAAAGGTCACCTTCAAATTAATAAGAACATAATATCAGAATTGGCTCGCTTAAATAATGCGGTGTTGGCAGAACCGCATTTTGACGCTTATGCAAAAGAGTTTTACAAGACATTGCCATTTATTGTCGAACTTAGAGCAAAGGCGGGGGAGAACAAAGTTGGCGAAATCGAAACGTGTTTCAACGCCTTATATGGTATGCTATTGTTGCGAATACAACAAAAAGAAGTCTCAAAGCAGACTGAAGATGCTGTTAAACAAATTAGTAAGTTTGTCAGTATGCTTGCAAAATACTTTTATTTAGACGAAAGGGATGAATTATTTAAGGATAGCAATGATTAGAATTTGTTGAGTGGAAAGATGTTAATAATTTTTATAGCGTGAAATTTTAGCATTTTTTTTGGACTGATATACGGCTTTTTATCATTAAATTTGCAATTTGTAAGTAATTTGCATGAAAACAATGATAAATAATAATTAGTCCGAATGAAAAAGTTTATGTTGTCAATATCGGCATTGGCTCTTTTTGCGCAAGTATATGCCGATGACTTTTCTTACCTTACATTCTTGTCAAAGGATGGCACTAAAACTTCATATTCGATTGAAAATCTCAATCTTGTCTACGAAGGAGATGTCATTAAAATAACCAATGACGAAACAACGCAAGAGTTGGCAATTTCAAATCTTGATAAAATGTACTTTGACAATGTTGGCGAAGCAACAGCAATCTCTGTCATTGCGATGAATAAATGTCAAACTGTTGAAGTTTATAAACTAAATGGCATGCTTGTAGGTACATTTGAATATCAAAATGCATTGAAGTTACCTGCCGGCACATATATCTTAAAATCTGAATTAGGAACCACTAAACTTACAATCAAATGAAAAAACTTATAGCAGCAACGATTCTGTATGTAGTGGCTACGAATGCAGGTTTGTCTCAGACGCTAAATGTTGAGGTCGGCAGTGTCCGTTATCTATATCCTGCAGAACAAGTCGGTGATATGGTATATTCAGACGGAGCAGTGACAATTCTCGGCAAAAGTTATAACTTATCTCAAGTCGGTAGGGTGTATGTTGACAATGCCACAGTTGAAGATAATCTTGTTACGGTAACTTATAAAGACCAAACAGCCGCAGTCACCGTTGCCGGTAATATAGCTAATTTGCTGACTGTAACTGTATCGGGAGCCGATGTGGCTATTGAACAAGATAGCAGCGTTAGCGAGGAAATAACATATTCGTTATCAGGCGCGACTACTAATGGCTCGTTCTATATGGATGGTAATTACAAAGCGACAGTCGTGCTTAATGGTGTTGATATTGCAAGTCAGACGGGTGCAGCAATAAATATCCAAAATGGCAAACGTATCGCTGTCGATTTAGCTGCCGGTACCACTAATAAATTGTCCGACTATGCAAGCGGCAAGCAAAAAGCATGCTTCATGGTCAATGGTCATACGGAGTTTAAAAATAGTGGAACACTTACAATTACCGGTAATTGTAAGCATGGCTTTTGGGGCGATGAATATGTTGAGGTAAAGAAAACTATCGGTGGAATTACTGTCGATAAGGCTGTGAAAGATGGCTTCAATATCAACCAATATTTCCAGATGAATGGTGGTAAGGTAACTATCTCCGGTGTTGGTGATGATGGTATTCAAGTCTCTAAAACTGACGATGAGACAGACGAAAATAATGGCGAAGTAATCGTTAAAGGCGGTAGCTTGAATATTGCTGTAACTGCTGATGCTGTTAAGGGTGTGAAGTCTGAAGGAAATATAACCATTTCAGGTGGAGATATTACAATTACGACTTCTGGAAATGGCACTTGGGATAGCGATGACAATGAAACGAAAGCATCATCTTGTATTAAGAGTGATGCAAATATTACTATCTCAGGTGGTACATTTAATCTCTCAAGTAGCGGCACTGGTGGCAAAGGCATGGGTTGTGATGGTGAAATGGTGATCGAAAACGGTGATATTAATATCGTAACAACAGGCAGTATTTACACATATTCTTCAGGATCTTCTAATGGTAACAATCCCGGCGGTTGGGGCGGCTGGGGAGGCGGCTGGGGAGGTAACAACCAGAATTATGATAACCTCGCCAGCAATCTCAAAAGTTCGCCTAAAGGCATTAAAGTCGATGGAAATATCACGGTTAATGGAGGAAACATAACAGTTAAGACTTCAGGAACCGGAGCTGAAGGCATTGAAAGTAAATCTGTACTTACCATTAATGATGGTCAAATTGAAGTTACAGCTTATGACGATGCCATTAATTCCGGAAGTCATATGTATGTCAATGGAGGCAAAATCTATGTCAACGCATCAAATAACGACGGATTAGACTCTAACGGTAATCTGTATCTTAATGGCGGCGTAGTTGTTGCATACGGAACAACGAGCCCCGAATGTGGACTTGATGCGAATGATGAAGCCGGCTATGGTATATATGTCAATGGCGGTACTGTGATTGGCGTTGGTGGTGGTACTTCTTATCCTAAGAGCGGTAGCGAACAACCTACAATCGTCTATACAGGCTCAGTATCTAACGGCTCAACGATAACTGTTAATGATGGTACGTCGGCAGTTTTGGGATTCAAGATGTCAAAGAGCTATTCTGGTTCTGTTAAGTTATTTATAACATCACCGAGTCTTAAAAAAGGTAGTAAGTACACTATCTATAAGAATCCTACGATAAGTGGAGAAGATTGGCATGGCGTTTATCTGTCGCCGGAAGTTAGCAGCAATGGCACATCTGCCGGCAGCGTGTCCTCTTTGTCATCTCCTTATTCTTCAGTTGGAAGTAGTGGTGGAGGTTGGCATTGATAAATAGCTTACAACAATATAGCATCAGCCGTCATGGACTTGTCTGTGACGGCTGATGCTTTTTGTGTTATATCCACTAAAAGAAAATTCTGTAATGAATTGTCTGACGCAAAATGACTGCTTTGTGGAAAAAATGGTTGAAATATTACGATTTATGTAACAAAATTTTGCCATAATTCGATGTTTTTATTAACTTTGTGATGTTAAGCCTGAAACTATGGCTTATTGAGAATATAAAACTTGATTATCAATACGATATATAAGATAAAATGCTCAAACGGTTCTTCGTTTCCATGCTTGGCACTATTGCCGGTATATGGATTTCAATTATATTGATTGTTATTAGCTTGATTGCAATTGGTACTGCCGCGTTTAGCTCACAGATGTTTTCAAGCAAAATAGATAAGCACTCAATCCTTCACATTAACCTAAAAGGAAACGTAGCCGAACGATTTCAGCCCGGTTCAATTATAGATTTTATACAGAATCCTGATGACGATGCTATTACACTTGATGAAATATTAACAGCCTTGCGAATGGCAGCCGATGATGACCAAATTGATGGCGTATATCTCGAGTGTAATGATGCAACAATGGGTGTGGCTTCACGCGAAGAGCTAATCTCAGCTTTGAAAGACTTTAAACGCTCAGGTAAATGGGTTTATGCTTATGCCGATAATTATACACAAGGAGACTACCTCGTTGCGTGCGTCGCTGATGAGGTCTTCCTTAATCCTGTCGGCGCTTTGGATTTGCATGGCGTTGCTACAATCACGCCTCACTTTAAAGGTCTGTTAGATAAGGTTGGTGTCAAAGTGCAAGTCGTTAAGGTAGGCACTTATAAAAGCGCCGTTGAGCCTTTTATATTAACATCAATGAGCGATGCAGCAAAACTTCAGAATCAAGTTTACATTGATTCAATGTGGCGTTATATATCAACAACAGTATCCACTAATCGCAAAGTGAAATGCTCTGCTGTTGATGATTGGGCAGATAATATTATGGCGACTTGGTCTGCTGACTCAGTTAAGCAAGTGAAGGCTGTTACTTCTCTGAAATATCGCAGAGAGGTCGAAGAAATAATGCGTAAAAAAACTAATGCTGCAAGCAAAGATAAAAAATTGCCATTTGTTAATCCATCAGAATATCTTGCGAATACCGCTTTGCTGTCAAGCGATTCTCAGAAGGATCATATTGCTGTGTTATATGCTGTAGGTGATATCGTGGATTCAGGAAGCGAAGGCATCTCCGGTGTAGAGATGGTTTCTGAAATTACGAAGCTCGCTGATAACGAACATGTTCGTGGCTTAGTGCTTAGAGTTAATTCAGGTGGCGGCAGCGCTTTCGCCTCAGAGCAAATTTGGGAGGCATTAGAGTATTTCAAATCTAAAAATAAACCCTATTATGTGTCTATGGGTGATTATGCAGCATCAGGCGGCTATTATATCTCATGTGGCGCAAATAAGATTTATGCCGATGCAACAACATTAACCGGATCAATCGGCGTGTTTGGCATGATACCGGACTTCTCCGGCTTGGCTACTGACAAATTGGGCGTCACTTTCTCGATAGTCCAATCTAATAGGAATGCAGATTTTATGACCTTCATCCGACCAATGTCAGATGAGCAAATGACAGCACTCCAAAATAGTGTCAATAGTATTTATGAGAAATTTGTTAGCAGAGTTGCGGAAGGTCGCAAAATGTCTGTCGATGAAGTAAAAGCTATTGCGGAAGGTCGCGTTTGGATTGGAACATCTGCTAAACAACTCAAATTGGTCGATAATATCGGTGGACTTAGACAAGCCGTCACTGATATGGCAGACAAGTTGAATATGTCATCGTCTCAGATAGTAAATTATCCTAATGTAGATGAAGAACTATTGATGAAAATAATACGCCAAACCGGAACAATAAAAATGGGTGGTATGACAATAGATGCAGAGACATTCAGAATGTTGCATTTTGTCGATAAACTCAGAACAATGAATCCTGTTCAGGCGAGAATAGAAGAATCTTTAATTTTCTAATTAAACATACCGCACCAAGTGAGATTGAACTCATTCATATCAAAGTTAGTATTGTACCCATGCTCTAAATTGTATGGGGCTGCAACGTATGTGCGTAACAAGATGTTTGATTGGAACATATTGAAACAGCACGAAATGGAAGTGCCTGTCGTTGTAGTTGGCAATATAGCCGCCGGAGGAACAGGCAAGACTCCGCATGTCGAATATATAGTCGAAGCCCTGAGACATAGCTACCATATTGGTGTCGTAAGCCGTGGGTACAAGCGCCATACTAAAGGATTTGTTATGGCTGGACGTCTGTCAACGCCAAGAGATATAGGCGATGAACCATATCAAATTTACAATCGCTTTGATGGTGCAGTCGCTGTTGCAGTATGTGAAGATCGAGTGTTTGGCATAGAGGAATTATTGAGACTTGATCCTAAAATCAATCTTGTGATACTCGATGATGCCTTTCAGCATCGCTATGTTAAGCCTACTGTATCTATCGTTGTAACAGAGTATAATAGACCTCTAAAGTCTGATCATCTGTTGCCTTATGGACGTCTGCGTGAATCGCCAAGAGCGATAAATAGAGCCGATATTGTTATCGTTTCTAAGTGCCAAGATAAAATGTCAGGACTCGATTATAGCTTAACTAAAAAAGAATTAAGCCTCTTCCCATATCAAGACTTATTCTTCTCAAAGTTTCGGTATGAAAATCTTGTGCCGGTCTTCCCTGAAGCTACTCAGTCATTGCCTTATTTGGATTGGCTAACTGAGAACGACAGTTTATTGGCAATTGCCGGTATCGGAAACCCTCGTCCATTTGTAAGGCATCTAAAGAGCTTTAAGGCAAATGTTAAGGTCAATATCTTCCCTGACCACCACAACTTTAATCGCAAAGATATTGAACTACTACGCGCCAGATATAACTCCATGAAAGGTAATAATCGCATCATTATCACTACTGAGAAAGATGCTGTCAGATTTGCTTGCAATCCATATTTCCCACATGAATTGAAGGCTGTGACATTTTATTTACCTATCAGAGTCGAGTTCATAAACAACGGAGACTTTACTTTGGAAGATTGTATCAGAAAACTTATTAAATAATCGGCATAATATTATGCCACATAAAACAACGAATTTATTAAACTTGTTATATAAGTAAAACCAAATTCATTTAGCCATGTTAGAAAAAATCAAACAGACTGCTGACTATTTGCAATCAAAGGTTAGCGATATGCCGAAAACGGCTATTATTCTCGGCACCGGACTTGGTGCATTGGTTGAGCATATCGAAGATAAGCAATATATACCCTATGCCGAAATTCCCAATTTCCCGTTATCTACTGTTGAAGGTCACAGCGGGAACTTGATTTTCGGCACGCTCGGTGGAAAACGTGTGATGGCTATGCAAGGACGTTTCCATTACTACGAAGGTTATGATATGAAGCAAGTAACATTCCCAGTCCGCGTTATGAAGGCTCTTGGCGTTGAAACTCTATTCGTTTCAAATGCCGCAGGTGGCATGAATAAGGACTTTAAGGTCGGTGATGTTATGATTATCACAGACCACATCAACCTATTCCCGGAGAACCCGCTTCGCGGAAAGAACTATGCAGAGCTTGGACCTCGCTTCCCTGCAATGACAGAGCCTTATGACAAAAAACTCATCGCATTGGCAGACCAAATTGCTAAAGATAGCAATATTCGTGTAGTCCATGGCGTTTATGTTGGTACACCCGGCCCGACTTTTGAAACACCCGCTGAATATGAATATTTCAGAATCATTGGTGGCGATGCCGTCGGTATGTCAACTGTTCCTGAAGTGATTGTCGCAAAACATGCAGACATGAAGGTGTTTGGCATCTCTGTTATCACAGACCTTGGTGGTAAGGATATTACCGAAGTACCAACACACGAGGAAGTGCAAAAAGCAGCTGAATACGCTCAGCCAAAGGTTGTGGCTATCATGAAAGAATTGGTCGTTCGCAGCTAAAAGCAATACAACTCACTCTCCTCTCTCCCTCTTCACTTCAGAGCATCTACAAACAAATACATTATGACTGATAAATCAGAAAATAGTAGTCAAAAACAAGATAAATCTCAAACCGAAATCTCAGAGTTGGGCGAGTTCGGTCTTATTGACAGACTCACTGCAAAGTTGCCGCATTTCAACGAAGCCACAAAATATGGCGTTGGTGATGATGCTGCGGTGTTGCATTATCCCGATAAAGAGGTATTGGTGACTACTGATTTGTTGCTTGAAATGGTACACTTTGACTTGACATATGTCCCGTTGAAACATCTTGGCTACAAATCAGCTGTCGTAAACTTTTCTGATATATATGCTATGAATGGCACTCCGCGCCAGATTACTGTGTCATTAGGCATCTCAAAACGCTTCACTGTGGAGCATATAGAGGAATTATATGCCGGAATGCGACTCGCTTGTGAGGAATATGGCGTTGATTTAGTTGGCGGTGATACAACAGCATCTAATCAAGGCCTTGTTATCTCGATAACCTGTATAGGCGATGCACCATCAGATAAGATTGTCTATCGTAACGGTGCGAAAGATACAGATATAATATGTGTGAGCGGAGACCTTGGCGCTGCATATATGGGCTTACAATTACTCGAAAGAGAAAAAGTCGCATCTGCAGGTAATCCTGACTTTGAACCTGCATTTCAAGGTAAAGAATACATTATCGAACGTCAACTTAAACCGGAAGCACGCAGAGATATTATAGCTGAATTGGCAAAAGCCAATATTAAACCTACAGCAATGATGGATGTTAGCGATGGATTGTCATCTGAATTATTGCATATATGCAAACAAAGCAAGGTTGGTTGCCGTGTTTACGAAGACCGTATCCCAATTGACTATCAAACCGCAGTCATGGCTGAAGAACTGAATATGAATCTCGTTACTGCTGCCATGAACGGTGGTGAAGATTATGAACTTTTATTCACTGTGCCATTAACAGCACACGATGCAGTAAGTAAAATTAAAGGTATCAAAGTAATTGGTTATATTACAAAACCGGAACTTGGATGCTCTATGATAACCCGTGATGGTGGCGAAATTACGCTGCAAGCTCAGGGTTGGAATCCTCTCAAATAAGTTTTTATTTGTCATATCAATAGGAATTTCGTAACTTTGCATCGTAAAAACAAATAGAACATTAAAAATATGATAAATCGCATTTTGATTAGAATTAAGGTTGTGCAAATGCTATACTCCTATTTGCTAACCAGAAGTGAATTCAAGATTGACAGTGCCCCTGAAACATCATCTCGCGACCGAAAATTCGGATATGCGGTTTATACAGATCTTTTGCTCCTCTTACTGGAACTCTCAGATTGCCGTGTCTCTCGTCAAGATGGCAGCAGACAACCGGCTATTGATGTTGATCCCAAATTGAGAGCAAATCGTGTGGGAAAATCCTTACTTGATAACGATACCTTGAAGGCATTGATTCTGCGTGGTAATACCGATATCGCAGCATTTGACCAATATTTACAAAAATTGCATGACAAAATTACGGCATCTGAGGTCTTTAACGATTATCGCAAGAAACGTAAATTGACCTTGGCTGACGATGTGCAACTGTGGATTACGATAATTAATACAATCATTGCAAAGGATTCAATGGTTGAGGCTGCTCTCCGTACAAATCCGGAATTTACAAATATTGGTTTTGGAATGGGCGTTAAGCAGTTAGTTGCTACGCTTAATTCCTTCAGTGACTCTCGTGTATCATATCTTGATGCTCGTGTAGAACTTCAGAAATCCTTAGATAAGGCTTACGAACTCTATAACGGATTATTTGTTCTTGTTAAGGAGTTGACAGACTTGCAACGCCAACGTCTTGAAAATAATAAGGCAAAATATCTGGCTACGTCAGAAGACTTAAACCCAAATATGCGCTTTGTAAACAACGCATTCGTAGCTGCATTATCAGAGAATGAATCGCTGAAAAATTATCTTGCAGAGCATCCTATAACATGGAATGCTGATCCAATCATGATGGATACATTGCTCAACAAGATACTCGAATCTCCGATTTATGAAAAATATATGTCAGACGAGATCGCAAGCTATGAATCTGACTGCGACTTTTGGCGCAATATCCTCAAGTCGGTAGTCCTTCCATCGGATGCCTTTGCTGATGCGCTTGAAGAGAAGTCTGTATACTGGAACGATGACTTGCAGATTATGGGGACTTTTGTTCTCAAGACAATTAAGCAATTCGCAGGCGCTGAAGGTAGACAAATTAATCTGTTGCCTCAATTCAAGGACGAAGAAGATGCAAAATTCGGCGAAGAATTGTTTGATTATGCTGTGCAAAGTCGTGAACAATATCGCGCGTATATTGACAGCTTTATCGACTCAACCCAATGGGATCCGGAACGTCTCGCGTTCATGGATATCGTGATAATGATTACAGCAATAGCAGAGTTGATTCATTATCCTGCAATCCCGGTGCCTGTAACTATGAATGAATACATTGAAATCGCTAATAGCTATTCTACAGACAAAAGTGGCCAATTTATTAACGGTATCTTGTATTCAGTAATCAAGAAACTGAGTGATGAAGGTATCATTGCTAAACCGATAGCTCAACAAGAAAATTAATAACTAAATAAAACTGTTACTCAATGTTGCTAAACTCAATTCTCCTTCAAGCATCTGCTCAAGGTAGTAGTGCTTCCGGTTTAATCATGATAGTATTGCTTATCGTGATATTCTACTTCTTCATGATCCGCCCTCAACAAAAACGCCAAAAGGAAATCCGTAAATTCCGCGAGGCTTTAGGAAAGGGTGACAAGATTGTTACCGCCGGTGGTATTCACGGTACTATTCGTGACGTGAAAGAAGACTCATTCATCGTAGAAGTTGCCGATGGTGTTCGTATCCGCGTAGATAAAGGCTCGGTTTATCCTTCTGCCGCTGAAGCTAATCAAGCTGCTCAAAATCAAGAGCAAAAATAATAAATCATTTATGCGACACCCGGCGATGCTAATTTATAATCTATTGGCTCGACGGGTGGCGCTTTATTATTTGACCGATGATAGACCTTAAAAAAACGATTGACAGCCTGAAAACTATTGTCCGTTCAAAACGCGGACAAAATGCTCTAATGTTCATGGTGTTCCTCGCAATATCAGCGATATTGTGGTCTGTTCAGACATTAAATGAGGAAGAGCAATGCGATGTCAGAATGCCGATTGAAATAACTCAGATCCCAGATTCGGTCACAATAATAACAAATCCGCCCAAAGCTCTAAGTGTAAGCCTAAAGGCAAAAGGCTCACAACGTTTAAAATTAGCATGGACAGAACCTCCAACGCTAAACATCGATTTTAGAGCTTATCGCACTCGTTATGGCGTTATTCATTTAGATGAGGCAGAACTGAAAGCTCTCGTGCGTAATTCGTTTGGCGGCTCATCGGTACAAATCGTTTCTCCTGATTCACTAAACATTGTCTACACAAACCATCCCGGTATCAAGGTCCCTGTTAAAATAGATTGCAATGCCACAGCTGGACCTAAATCAGCTCTTATCGGTCGCCCTTATGCGTCTGTTGATAGCGTGGCTGTCTACTATGCCGGACATGTCGCTGATATTGAGTCCATTTCCACTGAGACATTAAAATTGCCAGGTCTTGGTGAGTCTGTAACTCGTAGAGTAAGACTTATTGCACCATCAGGCTCGCGCGTAATACCTGATAGTGTTGATGTGACGGTTGAGGTCGAACCGTTAATTATGAAGACACGCAAGATTGTTATTGAACCTGTTAATGTCCCGTCAGGTGTAAAACTGATAACATTCCCGGCTCAGATTGATGTGATGTATATGGTGCCAATGAGCATCTATATGAAGAGTGACCCCCATATTCGTGTTATTGCCGATTATAAATATATAGACTTTTATTCATCATCAAAAATGATGAAATTAAGGTTGCGCGATGTGCCTGAAGATTTGCAGAATGTGCACCTCTCGGCTGACAGTGCAGAATACATTATAGAAAAATTATGAAACTAAATAACTTGATTGCTATCGTTGGAGGTATTGGCTCCGGCAAGAGTGTCATAAGCCATATATTAACAGTCATGGGATATTTAGTATATGATTGTGATTCTCGCGCGAAGTTATTGATGAATAGTAGCGACACTATAAAACAGAGAATATCTGATGAGATAGACTTTAATATTATAAATAATGGTAATATCAATCGTCAGCTTTTAGCTGAAATAGTGTTCGCTGATGCTGAGAAGCTGCAAATACTTAACAGCATAGTACATCATGCGGTGGCTGAAGACTTAACAAGGTGGGTGGCAGATAACAGCCAAGTTGACAGACCAATATTTGTTGAGACTGCAATCTTATACACAAGCGGATTAGACAAATTAGTTGGTGGTGTTTGGCGTGTCACAGCTCCAATGGAACTGCGCATTAACCGTGTAATGAAACGTAATTGTATAACTCGCCAACAAGTCATTGAGCGCATTAATTCGCAAACGTGTGAAGAAATAGACCGTAGTGATATGACAGTTCATACCATTAATAATGATGAAGTCATACCAATTCTACCACAGATAAACGAGTTACTCGCTTAATAGTACTTCAAATTTGTCTCCATCTTGACCTGATGGCATCCGATGACGATATTGCTCTATTTTATTCTTGGAGATTGTAGCATAAACCACGGGCGATTTATCTATATGCATAGTTATATCATGTCCCATAGCATCATAAATAAATGATGTCCCATCATACTCTCCATAGTCATCAACACCTGAACGGTTTGCTCCGATAACGATAGCCTGATTTTCTATTGCACGCGCAATCAAGAGATGTTGCCACGCATATAGGCGTGCTTTACCCCAGTTGGCAGGAACGATTAGTATGTCATAGCTGTTGTGATAACTCCTACACCAAACAGGAAATCGCAAGTCATAACATACAATCATCGAGATATTCCATCCCCGAAATCTGATAATCGGTGGACGCTTAACCCCGGCTTTATAAAACTTTCCTTCTCTGCTTAACGAGAACAAGTGGTGCTTATCATAGAATGTCGTTTCTCCTGATGGTTCAATAAAGAAGCATCTATTACAAAAATCATCACCATCCTTAGCTAAATAACTTCCGGAAAATGCCGCATTGTACTTTTCGGCCCATGCCTTCACTTGAGAAATCGTCTTACCGTTGTTTAACTCTGCTAAATTAGTAAGCTGTTCAGGACTATTAATGAATCCTGTCGAAAATAATTCCGGTAGAACGATAATATCAAAATCATGACCTATCGGTTCAAGCATCCGATCCACAGAGTATAAATTCTCAGTCGGATCAGCCCATGCGATATCCAAAGGCAAGGCAGCAACTTTTAGCTGATTATCTATGTCCATTTATTGAAGAAGATGTTTTTTGATGTGATTTGTGATGGCTAATAGAATTATTCATCATCAGTTGAAAACTTATCAGGATATAGTCCTGAGAAATTTTTGTAATAATGTTTAATCGCCCTTAGATCTGCCTCGATGTTGCCGGTTGGTTTGAATTCTTGGCAAATAGTGATTGTCCTTGATTTATAGTCAAATGCACCAAGCAGAATAGGTACATTTGCTTGCTGTGCAATGCGCAGGAATCCCGTGCGCCATTGCGTCACTCGGCTACGAGTCCCTTCCGGAGTGATTGCAATCTGCAATTTATTTGTGTGATTAAACTTCTTTACGAGCGCTTCAACGAGGGACTCTTTCTTGTCTTTTTTATTACGTACAACGGGTACGCCGCCAATGGCCCTAAAAATAGGACCCAAAGGCCAGAAAAACCAGCTATCCTTCATTAAAAAACCGGCATCACGCCCCACTGAAATATATGCGAGCTTACCCAAGATGAAATCCCAGTTGCTCGTGTGGGGCGCAACACAGATTATACATTTCGGATAGTTTGGAACGGTTATGTTAACTGTCCAACCGGCTATCTTTAATGCAATTGACGCAAGATTCATTCAGTTGCGGCTTTCTTGTTTTCTTCCTTAACTTCAGCGGGGAGAGCTTGGTTCATTGACTTAACGACAGCTTGTACACCCTCGTTAAATTTATTGAGAAGTTGTTTGTATGCAAGTCGGTTATATTTGTTGCGAGCTTTGCGGTAATCTGATTTGTTCTCAAAGTCGCGTGCGCTCTTGTCAAAAGAGAAAGAGCAGTGTGCAATTGTTTCTGCTTGTAGGTTTGCAATATCGCAAACGATTACATTCACATTATCACGATTAATGCGATTGTCGCAGTATGAAGAAACCAAGATTTCGGTAGCAAGGTCTCCACATACTGTGCGGACGAACTTCTTTAATTGACGTTTGTTTGCCATATCTTTTATATATTAATTGGTTAGTGTATTGCTTATCAGATATTTCTTTAGTGCAGGGTATGTTGGCGGTAGTTTCTGGACATTACGCTTCTTAGTCGTTAAACCAGCCATTTGTGCTGCAGCTGAAATCTCACGGTTTGTTATCGTTCTCATTATATCAAACGATTTTGCCGGGTGTGCGGTTGCAAAGATAACACCTTTTTTGCAATTTTGCTTCATTTTTATATATGAAGCATATGCAATGGCTGTATGAGGGTCGATGGTATATCCAGTTTGTGCGTAGACGAGATTTATTGTCGTTGCTATTTCGCAGTCCTCTATCGTCGCCGAGCAAATATCATTACGCATATTTGCCCAAGAGCCATCATATAGGTCAAGTAATCGGTCAATATTTGTTGGTTCAGATAAGTCCATTGCCCTTGCATAAGTGCTGATGGTGGGGCGAGGTGAAGTGTCGCTGTTGCCGCGTAACTTCCTATCGAACAGATTATTTGCGTTGCAACCGGCTATTAGTTTACCGATTTTCAATCCCATTCGCTTGGATATTACGCCGGATGTGAGGTTGCTAAGATTGCCACAGGGTATAGAAAAACTACATTCTTCAGGATTAACGCCTTGTTTTAGTAGTTGGGCATAGGCATGGAAGTATGCGATTACTTGTGGCAACATACGCCCGATATTGACTGAGTTTGCGCCTGTGAGATGTATCTTGTTACATAAATTCGTGTCATTTAATGCTGCTGTTACAATCTGTTTGCAGTCATCAATCGAGCCTTCAATTTCAATTGCCTTAATATTACCTCCAACAGAGGCGAATAATGCTTCTTGAGATTTTGGCATTGTGCCGTGAGGATACAAGACTGTGACATTTACGCCTTCAACGCCGTAAAAGCCATTAGCTATCGCGCCTCCTGTATTGCCATTAGTCGCTAATATAATATTTATGCCTTGTCTGTTAGGTGATAAACATGGCAAAAGCCTTGCCATGAAACGTGCACCAATGTCTTTAAATGTTAGTGTTGGACCGTGAAACATTTCGAGTACATAGACTTCATCCGTTAGTTTGATTAATGGTATAGTAAATGTAAATGTTTCATCGACTATTCTTTTTAAATCTTTGGAGTCAACGTCAGCGCCAAAGAATGTGTTAGCTATAATATATGCAATATCAGTCAGAGACATTTCTTGCATATTCTTGAAGAAAGCACGGGGTAACGGTGTAATCAAATCCGGGAGATAAACGCCTCCGTCAGGTGCTATGCACCGCATAACAGCCTCGCGCAGTTCTACATGGGTTGATATATGGTTTGTGCTGTAATATCGCATGGCAGTTCGTCATATCGGTTACTTTTGCAAATATACAAATAAAATCAATTTATATCAATGTTTCGGCCTCCATTATTTCAAGATTTTACGCGGTTTTGGAATTTCTTAACTACAAAAAAGCCAAATTGGAATATGATTGCCATTGCTAAAAGTGACTCTCGGTGAACTATACATGGTAGTCGGATGTTCTGCTTTTAAATTGACAAAAAGTATATTTAATAATTGATAAAATGTATAAGGTATTAATTATTATCCTATTAACGATGACAGCATCAACTGTATATCCATGCTCACGAATCGTTTACATCGGCACGGATAGCATCGTAATGGTAGGTAGGACACTCGATTGGCGCAATCCTATACCTACAAATTTGTATGTCTATCCTTCTGGTATTACCAAACAAAGTATGCCATCGGGACATCGTTTGGAATGGGTATCTAAATATCAATCAGTGATTGCCGTTGGGTATGATGGCGGGGTGACAGAAGGCATGAACTCAATGGGGCTTGTTGTCAATGGCTTGTTTTGTAAAGAATCTGTTTATACCGCTACTGCAGAAATGCCAAATGCGCCACAGATGAGCCTTGCGATCTTTGTTAGCTACTTCTTGGATAACTTTGCATCAGTGGCTGAGATTGACGCATGGTTCAAAAATAATAAGTTCACGATTTCCGGTAAACCCTTTGACGGCGGAACGGTTTCGCTGTTGCATTGGGCATTTACTGATAGCTCCGGGATGACGTTGGTAATGGAATATGATAATGGGAAACTTAATACTTATATATCTGATAGTCTTAAAGTACTTACTAATGACCCTCAACTGCCACAAATGCAGGCTATCGAAAGATATTGGGATGGAGTAGGGGGTAACAATATGTTGCCCGGTACGGTAAGAAGTGCCGACAGATTTGTCAGAGCGTCTTACTTTGTCAACCATGTACCACAAATTGGAGATGAACAGTTAGCATTTGCTGAGCTTAATAGTCTCATAAACAATGTCGCAGTTCCATTCGGATATGAAGTGGCTGGGATGCCAAATCTATCGTCTACACAATGGCGAAGTATATCAGATATAAAACGCCGGATATACTATTTCTCATTTGCAGAATCAAAAGGATACTTTTGGATTGACCTAAACAATATATCAGACAATGAGCATATATTGAAACTTGATACGTCACAATCTCTGAATGTATTAGGCGATGTAAGCTCGACCCTACAGATATCAACCGGATTTAAGCCAATGTGGTGATACACAATATGTCTGAAATTTTATTTTTAATAAAAGTATAATAAATGTATGCTGTTAGTTGTGTATTTACGGATAAAAGCGTAAATTTGCGGAGGTAAAAAAGCAACATGATGAATTTAAAATTGCGCATATATTCACGACCTGACCGAATTTTCAAGTTTGCGTCCGATTGCGCATCTTCAAATATATCACGCCTCGATTGTGCTATTTTTATGGCTCAGTCGGGGTGTTTGCTTTAGGTGGGCTAATTGCTCCAAATAACGTGAACATCTATTCATCCCTTAAATGGAACAGCTTAAACATGAATGTGGCGTGGCGATGATTCGCCTATTAAAGCCCTTGAAGTATTACAAAGAAAAGTATGGCAGTTATTCGTATGCCCTCGACCGCTTGTATCTCTTGATGGAGAAACAACACAACAGAGGTCAAGAGGCCGCCGGAGTTGGTGTGGTTAAAATGCACGCGCTTCCCGGTTCTGAATATTTTGATAGAGAGCGTGCGTTGGGCACTGCTGCCATTGACGAGATATTTGAGAAAATCGGTAAGAAGATACCTGATGATCTTAACGACTTAGATGCTGACGAAGTGGATATTGCAACACCATTTATTGGTCAAACTTATATGGGACACTTGCGCTACAGCACTACCGGTCGTAGCGGGTTGTCTTATGCACACCCATTCCTTCGCAGAAATAACTGGCGCTCACGAGCATTGATGCTTTGTGGTAACTTCAATATGACAAATGTTGACAAATTGTTTGCAAAGATTGTAGCGACAGGTCAGCATCCGCGTTTAAATAGCGACACAATTGTCCTATTGGAACAAATTGGATATGCTCTTGATAAAGAGAATCATAGGCTGTATCGAGAATATCGTAATATACTTGAGGACCCGGATCTCGGTCTGAAAATAGAGGATGAGCTTGATATGACCCGTGTATTGTCAGCAACAGCTCCGGCATGGGATGGCGGATTCGTAATTTGTGGAGCGACAGGCTCAGGCGATATGTTCGCTTTAAGAGATAAAAATGGCATCCGTCCGGCATTTTATTTTGCTAACGATGAGATTGTTGTTGTTGCATCTGAGCGTCCGGTAATACAAACCGTCTTTAATGTGCATATTAGCGAAGTTAAGGAGTTAGCCCCCGGCTCTGCTATTGTCGTAACAAAGGACAATAAGGTAAGCATAAATCAAATTTTACCTCAAGGCGAAAACTATAGATGTTCTTTTGAAAGAATATATTTCTCGCGAGGTAGCGATGCGGACATCTATAAAGAACGTAAGGCTTTAGGTAGTAATCTTGCCGATGAGATTTTGCGCCGTGTAGATTGCGATTTAAAGAATACGGTGTTCTCATTCATCCCTAACACTGCCGAAGTTGCGTTTATCGGTATGGTTGACGGCATCGGTAAAAGACGCGATGAAAACAAGCTGAAGACCTTGTTGGAACTTCAAAAATCCGGTAAAAATCCAACTGCAGAGGAATTAGCTGCGATACTTGATAGCAGTCCGCTTAGAATTGAGAAAATTGCAATCAAAGATATCAAACTGCGTACATTCATTGCTGAAGACAAGTCTCGTCGTGACCTTGCCGCTCATGTCTATGATGTAACTTATGGATGTGTACACAACGACATTGATAATCTGGTCATTATAGATGATAGTATTGTACGCGGTACTACATTGCAACAATCTATCTTGCGAATCCTTGACCGCTTACATCCTCGACGCATTATTATAGTGTCATCATCGCCTCAAGTGCGTTATCCTGACTATTATGGCATTGATATGCCTCGATTGAGCGAGCTAATAGCATTTAGAGCAGCAATTGAACTGCTTAAACGTACAGGTCGTGAGCATATCATTGATGAGACATATTATAATGTCAAAACTCAACTCGAAAAATCTGATGAAGAGCGTATCAATTGTGTGAAAGCTATTTATGAGCCGTTCACTGATGATGAAATCGCTCGTTGTATGGTTGATATGCTTCGACCGGATGGCATTAAGGCTGAAGTTGAAATATTATTCCAAACTATGGAAGGCTTACATGAAGCTATCCCTAATCACCCCGGTGATTGGTATTTCAGCGGCAACTATCCAACCCCCGGTGGCACTCGTTTAGTAAGTAAGGCCTTTATCGACTTCTACGAAAACGATTATAAGAAATAATAGCCCAAAATTCATGAATATAGAAAGCGCGATGGTTAACTATGATTGCCATCGCGCTTCTTATCTTAAAGACGGTTGTTGTCGTTGTAGGAATAATACCCGCCATCTGTAATGATAATATGGTCATTTACCCTAATATCAAGGAGCTTGGCGGCAGCAATAATTTTTTGAGTCAGATTGTCATCAACCGAGCTTGGCTTTAGCTGTCCGGAGGGGTGGTTGTGAAATAGTAGAATTGAAGATGCAAGTTCAGATAGAGCTTCTTTCATTATGATTTTTACATCAACAATTGTCGATGTAACGCCGCCTTGAGCTATTTTAACTTCGCGCAAAACTTTGCCGGCTTGTGAAAGTAACATAATCCAAAACTCTTCATGGTTAAGGTTAATGAAATGGTGTTTCATGATATCGTATGCAATCGCTGAAGAGCTTATAACGGTCTTTTTAGCAGTTAACTCATCATGCGCAGCTCGTTTCCCTAACTCTAATGCAGCGAGAAGTGTTACGGCTTTTGCCGGACCAATACCTTTGTATCTATTCAGAAAATCACGTACTGATAGTCTTGCGACCTTAGATAAATGGCAGTTGTTATCAGCTAAAATATCATGACTTAATTCAATTACAGATTTTCCTTTGATGCCGGTGCTAAATATAATGGCAATTAGTTCTTCATCAGACAATGTAGCGATACCGTGTTTGATAGCTTTTTCTCGTGGCCGTTGTTCGACCTCCATATCACGGATTAGATGACTTTGAATCGGCTCTAACGATTCGTCTTGATTTTGCATATTATTTACCTTTTCTTATTTGAATCTCTTCTTCTAAATTACGTCCTTGCTTAAATATAATTTTAGTGATGTAAGCCTTAATAAAACCAATGCCATAACCGCCGAGTTGAATAACCGCCGCTGGAATAGCCTGTGATGCAATTTTAACGCTTCTCGTCGCGTATAATGCACCAATGAAAAGTGCAATAAAATACAGGATAATCGGCAGTAACCAGAGCCAAGAGCACAATACTCCTAATAAGATTAGTGTTACTCCGGTTATAACGGCTAAAGCCGGCAGGACGTGTACAAGTTTTAATGAATCAGGATATAATAGGCGTAGTGTAATCCTTGACATACCGAATACATAAACTTGGCGCATGAATTTTTTGAAATCAATACGTCTCTTATGCCATACGGCAGCATTGTGAATGAGACATATATTAAAGCCTGCTTGCCTAATACGTGTGCTCATATCTATATCTTCTGAGAACATCTCACGAAATCCGCCAACTTTGTCATAAACTGTTTTGCGGAAACCCATATTGAAAGTTCGGGGTACAAATTTCTCCAAGTGTACTTTCCCGCCGCGGATACCTCCGGTGGTGAGGAATGACGTCATGGTGTAGTTTATCGCCTTCTGTGTGTCGCTGAAAGAGTCATGGGCAGCATCCGGGCCACCAAAGCAGTCTATATCTTTATGCGATTCGAGATATGCCTGAACCGTTTTGAAGTAGTCTTGTGGTATGACGCAATCTGAGTCAAAAAATATCAGCCATTGTCCTGATGAACGCTCGATGCCAAAGTTACGTGCTATTGAGCGTCCCTCATTGTCCTTGTAATAATATTTTACATTAAGACCTTTGTCTTGATAAATTTTCGCTTCGTTTTCGCATGGCATTGTCGAACCGTCTTCGACTAATATGATTTCAAAATCATTGTAAGTCTGTTGGGTTAAACTTTCGAGTAAGTCATGCACCTCATCGATGCGGTTGTACACAGGTACTATAACAGAAAATAGAGCCATAAGAATTAGATTTAAATGGGTTAGCTCATGCGAGACTTGTAGTCCTCGTATGTATATTGTCGTAAATATTCGCAATCACCGTTCATCCTACATAAAACGATTGCAGGGTGTTGAATACCATTAAACATATTCGTTTTGACAGTTGTGTAATGATTCATATCCTCTAAAGTTAGCCTATCGCCGATTTTAAGCGGTTTTTTAAACCACCAATCGCCCATAAAGTCTCCACTAAGGCATGAATTACCACCAAGCCTGTAGGTGAAACCTTTCTCTGTTTCAGGAATACTTTCGGTAATCGCCGGTTTGTAAGGCATTTCAAGTGTGTCCGGCATATGACATGCAAATGATACATCAACTATAGCTGTAGTAATGCCGTCATTAGTTATTGTATCAACTACCGACGTAATAAGGTCTCCGGTGCGCCAAGTGAATGCGCTACCGGGCTCAAGTATAACATCCAAGTTAGGATGTCGTTCCTTAAAGGCCTTCAGCAGCGAAATCAGATGTTCTATATCATAGCCTTCGCGAGTCATTAAGTGTCCACCGCCCATATTTACCCACTTAATCTTAGGTAATAAGTGCCCAAATTGAGATTCAAATGCAGACAGAACTTTTGCCAAATCATAAGATGTTGACTCGCATAGCGCATGAAAGTGCAAACCTTCGATACCGTCAGGTAAACCATTGGCTAATGCTTCTGCAGGGACACCAAAACGCGAACCCGGTAATGCCGGGTTATAAATGTCAGTCTCAATTACCGAGCACTTTGGATTAACACGTAATCCCGGCGATACGTGATGTTTATTGGCCAAATTGTACTGTCTGACACGCTCACTAAATCTTCTGTATTGACTGATAGAATTAAATGTTAGATGTGTGCTGCCATTGAGATATTCACCAATAGTGCTATCTGTGTATGCCGGACAGTAGCTATGTACTTCATTACCGAGAAATTCAAGCCCGAGTTTCAGCTCATTTAGCGAGCTTGCTGTTGACGCTTGACAGTAGTCTCGTATAATATCAAATGTGCGCCACAATGCGTTGGCTTTAAACGCCATGATTATATTAACGCCCGCTTGACGCTTAACATAGTCTATGAGTTCGAGGTTCTTGCGTAAGCGTTCCTCATATACGATATAAAACGGAGTAGGTATGCTTTCTAATTTCATGTCTTATACAATGCGGAATTTAGCGTATTTCAATAATAGTTTGCGTTTGTCTCCATTGCCGAAATCCACGATGACTGCATGGTCTGGACGAGAAGTATCAACATCAATGATTATGCCGTGACCAAATGTGGTATGCTCAATTTTCATGCCGATTTGTAATTCTGAGGCATAATGTGTCTTTGCATCAGCATTTTGGTCTTGAGATGTAGTCTGCGACTGTTGTGTACTGAATGTTGGACGATTGAATGTCGATTTTGTATATCTTTCATTAGACTGCCGTGTAGGAGAGTGATATGAATCACGGTAGCTATTGAAATTTGATGATGGTGAGATGGTCGAGCCGGCTGCAAATCTTAAATAGCTTGGGTCGATATCTCTAAGAAACCGTGAAGGAGAACACATTTTTGTTTGACCGTTCTGATAGCGGGATGAAGCATAGCTTAGCGCGCAAAACCTTTTTGCACGAGTTAGTGCAACATACATCAACCGGCGTTCCTCTTCGATGTCATCAGGCGAGTTGAAGCTCATTGCTGATGGTAATAACTCTTCTTCAACACCTACAATGAAAACATTGCCAAACTCCAAGCCTTTTGCGGCATGGATAGTCATTAGAGTGATACGTTCTGTCGAATCGTCATCCTTGGCATCTTGGTCAGTAGCTAATGACACTTCTCCCAAGAAATCTGTCATTGAGATTGTATCATCGCCTTGCTCCACTTTATCCGCGACAAATTGACGTACGCCATTGAGCAATTCTTGAAGATTCTCTTGCTTTGATATACTTTCAGGTGTAGTGTCAGTGATTAATGAAGCTAATAGACGTGTTTCGCTAATTATGCGGCGTGTAAGTTCATCTGCGTTTTCGCCTTTTATTGACGCATCAATAAATGATTTTATTAGTTCAACAAAACCGTTGATTTTCTTTTTAGTTCCTGAATTGATATCCAATTCATATTTATCCGGGTCATTAATTGTTTGCCAAATGCTGACGCGATGTTGCATGGCGGCACTGACTAACTTCTTGATCGTAGTATCTCCAATACCTCTTGCCGGAGTGTTTATAATACGTTTTATGGCTTCATCGTCATCAGGGTTGACCGTAAGACGCATATATGCGAGAGCGTCTTTTATCTCTTTGCGCTGATAGAATGCAAGTCCACCATAGATGCGGTAAGGTATATTTCTCTTGCGCAAAGCCTCCTCTAAAATGCGAGACTGAGCATTTGTGCGATAAAGAATAGCAAAATCTTCATAGCTATCTCCGCTTTTCATCTTTAGCTGAGAAATGCGATTAGCTACGAGATAACCTTCTTCATAGTCACTAAAGCTCTTTATGACTTCGATACGATCTCCAAGATTATTCTCTGAGAAGACATTCTTTGGTATCTGATTGACATTCTTTGCAATCAATGTATTTGCAGCATTGATTATAGTTTGTGTCGAACGATAGTTCTGCTCTAACTTGAATATGGCAAGGTCCGGATATGCCTTACGGAGATTTAGTATGTTGCGAATGTTAGCGCCACGGAATGAATAGATACTCTGAGCATCATCACCTACGACACACAAATTATGGCTCTGCTGACATAATTGTGAAACGATAAGATGTTGCGCAAAGTTAGTATCTTGATACTCGTCGACTAAAACATATTTAAAGTATTCTTGATAATGATGTAATACGTCGGGATTATCTCTGAATAGAATATTAGTATAGTATAGCAAGTCATCGAAGTCCATAGCATCAGCTACGCGACAACGATTGAAATAAGCTCGGTATATTTCAACAATTCGCGGACGTTTTGATCGACGGTCTGACTCCATTAACTCTCGGTCATTAGCGTAGTCCTGCGGAGAGATAAGCGCATTTTTTGCCATTGAAATGGCATTTAAGACAGTCGCCGGTTTATATATTTTTTCATCCAAATCCATGTCCTTAATGATAGACTTTACTAAGGATTTGGAATCGGCTGTGTCATATATCGTATATGAACTATTAAAGCCTATTCGCTCAGCATTGATGCGCAAAATACGAGAAAAGATAGAGTGAAAAGTACCCATCCAAAGTTTAGATGATATTTCATCGCCTACCAACGCTGATATGCGCTCCCGCATTTCGCGAGCCGCTTTATTTGTAAATGTAAGAGCTATGATGCGCCACGGTTCATATTCGTGGGCGAGCAGGTGAACTATCTTATAGGTGAGTACACGTGTCTTGCCCGACCCGGCTCCTGCGATAACAAGTTGCGGACCGTCTAAATAGCTAACAGCAAGGCGTTGTTGCTCGTTTAACTTTGTGAGGTAATCTTCCATTACCAAAATCTTTTATTTTCGGATGAATAAGTGAATCCGACAGCTGACAGTTTGTCTATCAGTTGTCGTTTGTCAATATTTAAGTCAGAGCATAAGTCTTCAAGTGTGTTAAACTCATCTCTGAGCTTCATATTGATAAAGCTCACCAACATCATCGGGTCTTGAGGTAAATTTTCCATCAGTTGTATCTAAAAAACATCTATCAACATTATTAAACTGTTGGAGATGTTAATGCATTTAATCTATGTTCAAGTTCGGTTGTAGTAAGTCGTGTATAAAGTCTGCCTCTGTGTGCCAATGAGATGTTACCAGTTTCTTCTGAAACGACAACTGCTACAGCATCTGTTGCTTGTGCAATTCCAAGTGCTGAACGGTGTCTCAGACCAAGTGCACGAGGTACATCGCTGTCATGACTTACAGGCAGAATGCAGCCGGCTGCTTCGAGTCGATTGTGCGCGATAATCAGTGCTCCATCATGTAACGGTGAGTTCTTAAAAAAAATGTTTTCAATCAATCGAGTGTTGATGTTGGCATTAATAATATCACCGGTGCGAGCATAATTGTCGAGGGCAACCGATTGTTCTATCACGATTAGTGCGCCTGTTTTGCTCTTTGCCATATTCATACATGAATATACAATTGGCATAATCCAATTTCGGCTTTCAGCATCAATTTCTTCCTTATGGTGACGGAATAACTTACGTAAGAATCTCCAGCGCCTATGAGAGCCTAAATCAACCAAAAATCGCTTGATTTGTTCTTGGAAGAGTATTACCAATATCAGTAAACCGATGCTCATAAACTTGTCAAGAATCGTTCCGATTAATCGCATCTCGGCAATCGGTGATGCTATAACCCATACGACAATGAACGCCATTACACCATAGAATATATTGATAGTCCCGGACTCCTTCATTACTTTATAGACGTAGTAAAGGAGTATGGCAAACAGAATAATGTCGAGAGCGTCTTTAATTGAAAATGAAATCATGTGATAATTGGTAATAGAGGTAAGTTATAGGAGAGAATAAGGAGAGAGGAGAATGTTACTATTTGATGCTGTCAGGATGCGACATTGCTTGGTATATTTCTACAGCTTGGCGAGCTGCTTGAACGTCATGAACGCGAATAATGTCTGCTCCACGATCAAGTGATAAAGTATTAATAACTGTAGTCGCATTAAGGGCGTCTTCCGTTTTAATACCAAGTAATTTCGTAGCCATTGATTTTCGTGAAATTCCAACCAAAATCGGACGGTGGAACAACTTGAATGTGTCAAGTTTGTTCAATAGCTCATAGTTTTGACTGAGTGTCTTGCTGAAACCGAATCCCGGGTCTATAATAATGTCTTTCACTCCCATCATTGCTAAGTGTTGAAGCCTTTCGCCCAATTCGCTTAGAACATCGGTCGTGACATCATTGTAGTCGGTGTATTGCTGCATATCTTTTGGCGTGCCGCGCATGTGCATCAGTATATAAGGCACATTGAGTTGTGCTACTGTTTCAAACATTGCCGCATCAAGATTGCCTCCTGATACATCGTTAATGATGTGCACACCCCATTCGGTTACTGCTTTTTTTGCAACATTAGCTCTGAATGTATCTACAGAGAGTAAAATGTCGCTTGACACTGAGTGTATTGCTCGAAACCCTTTCTCAAGACGTTCACATTCCTCCTCCTCGCTAACTTCGGCAGCGCCGGGACGTGTCGAATAGGCCCCAACGTCAATAATATCAACGCCAGCCTGTATCATTTTGGCGGCACGAGAAATTATTTCATCGTCAAGGTTGGCACGAGATTGCGCAAAGAATGAATCCGGCGTAACATTGATAATGCCCATAACTAATGGCTTATCAAAAGTACGTAGCGAACCGTTAATATTTAGAGAAAAGGGTGTCATGAACTATATTGTTAGCTTTTGTTAGCGCGTTTGCGCTCAATTTCGTCAAGAATTATTTTGCGAATACGCAGGTGGTGTGGTGTTACCTCAACATATTCGTCTTCCTTAATATATTCCAAAGCCTCTTCCAAGCTGAATACTACAGGCGGAATAATGCGAGCTTTGTCGTCAGCACCTGAAGCACGCATATTGGTGAGCTTCTTTGATTTTGTTACGTTTACAACGATATCGTTGTCTTTGGCGTTTTCACCTACAACTTGACCGGCATAAACTTCTTCTTGCGGGAAGATAAAGAACTTGCCACGGTCTTGAAGTTTATCGATTGCGTATGCATATGCAGTACCGGCTTCCATAGCTATTAGTGAACCGTTTGTGCGACGTTCAATATCGCCTTTCCACGGTTGGTAATCCAAGAATCGGTGAGCCATGATTGCTTCACCTGCTGAAGCCGTGAGAACATTATTACGCAAGCCAATAATGCCACGAGACGGAATCTGGAACTCCATGTGGATACGGTCGTTTTGAGCTGTCATTGTTAACATTTCGCCTTTGCGACGTGTTACCATATCAATGATTTTAGAAGAATATTCTTCTGTTACGTTGATTGTCAGAAGCTCGATAGGCTCACATTTTTGACCGTCAATTTCTTTAATAATAACTTGCGGTTGACCGACCTGCAATTCGTAGCCTTCACGGCGCATTGTTTCAATGAGTACAGACAAGTGTAACACGCCGCGACCGTAAACAGTCCAAACGTCCTCGTGGTCTGCTTTTGTTACACGTAGTGCAAGGTTTCTGTCCAACTCTTTATTCAAACGATCTGCGATGTGGCGTGAAGTGACAAACTTGCCATCACGACCAAAGAATGGGCTATCATTGATAGTAAATGTCATTGACATTGTAGGCTCGTCAATAGCGATACGCGGCAGGGCTTCAGGCGTTTCAAAATCAGCAACAGTGTCACCGATTTCAAATCCTTCGATGCCTATTAACGCACAGATGTCGCCGCTCTTAACGCTTTCGACCTTCTTACGACCCATGCCTTCAAAGACGTGCAACTCTTTGATGCGTTGCTTTGAGATAGAACCGTCTCTGCGGATAAGGGCAATATCCATGCCTTCGCGTAATTCACCGCGGTGTACACGACCGACAGCGATACGACCTACATATGTTGAGAAGTCTAAAGATGTAATCAATAGCTGAGCAGGACCTTCAATAGCTTTAGGCTCAGGAATGTATTCGATAATAGCATCGAGAAGTGGAAGGATGTTGTCAGTTGGAGTTTTCCAATCTGTACTCATCCATCCTTGTTTGGCTGAACCGAAAAGGGTGGGGAAATTGAGCTGATCCTCAGTTGCGTCAAGATTGAACATCAAATCGAAGACCATTTCTTGAACTTCGTCAGGACGACAGTTCGGCTTGTCCACCTTGTTGATGACAACGATAGGTTTTAGGCCGATTTGAATAGCCTTTTGGAGAACGAAACGTGTTTGTGGCATTGGGCCTTCAAATGCGTCAACGAGTAGTAAACAGCCATCAGCCATATTAAGTACGCGTTCTACTTCACCGCCAAAGTCAGCGTGTCCCGGGGTATCAATAATATTAATCTTGTAGTCTTTATAATTAATTGATACGTTTTTAGATAAGATTGTTATGCCACGCTCTCTTTCGAGATCATTGCTATCAAGAATAAGTTCACCTGCATTTTGGTTGTCGCGGAAGAGGTGACCGGCAAGTAACATTTTGTCTACGACAGTGGTTTTGCCGTGGTCAACGTGTGCGATGATTGCGATGTTTCGTATTTTTTGCATACCTATTTGGATATTATATTTTTCTGCTTACAAAAGTTGATGGCTTATAGCTGATTGATACTTAGCGCGTTACTTGCGGATTGCTCCGTTTGGATGACATATTAGTACCAATAAAGCTAAAAAATATCGTGATTCCTTGTACAAAGGTAGGCATTTATTGCGACTTGCGCAAATATTTAATGTTTGCAGC
>CAYYAA010000013.1:0-29330 GCA_964469875.1 uncultured Bacteroides sp.
ATAAGGCCTATGACTGCACCTATAACAATCACGCCTACTATTATCAATTGTAAAGTCTCGCTCATTTTTTCATCAATTTATTTGCCAACTTCGACGGTGTAAGGTCGGCGGGATATTGGTCAAACGGCAAGCGCAATGTACAGCCCTCGCGGAAACGGCTACAGCCGTAGGCGGTATTACCTTTGAGGATATGTCCTTGACCGCAAATGGGGCATGGCACTTGCTCAAAGCTCTTAATTGGTTTGCGGCGGGGCTTCTTAGGCTTATCCTCACCGTCAGCAGACTTGCCGCTTTTTTTCTTGGCTTCCGGCTTTTCTTCTTCAACAACTATGCGACGCGAAGAGTTGTCATTGAGCACATTAATAACGATGTGATTTATCAACTCTTTCAGCTCTTGTATGAATTCTGCGGCAGAGTAATCTCCACGCTCAATGCGACGCAACTTATTCTCCCACAACCCGGTGAGTTTTGCGCTTTTGAGCAATTCTTCATTGATAGTGGCTATAAGCTCAATACCGGCGCTTGATGCCATGATATTCTTGCGCTCACGATATATATAGCGACGCTTGAACAAGGTCTCAATGATGGCAGAACGTGTTGACGGACGACCGATGCCGTTTTCTTTCATCGCATCACGCAACTCCTCATCTTCGACAGTCTTACCCGCCGACTCCATTGCGCGGAGCAGTGTTCCCTCAGTGTAATACTTTGGCGGCTGAGTTGTCTTTTTTGCGGTTGACGGCACATGAGGGCCTGATTCGCCTTTAGTAAAATCAGGCAATATCTTGTCATCATCATCAGACTTCTCATTGTCCTGCGCTTGGTCTGTCGCATAAAGAGAACGCCATCCGGGAGATGTTATTACCTTGCCGGAGGTCTTAAACTCTACATCATCCGACTTGCCCATAACCGTGGTCTGCGTGAAACGGCAGTCAGGATAGAATGCGGCAATAAAGCGCATCGCGATAAGGTGATAGAGCTGACGCTCGTTGCCGATGAGTGCATTTGGCGCTTGCCCGGTCGGTATAATAGCGTGGTGGTCGGTGACTTTGGCGTTATCAAATATGCGCTTTGGCTTGATAATTTTATCAGCAAGCACAGGCGCAGTTTTATCGGCATAAGGTGTCATCTGGCGCATGATAGTGCCAATCTTGGGATAGATATCCTCACTGAGGAATGTCGTATCTACACGCGGATACGTTGTCACTTTTTTCTCATAAAGCGACTGTATAAGTTGCAGGGTCTCATCTGCTGTCCAGCCCCAACGCTTGTTACACTCTACCTGCAACGACGTGAGGTCGAACAATCGTGGCGGCGATTCGCGCCCTTGCTTTTCCGTAATATCTGTTACGGTGAACGGCTCAAAAGCTATGCGATTTGCCACGGCATTACAGTCTTCTTCACGCTCAAAGCGCTCGAGTGTCGAGGTGAATAATGTATTGCGATAGGTCGTGCGCAGCTCCCATGAATCTTTTGGCACGAAGTTGGCAATTTCGTGATGACGTTGCACAATCAGCGCAAGCGTCGGCGTTTGCACGCGTCCGATTGACAGCACGTGACCCGGCTGCGAATATTTAAGCGAATAAAGGCGTGTGGCATTCATGCCGAGTATCCAGTCACCTATGGCACGAGACAAGCCTGCGTAATAGAGATTGTCAAAATTCTCGCCGGGCGCAAGCGACTTGAAGCCGTCGCGTATCGACTCATCTGTCAAAGACGAAATCCATAGGCGCTTAACGGGGCACTTGATATTTGCCTTTTGCATAACCCAGCGCTGTATCAGTTCTCCCTCTTGCCCGGCATCGCCACAGTTGATAACCTCATCGGCTTGGGCTATAAGAGTCTCGATAACATGAAACTGACGCTTGATGCTCTCTTGTTCTATTATTTTAATGCCGAAGCGGTCAGGTATCATCGGCAGCGCGCCGAGAGACCAACGCTTCCACATTGGGGTATAGTCATGCGGCTCCTTCAGGGTGCAAAGGTGGCCATAAGTCCATGTCACCTTATAGTCACCGCCCTCAAAGTAGCCGTCACGTTTGGTGTTTGCGCCGAGTATATCCGCTATATCACGCGCCACACTCGGTTTCTCAGTGATGCAGAGCTTCACTTCTTATCTATATTTAGGGATTTAGCCTCTTGCCAGAGTTGTTCCATCTGTTCAAGTGACAAGTCACGAATATTCAAATTTTTGTTGCGAGCAGCCTGCTCGATGTAGTTGAAACGCTTGATAAATTTGCGGTTAGTGCGCTCCAACGCATTTTCGGGGTTCACGTTATAGAGACGTGCCGCATTGATTACGGCAAAGAGCAAATCTCCAAACTCGCCCTCGATTTCATCTTGTTTATTCTCGGTGATAGCCTCCTTAACCTCACCTTGCTCCTCCTCGACTTTAGCCCACACTTGTTCGGGCTCAGCCCAGTCAAAGCCTACGTTAGCGACCTTCTCTTGTATGCGGAACGCCTTAACCAATGCCGGCAGAGCATCGGGGACACCGCCGAGAACGGTCTTGTTGCCGTCTTTCTCTTTGAGCTTAATTTGCTCCCAGTTGGCAGTCACTTGCTCGGCAGTGTCGGCTTGGACATTGCCGAATACATGCGGATGACGGAATATCAACTTATTATTGAGTGCCTCCGCAACATCTGCTATATCAAAACGCGCTTGCTCATCAGCTATCTTAGAGTAAAAAAGAATGTGCAGCATGACATCGCCTAATTCCTTTTTTATGTCGGCAATATCATCGTTGAGCAGAGCCTGTGTCAGCTCATATACTTCTTCGATTGTGTTCGGACGCAGACTTTCATTGGTCTGTTTTGCATCCCACGGACACTTTACTCGCAATATATCGAGCGTGTCCATAACTTTACCTAATGCTTCAAGCTGTTGAGCGCGAGTGTGTGACATCTTATTATTTGGATAAAAGAACATAAGGACATTTTACTGCCCTTATGTTCTAAATTGTTATTTTGTAGCGTGTTATTTATTATACTTATCCTTACCGTTGTTAAGCCATTTGACAAATTCCGGCAAGTTTTCATCATACGAGCGTGATGACTCAAGCGGCTGACCTTCGTTATCAAGCAGCACATAGTAGGGCTGTGTTGAAGTGCCAAACTTGTGACGTTGCAGATAGCTCCACTCCTCACCTACGGTGCGTATCTTGGTAGTTGAGCCATATTCTTCTACTTCATACGGCGCATCGAGTTTCTTCTTATCATCGACCATGAGCTTGATAAGCACAAAGTCACGCTCAACGATAGAGCGAACATCAGGCGTATCAAAGACTGCGCCTTCCATCTTGCGACAGTTGACACAAGCAAAGCCTGAGAAGTCAACTATAACCGGCTTGTTATGCTCGCGAGCGTATGCCATACCTTCATCATAGTTGTCAAACTCTTTAAACTCTCCGCCATAGAGGTTGAAGTCTTGGGTTGACAACGGCGGCGCAAATGCGCTGATACCCTTCAGAGGCGCGCCCCAAAGTCCCGGCACAAGATATACCGCAAATGTGAATGAGAACACTGCCAAGAAAAATCTTGTCACCGATATACTTTCTGTTGGAGAATCATGCGAGAAGCGCAATTTGCCAAGCAAATAAATGCCCATAAGCGCAAAGAGAACTATCCATATCGCTATGAAAATTTCACGATCGAGCAAACGCCAGCCATATGCGAGGTCTGCCACTGACAAGAATTTCAGCGATAAAATAAGCTCGATAAAGCCTAACACAACCTTCACTGAGTTAAGCCAGCCACCCGAGCGAGGCATCTCCTTGAGCATTGTCGGGAAGAATGCAAACAGTGCAAACGGCAATGCCAAACCAAGAGCAAAGCCACCCATGCCGATTGCCGGACCAACGATATTGCCTTGTGACGCTGCTTCGACAAGCAATGTGCCGATAATAGGGCCTGTACATGAGAATGATACAAGCACCAAAGTGAACGCCATAAAGAAGATGCTGACAAAGCCTGTGGTATTCTCTGCCTTGCTATCCATAGCATTTGACCACTTCGACGGAAGTTTAATATCAAATGCTCCAAAGAATGATATAGCAAAGATGACAAGGATTGCAAAGAATATGATATTGAACAATGCACTCGTCGCGAGGTCATTCAACTTGCCCGCGCCAAATATCACAGTGATAGCGATGCCCAAAATCAAATAGATAACAACGATGCTGATGCCGTATGTAACTGCATCTATGATTGAACGACGACGGCTCTTGCCCTTCTTCAAGAAGAAGCTGACAGTCATCGGTATCATTGGCCATACACATGGCGTCAACAATGCCACCAAACCACCGAGCAAACCGAGTCCGAAGATACCCAAAGCCGATGTGTTTGATGTCGAAATTGTTTGTTCGGGATTATTTGCATCAACAGGTTCCCACCATGATGTCTCACCCTTAACAGCAGGAGCTGCTGAGGCTACCTGCACTTGCTCGGGCGCATCCTGAGTCGGAACAATGGCTGACGTATCGCCGAATGTAATCGTAAAGTCCTCATGTGTTGGAGGCGTACACGCATTTGCCGTGCATGCCATATAGCCGATTGTACCCTTCAACTCAACGCCCTTTACACCGTTGAGTTTAAACTTTTGAGAAAATGTTACAGCATTTTCCCACCATGACAAGTTGAGCTTCAACACCTCGTCATAGTGATTTGTCGCAGCAACAGACGGCTCTACTTTGCCGACAAGCTCAAGACCTTGTGTCGGCTCAACCTCAAACGTGGTCGGCTCAGGCATGGGCGTATCGGGCAATGACGGCATCTCCGTGTTATAGATATGCCATCCACTTTCGATTTCTGCTTGCCACTTGATTACACCCTCAGTGTCTGACACTTTATCAACAGTCGTCTTCCATGTGACATGCTTCGGAAGCGCTGCGACGGCTGTTAATGACACTGCCATTACAGCCACAAAAAGTGCAATTAGATGCTTAAATTTGTTCATTGATGATTACGAAATTAGCTTGTAATGTGGTGAATTTCTTATTTCTTGTAAGCAGGAACAGCCAAACTGATTGACTCTGTTGCCGGTGGCATACAGGTCTCATCATTACAGCTCATGTAAGAAATTTTACCGTTGATTTTGGCCTTTGTCTTGTTTGTAACCTTGAATTTTTGCGTGAAATTCACATCACTATCCCACCAAGACAATGTCATGCCGAACATATCATCCTTGTGTGCGGTAGCGGCACGTGAAGGCGTAACCTTGCCGACAAGCTTTATGCCGGTGCTCGTCGAAAAATCGATAACGGTCGGTCGCGGACCATCATCGGGCAATTCAAGACCATATACGTGCCAACCCTTCGTTACGATTGCGCGAACCGTGATAACTCCTTCTGTCTTTGACGTCATCTTTACTGTCGTACGCCAGCGAATTGGACTTTCAGCCGTTGCTGAGATAGCTGCCATGATGATTACAGCCAATAAAATGATGCGTTTTGTCATTGATTTCATGACCTAATAATTTTTAGTTAGACAACACGTAAACTTTTAAATTGACATTTTATGTTGCAAAGATACTACAACCTTAAATAAAATGAAACTTAAAAAAGCAAAAAAAGCTCTATTACTCTATTATATTCGCGTATTATTAAATAAAAAAGCCGTAACTTTGCACTCAGTAAAAAACAATCAATCAAATCACACAAGCGAATGGACGTCAAAAAAGTGTTATACATCTCGCAAGAGATTACACCATATCTGCCGGAGACTCAATTCTCCACTTTTGGAAGAATGATACCTCAGGGCATCCAGGAGCGAGGAGCTGAAGTGCGCACTTTCATGCCACGCTACGGTTGCATCAACGAACGTCGTAACCAACTCCACGAAGTCATTCGTCTCTCCGGAATGAATATCAGCATTGATGACACTGATCACCCTCTTATCATCAAAGTTGCTACACTACTGCCTACTCGTATGCAAGTCTACTTTATCGACAACGACGACTACTTTGAACGTCACGGTAGCGTAGGCTTGGAAACCGAAACTCACTTCGACGAAAACGATGAACGAAGCATCTTCTTTGTTCGCGGCACTGTCGAAACTGTCAAAAAACTACGCTGGGAGCCCGAAGTCGTGCACTGCACCGGCTGGATTACTGCCTTAGCTCCGCTTTACCTAAAGCACATCTACCGCGATGACCCCGCTTTCCGCTCAAGCAAAATAGTTTACTCTCTTTACAACGATAAATTCGACGGCTCTTTAGACCCGAGAATGTTTGAAAAACTAAAAATGGAAGGCTTCTCTGACGACGACCTCAAGTCTCTCTCTGGCAGCCCCGTTGACTACAAAATGCTCAATAAGTTAGCCATCGACCACGCTGACGCTATAATCCAAAGCGTCGCCGACGCCGACCCGGAGCTTATCGAGTATGCGCGTAATTCAGGCAAACCGTTCATGGAATACCCCGGCGACGACTTGGCTGTTGACGCATATTTAGAATTCTATCGTACTCTATAACGAAAATGAAATATAAATCATTGATTGCTTCGTTGGCCATCACCGCCGCTCTTGCTGCGTGCGATGAAGCAACTACTATAGGAACATCCTTAGTCGATGATGACGTAGCTGTTATCATCGATTCTTGTTTTACTGTTTCAGGACGCTCCATCGCTGTTGATGGCGTCCAATCTCGCACTTTAGCTCAGCTCATTGGCGACGTTACAATCGACGGTTTTGGTCGCATGTCAAGCACCGTCTACACTCAGTTCATGCCGGCTTCTGTCATCGACACTACCGGCGTAACCGCTGAAACAATCGACTCGCTTAAACTCATTCTGACTATTGAAAAAGGCGCTTACGTCGGCGACTCTATCGCCCCTATGGGCATGAAAGTCTACCCTCTGACAAAGCTGCTCCCTTCCCCAATATATAGCAACAACGAGCTGTCTGACTACTACGACCGTAGCACTGTCCTCGGCAGCGCTATCTACAACGCTTCCGCACTGACACAAGCCGACACCACATCTTATGTCTACGTCCAAGTGCCGATGCCTCGCGAATTAGGTCAAACAATCTTCAACAAATACAAAGAGAACCCATCATACTTCTCTAACCCCGACCTCTTCTGCGAGAACGTATTCAAAGGCATACACATCGACAACAGCTACGGCAGCGGACGCATGACACGCGTTGCCGGAACAAGCATGTTGATGTACTACCACTCGACTTATTACGACGATGACATCGCAGCTGATACCACCGTTTACAGCACCGGAATCTACCTCTCCGTTACCCCCGAAGTTGTCACCAACAACCGCATAAAACTCGAAATGGCTGACAACCTCAAACAAATGGTATCAAACGGTGACAACATCATCACAGCGCCAATCGGTTACGACGTTGAATTAACATTCCCCGCTCGCGAAATCATCAACTCTTATCGCGCCAACACAAGTGAACTCAAAGTCATAAACACACTGACTTTTGACATCCCCGTTGACACCATAGCAAACAATGCCGGCATCACACCGCCACCTTACCTGCTATTAGTAAAGAAGAGCGAGCGTGACGAATTCTTCGCCAACAGTAGCATTACAGACAACGTATCAAGCTTCTATGTAGCTTACGATTCAACTAACAAATGCTACTCATTCTCAAGCATGCGCAGCTATATCTTAGACCTCCTCGACAAAGACGAAATCACAGAAGACGATGTTACATTCGTGCTCTGTCCAATTACCGTTGAGACCGAGACAACAACAAGCTATTACACCTCGACAACAAGCGTCACAGGCATCATTCCTTACATTGATGAGCCTGCAATGGTAAAACTTTTACTCGATGAAGCTAAAATAAAGTTCGCATATAGCACTCAGTCGAAGATTTTTTAGTAACTTTGCAACAAAATTATAGAAAGCCGCAATAGCTCAGTCGGTAGAGCATTTCATTCGTAACGAAAAGGTCCCGGGTTCGAGCCCCGGTCGCGGCTCAATTAGTGCCACTCCCACAAGAGTGGCACTAATTGTATAGTAACCCACCAAATCAGTCCAATTAGGGGACATATTAGCCCATTAGACTAATTAGAACAATCAGCCAATTGCCACCTAAATCAAACGGGCATCATCTTCGTGAAAAGATGATGCCCGTTTGTTGTATACGATTTGTCTCTAAAGAGAACCTTATTTTTCGTATTTCTTGACGATTACTGTCGCGTTGTGACCACCGAATCCAAATGAATTTGAAAGGGCAGCACGAACTGTGCGCTTTTGAGACTTGCCAAAAGTGAAATTGAGCTTATAGTCAATTTGCTCATCGCAGTCATCGTCTTCGTGATTAATAGTCGGAGGAACGATGTCTTCCTCTACGGCTTTCACGCTGAACATTGCTTCAAGCGCGCCGGTCGCACCAAGAAGGTGGCCCGTCATTGACTTGGTCGACGAAATGTTCAGGTCGTAGGCGTGGTTACCAAATACGTCAACGATTGCCTTGATTTCTGATATGTCACCAACAGGAGTTGATGTGCCGTGTACATTGATATAATCAATATCTTCTGGCGTCATACCTGCATCCTCAAGTGCGTTTCTCATCGCCAACTTCGCACCTAAACCGTCAGGATGTGTTGCGGTCAAGTGATAAGCATCAGCTGAGAGTCCGCCACCTGCTACCTCAGCATATATCTTAGCTCCGCGGGCTTTGGCATGTTCGAGCTCCTCGAGTACGAGAACCACTGAACCTTCACCCATTACGAAGCCATCACGTGATTTGCTGAAGGGACGTGATGCTGTTTGGGGACTATCGTTGCGAGTCGACAATGCATGCATAGAATTAAAACCACCAACACCTGCAGGATAAATCGCTGCTTCTGCGCCACCCGCGAGTATCGCGTCGGCCTTGCCTAAACGTATCAAATTGAATGCGTCTATAATGGCATTGTTGGATGATGCGCATGCTGATACAGTTCCAAAATTGGGACCGTGATAGCCATATTCCATCGAGATGTGACCCGATGCAATATCTGCAATCATTTTGGGGATAAAGAAGGGGTTGTATTTGGGACCGTTAGCTTCGTTTAACGCATAATATCCGGCTTCTTCTTCAAATGTATGAAGTCCACCGATACCTGCCGCTACGATTACACCTACGCGGTCTTTGTTGAATGCACCTTCATCCTCTAAACCTGAATCTGCTACCGCTTGACGAGCTGCTACTACAGCGTACTGTGCATAGAGGTCAAGTTGGCGAAGTTTCTTGCGGTCGAAGTGCTCGTTACCGTCAAAATTCTTTACTTCGCATGCAAATTGAGTCTTGAACTTTGATGCATCAAAGTGAGTAATAGGTCCGGCTCCGCTTACGCCATTCTTAGCTGCTTCCCACGTCGTTTCAACGTCGTTGCCAAGGGGTGTTACGGCTCCCAAACCGGTTACAACAACTCTTTTTAATTCCATTCAAGTAATGTGAAAATGTTTTTTTACGAGAAGAGTAGTGGGATGATTCCCAAGAATCTTAGTTCTTGTTTGCTTCGATGTAGCTGATAGCGTCACCTACTGTAGCGATAGATTCTGCTTTGTCATCGGGAATGCTGATACCGAATTCTTTTTCGAAATCCATGATAAGTTCTACGGTATCGAGTGAGTCTGCGCCGAGGTCAGTAGTGAAAGCGGCGGTTTCAGTAACTTGTGCTTCATCAACACCAAGTTTGTCAACGATGATTGCTTTTACGCGATCTGCAATTTCTGACATAATAATAATGTTTTGATTAGTAAATTCTATTTTTCAGAGTGCAAAGTAAATCATTTTTTTTGACATAATGAAATATTTAGCCACTTTTTTAACCCTATGTGCCATATAAGCACCTAACAGCCCGTTTTTTATATTGTTTCATTCCCTCCAAATTGTTTAATTTTGTAATATTTCAGCACATTAACGCGAGCCATAGGCGAGCCGCCACCACCCCGCCCCACACGAAGCTGTCCGGTTCAAAGGCTAACAGCCTTTGTTCCCGCGCAAAGCTACCACCCCGACTCAGCGCGAAGCGCCCCCCCCGGTCCGCGCGGAGCTGTCCAGTTCAAAGGCTAACAGCCTTTGTTCCCGCGCAAAGCTACCCCGCCCGACTTCCCCGCCCAAGCATCCCCGACATAATTGGTTTTTTTTGACATCTTTTCGCCTTTTATTTTGGTATCATAAATTTAATTGCTACTTTTGCGTTAACGATTGTTTTTATTCTTTGATTTTACAACTTTAGGCATATAAAACATATTTATCCATGAAAATTATAGCCGAGAGCAGCAGTACTCGCACTGAATGGGTTATCGTTGACGGTAGCCGCATCGTTGAACACGCATTTACTACTGGCTTAAACCCATATTTCCTTTCTCGTCGCGAGATTTCTCACAGCATACGTCTTGAACTCCCCGAAGCCTTCTTTAAACGCCGTTGGGAACACATCTTTTATTATGGCGCAGGTTGCGCTAACCTCGAAAAAAAGAAGATTATGGAGTCATCTCTCGTGGCACAGTTTAAAACTCCCGTAACTGTCATGAGTGACTTGCTCGGCGCCGCTCGCGGTCTCCTTATCAACAAACCCGGATTAGCGTGCATCCTCGGCACCGGCTCAAACTCTTGTCTATACGACGGTCATGAAATTGTCAAGACAATCCCACCATTGGGTTTTATCCTCGGTGACGAAGGCTCTGCAGCCTACCTCGGCAAAATCCTAATTGCAGACATTCTTAAAGGCATCGCCCCCAAGGAGTTATCAAATGCCTTCTTTGAAAAATTCATGGTAACTCAAAACGTCTTGATGGACGAGATTTATTCTAACCCAATACCAAGCAAATCCTTAGCACACTACTCCGATTTCTTATTGGAACATCTCGACAACGCCTACGTCTATCAGCTCGTCTATACAGCCTTTTCGAGCTTCTTCGCTCGAAACATCGCAGCCTATGACTACCGCGACCAGCCGCTATGCTTCGTCGGTTCAGTCGCCGTCAACTATCGAGACATCCTCGACCGTGCTGCTGCCGACTTTGGCGTGGAGATTTCTAAAGTCATGAGATACTCTATGCCCGGATTGGTTGAGTATCACGCTATTGAGAACTAATTTCCTATCCGAATAAAGCCCTGAAGGCCTCATCAACCTTCGACACCTCAACAAGTTTTATCTTGAGGCGCGATGTATCTATACCTTTAAGATTGTTACGTGGTATAAGCATATTGGTCATGCCGAGCTTCTCTGCCTCCTGAATGCGCTGCTCAAGACGCGACACAGGGCGAATCTCACCCGATAGTCCAACTTCGCCGGCCATACACCAGCCGTGAGCTATAGTCATATCAACATTGCTCGACAATATCGCACTAATTACACCTAAGTCAAGCGCCGGGTCATTAACTTTCAATCCTCCGGCAATATTGAGGAACACATCCTTCTGTGCCAACTTAAAGCCTACACGCTTCTCAAGCACAGCAAGTAGCATATTCATGCGCTTTCCATCAAAGCCGTTAACTGAACGCTGCGGCGTGCCGTATGCGGCAGTACTGACAAGCGACTGCACCTCTATCAAGAACGGACGCATTCCCTCTAAAGTCACGCCGATTGCAACACCACTAAGCTCCTCATCGCTATGCGACAAAAGCATTTCTGACGGATTTGTCACCTCACGCAGTCCGTGCTGGCACATCTCATATATGCCCAATTCCGACGTATTGCCAAAGCGATTTTTTATCGCACGAAGTATGCGGTAAAGGTTCTGTCGGTCACCCTCAAATTGCAAAACAGCATCAACTATATGTTCCAAAACCTTCGGACCCGCGATTGACCCCTCCTTATTTATATGCCCGATTAGCAACACAGGCACACCGGACTCCTTAGCATATTTCAGCAACTGAGCCGCACACTCGCGCACTTGGCTAACGCTGCCCGCAGATGCTTCTATCACATCTGACGCTATAGTCTGTATGGAGTCCACAACAACAATTCCGGGTTGGACTTCCTCGATATGCTGAAAGATATTTTCAAGCGAAGTCTCACAGACGATAAAGCAGTTGTCACTGCCACGGCCGATACGGTCGGCACGCAACTTTAACTGCGTCGCACTTTCCTCTCCTGAAACATACAATATCGTCTTTGACTTGATAGACAGCAAATTCTGAAGCACAAGGGTAGACTTGCCGATACCCGGTTCGCCTCCGATAAGCACGATTGAGCCTTGCACCAAACCACCGCCCAAGACGCGATTAAGCTCCCTACTCGGCATGAGAATACGAGGCTCTTCTGTAACCTCTATATTATTGATGGCTCGCGCAACACTCTTACGCGCTGATGCCACCGGCGATGCCGAGCGAGACGGACCCGTCGTGACACGCTCCTCGACCATTGTGTTCCACTCACCGCATGACGGACAGCGACCAACCCACTTGGGCGAATCTGCTCCGCACGCATTGCAGAACCATAGTGATTTAGTTTTAAGTTTTGCCATATCTATCGTTTATCGTGCTAATGACCTTCTGCGAAATTCCGCTAATGTGATTGCCGTCGCTGTCGCCACGTTCAGCGACTCTGACGTCGGTCGTTCAGGCGGAAATGATGGTATCAACAATCGCTTATTAACTGTCGCTGCCACCGCATCCCCGATGCCGCTTCCCTCATTTCCCATAACGATAACTCCGCGCTCTGATAAAGGCGCATCATAGAGGTTCATACCGTCAAGAAATGTGCCGTAAATCGGAACGCTTAATTTAGACAACACTTCAGCCAAGTCGCAATATATCACCTTAATACGCGATATTGCGCCCATTGTTGACTGTACTGTCTTGGGATTATAAAGGTCTACGGTGTCTTTTGATGCAAGAATCGTTGTAATACCAAACCAATCACATGTGCGAATTATCGTGCCCAAATTGCCGGGGTCTTGCACCCTGTCAAGGGCAACCGTCAAACTTTCGTTAAGCAAATTGACATCCAACTCTGTCGGTCGCGGCAACTCATAAACCGCAATCACCGGTGGTGTCGCTGTCAACGTGGTCATGTCACGCAAATCACCTTTGCTGACCACCGTCACAGCCTCGCCACAGCGCGACGCTATGTCTCCGTGCTCCGTGAGCCACTCTTCTGTCGCAAATAAATATCGACATGTGAATGAGTCTATCGTATCACAGACACACTTCGTACCCTCAGCAACAAAGTGCTGCTCCCGTCGTCTGCCCTTGACATCCGCCAATGACAACACCATTTTGCGTATTTTGTTGGTTAATTCACCCATAAAAATAACGGTTTGATTTCGTTAGACAAAGTTACGAAATCAAACCGTTTATTGCAATTAAAACTTGTCAGAATTAAAATTCGTAGCCCGCTTCAGTCACAAGTTTCTGATCTTGTGCTATTGTTGAACCTACTGTTGTCAACAAATCACCGACAACGCCACTGTTTATGCCGATGCGAAGTGCCTCTACTTGACCTTCATGTGTCAACTTCTGGCGACCTCCCGCAAAACGCAACTCAACTGTCGGATGCGTCAATCGGAATATCGCAATCGTGTGCAGAATATCATCATCTGTCAACGGCTTCGAGTCTGCCAACGGTGTGCCGGGTATCGGACAAAGGATATTGATAGGTATTGAATGTGGCTCTACTTGACGCAAGGTGAGCGCAAGTTCGGCACGTTGACGCATTGTCTCACCCATGCCGATAATACCACCGCTACATACCTCAAAACCGATTTTCTTTGCCTCACGGATTGTGGCAAGTTTATCCTCGATAGTGTGCGTGGTGCACAAGTGTGAGAAGTATGACGGCGCAGTCTCGAGGTTGCAGTGATAGCGGTTAATACCTCCATCCCAAAGTTGTTGCAACTCATCGTGGTTAAGCAATCCCATTGACGCACAAACCATCATTCCGGTCTCTTGCTTAACATCGTGAAGTATTGACACCATCTGCTTCAACGCTTCACCTGACACACGACGTCCGCTGGCAACGAGTGAGAAGCGCTTCACGCCGCGCTCTCCGTTATAACGCGCTGTCTTAAAACATTCTTCACGGTCAACAAGCGCATATGTCTTACAGCCTGTTGAATAGTGGCGTGACTGTGCACACCATTTGCAATTTTCTGAACAGCTACCTGAACGTGCATTGACGATAGAACATGAGTCAAACGTGCGCGGGCACTTGGCTTCTGTAATCTCGGCTGCCGCATCGCGCAAGGCTTTACGCGCCGCCTTATCATCAATATCAACAAGACTATACACCTCGTCCTCGCTCAGCATTTCGCCGGCAAGAATACGTGCCTTATAGCCTTCAATCATTTTAATGAGTTCTTCACTGCTTTTTGCTTGTGATTCCATTTTATTGTGAGGAGTAGAGATTAGGTTAATGTTGGTATAAATATCTTTTAATAGACCTTTTGGGAGTCTTTTCAAATTCTTCTGTAAATATCTGCAAATCAGACACTCGGCTATATGCCGGCAGCTCGCTGTTGAGTTGCTGAATATTTTGCTCCATGATTTTCTTAAGTTCCTCGGTCTGAATATTTTGCTTTTGTGCATTATCAAAGTCGGGATGTACCAACGCCACAAGTTTGCCGTCCTTATCTACGATAAGAGACTCGTTGACATAGGGCAGGTTATTGAGCTTCTGCTCAATCTCCTCCGGATAAATATTTTGTCCCGACGGACCGAGTATCATGTTCTTATCGCGACCACGGATATAGAGAAAGCCGTCAGCATCTATGCTGCATATATCGCCGGTATTCATCCAGCCATCCTTAAACACCGAGTTTGTCGCTTCTTCATTCTTATAATAGCCCTTCATGACATTCTCGCCCTTCACCCATAGCACACCCGGAACATTCTGCGGGTCTGCCGAGTCTATGCGCAACTGCATACGGTCAACAACGCGTCCACATGATGCCGGACGTGTCACATTCCACGGCGCATAACAGATAAGCGGCGCACATTCAGTCATGCCATAGCCTATTGTAAACGGGAATTTTATGCGACGCAAGAAGGTCTCAACATCCTTGTTCAGACCCGCTCCGCCGATGATAAGTTCTTTAAGATTACCACCGAAAGTCTCGGTCAGCTTATCCTTTATTTTTGCCAACAAACGCTCATCAACATACGGCACGTGCATCAGCACCTTCATCAACGGCTTGTCAAGCAACGGGAAAACCTTATTCTTGATAATCTTCTCTATAATAAGCGGCACCGTAACTATCAACTTAGGCTTAACCTCGGCAAACGCTCCCATGATAATCTTGGGCGACGGCGTGCGTGTCAAGAACGACACATGACAGCCCTTGATAAAGCCATGAAGCATCTCGACCATAAATCCATACATATGAGCCAACGGCAGCATACTGATAATGCTATCTCCCGGCAACAAGAACGTCAAATCATCAATATAAAATTGCATATTCGACCACAAATTGCCATAGCTCAAAACTACACCCTTTGAGAACCCTGTTGACCCGGATGTATAATTTATCAACGCCGTCTCATCTGGCTGACATTCGATATATTCAACATCATTAGCGGTAAACCTTTCAGGATATTTCTCACCAAAATAGCGATTTAGATTATGACGGGCATCCGTCAAACTCTCATTGCGCGAATACAACAACGAATAGTCATTAATTAGCAATACGCCCTCAAGCTGCTGCATCGAATCATGATCAAGATTTTCCCAAATCTGAGCATCTACAAACAGCAACTTCGCATCACTATGATTTACAAGATGATGCACCGTGTCTGCCTTAAATTCATGCAAGATTGGCACTGCCACAGTGCCATAAGTCAACGACGCTATTGCTACAATCGCCCACTGCGCACAATTCTTGCCGCACAGCGCAATCTTATCTCCTCGCTTCAGCCCGCTACGTTCAAACAGCAAGTGCAGTTTTGCTATCTTGCGTGCTACGTCACAATAGGTATAGCTAACTCCTTGATAATTAGACAGAGCAAGCATCTCCCAGTTATTGCGCACCGACTCGGTTATATATGAGTTTATTGTAGTTTGTTTATTCATGAGCCTAATTTTTCAACAGTTCTCAATTTATAACGCAAAAATACTACTTTTCTTAACGCAAATAGCAATATTTATAGAGAATTAAGACTGTTCAACTTTATTTACTACCCAAGACAAGCAAAACCAACGCCACAAGCAATATCGACAAGTCAATAAGTTTGAGCTTCAGATGCTTCTCTCGCAATACTATTATACCATAGATAAACGACACTATCACCGACCCGCGTCGCAACATCGAAACTATCGCTATCATCGCATCAGGCTGTGACAACGCATAAAAATACGCTATATCCGCAACTGTCAAAAACAACGAAATCAATGGTATGCTCCACCGCCATATCTTGGGCGTATTATTGGCTGACTTCATGCTTCGCTGTATTATCAACACCGTGATTGTCATGATAACACACTGATAGAACGAATACCACGCTTGCACCTGCAACGGCTCATACATTCCCATCAAATATTTATCATACAGCGCACTGACTGCGCCCATCATCGTTGAGCCTATCGCCATCCAAAGCCAATGATTGTGCTTTATTGATACACCTTCTTTTGCCCCTACTCTACTGATAAAAAACAGTGACCAAAAGCCCAACAACACACCACACCATTGCAGAAAGTTAAGATGCTCCGAGAATATCACCAACGCACCAACCAACACAACAACCGGACGTGACGCATTTATCGGCCCCACTATCGTCAACGGCAAATGCTTAATACTGAAATATCCCAAAACCCATGACGACAACACTATAAGTGCCTTTATAAAGACATGTATATGACCGGTCAGTGTGCCATCAAGACCTACACTTCCACTCGCCAACGTCTCTATCAAGACTGGCGACATAAACAAAGTGCAAAACATGGTGTTGAGCATCAACACCCACAGTACATTATTAGAGCGGAGAGAGATTTTTTTGAAGATGTCATAAACGCCTAACGACAACGCAGACGTAATTGCAAGTATAATCCACATATAAAACCTACTTTTTTACGCTGCAAAGTTACGACTTTTATAGCTATTCCCCAACTAATATCAATCCCTCAAACACCCCCTCTCAGAGGCCATCTGAGAGGCAACTTTAAACTTTGGCGCGTTTTTACTTTAAACTTTGGCAATTTTTTCGCCAAATTTTAACAAAATATTAACATACGCTCACTCACGCATCATTAGCTGTATGCGGAACGTCGTGCCAACTCCCGGCGTAGATGTCTTAACAAAGATACGCCCATTGTGATATTGCTCTATAATACGCTTTGCCAAGGTCAGTCCCAAGCCCCATCCGCGCTTCTTTGTCGTATAGCCGGGATTAAACACATTCTTAAAATCCTTGCGCATAATGCCCTTCCCGCTATCTGTGACCTCGATAACAGCCATACCCTTCTCCTCAAATGTCTCTACGAGAATTGAGCCATGACCCTCCATCGCATCTACGGCATTCTTTATCAGATTTTCCATTACCCACTCAAACAACGGCGCACAAGCCATTACAGGCAACTTTTCTGCCGTCTGATTGGCTGTCAACGAGATACGTGGCGAGATACGCGTAGACATATATGCCACCGCATTGCCCGCTATTTCATTTATATCTGCCTCTGCCATCTGCGGCTTACTGCCTATCTTAGAAAAACGTGACGCAATGGTAGACAGACGATTAACATCCTTGTTCATTTCTGCTACAGTCTCCGCATCAACACCCATATCTCCGATTAACTCCATCCACGCCATCAACGACGATATAGGCGTGCCGAGTTGGTGAGCTGTCTCTTTTGACAATCCAACCCACACTTTATTCTGCTCCGCACGTTTTGTCGAAACTATCGCAAAATATCCAACAGCTATAAACGTCAACATCACAAGCAATTGAACGTATGGATAATAGCTCAAACGCTTTAACAATGTCGAATCTTCATAATACAAATGCTGCATCACGCCCGGTCCTACCGAAATATCTATAACATTCTGTGTATGTGACAGATGCGCAAGTTTCTTCTGTAGAAACGCCTCATTTCGAGCCGTGAGCTCTATCGGATTAAGCGAATCTATTGGGTCGGGCAACGCAAAGTTACGATGCTGCAAGATGTTACCCGCATCATCCGTGAGCAACACCGGAATTGTCGTGTTGCTACTGATGATACGCAGCAAAAAGTCTATGTCTATATCCCCGCCATCGCTGTCAAAATCGGTACTCCTGATAATTTCCTTTGTCGCATCTGCCCATATCTCCATGCGTTGACGCTCCTGCACAGACAAATCACGCACAAGACCGTCTGACACATACAGCGACCCTGCGACTACGGCTGCCGCAACTATAAAAAATATCAGCCTTCCATATCGGCGTATATCGAGGATTTTTGACATGGTATTTCTCTGTTTCTTATTGTTTCAACTCGCGATGTTCATACTTATTCATGCGCTCGCGCCACTCGTCAGAAATTGGCGCACTCGTCGCTGCCTTCACGTCAAATCCCGCCATTACAACGCGGCATACACTCTTGACTTGTCCTGTCTGAACATTGACCAAGCGCTGTTCAAGTCGCAGTGATCGCTCTGAGATACTTGTCACTGCCGTCAACACTTCGAGTTGCTCGGTGATGAACGCCTGCGCCATAAAGTCACAGTTTACATTCACTACCGCCAAGCCTACAACATCGGGATTAAACGCTTCGCCAAGTACATCCATGAAGTAGTTTAGTTTGGCAAGGTCAAAAAACTCAAAATATACCGAGTTATTGAGGTGTCCCAATACATCAATGTCATTAAAGCGCACCTGCACCGGCTGGTGGTGGTGAAACATGGTGTCGCTAAGTTGAATTTCACGTTTTGCCATTTTTAGTACTTTTATTAATTAGTGAATTTCTATGTTGTCTATTATCTGACCTCCCGCTGCCTCATTAAGCAGCCCGACAAGCCGCTCACGCATATACAAAAGGTCATTCTTCAGTGATGCCGATGACAGATAGACATGAAGCGTGCGTCGGTCAACATAGCGGCGCATCGTATAGCGATTTACAGCCGGACCTACTATCTCCGGCCACAGGTAACAAATGCGCTGCTCATCGTAGGTGCGCTCTTGTCCTGTCGCTGCTATCATCGCTTGGATGATTTCGCCAACTTGTTTCGCATCAGTTCGCTTCATCTCTCTATCAAATTTCTATTGTCTTAAATTCTCCATTATTGACATTCCAAATTCGATAATTACCGCCCGTGCGTGCCATTATTTCATCAAGATGCTTACGATTCGTATCGGTGATAAATATCTGTCCAAACGCATCCGACGTCACTACATTCATGATGCGCTCAACTCGCTCTGCATCAAGCTTATCAAAAATATCATCAAGCAACAGCAGGGGCGTTATGCCTGACGTGTCTCGCAAAAATTCATATTGCGCAAATCGCAGTGCTACAGTGTAGGTCTTTGCTTGACCTTGTGACGCTATACGCCTCACCGCCATTCCGTCAATATTCATCTCTATATCATCTCTATGCGGCCCTACTGTCGTATAGTGAAGTATTTCGTCTCGTTGTCGTGCTTGCTCCAACAGGTCACTGAGCGGACGCTGTTCGTTATAAATCTTTGAGCTATAGGTCAATGCCGGAACTTCTTCTCCGCCTGCCACAGAGTGGTAGTGTTTGATAAATATCTCACTCAGTCGCGCTATCTCTGACGCACGTTTTTGAGTAATATATTCCGCCGTCATATCCATCTGCATCTCTATCGCCGAGAACAAACCTTTATCTGTCGCACCGTCTCGCAATAAGCGATTTCGCTGCTCCAAAGATTGACCATAGCGTATTAGACAATCGAGATAACGCGCATCGCTTTGTGATATTATCATGTCAATAAAGCGACGTCGCTCCTCCGAACTGCCCGTTATCAGCTCCATATCCGCCGGAGCTACCATGACTAATGGAAACAACCCGATATGCTCTGACAAACGACGATACTCCTTGCCTGAACGCTTAACACTCTTGCGATGACCTCGCTGCATACCGACACTGAGCTCTTCATCGGTGCCTCGTCGGTCATAATCGGCTGACAACATCATGAAGTCCTCGCCTCGCATTATCAGCATTTGGTCATTGACTCCCGTAAAACTTTTGCAGAAACTGAGATAGTATAGCGCATCAAGAAGGTTACTCTTGCCCATGCCATTATTGCCTAACAGACAATTAACTTTGGGCGAAAACTCCATCTGCGCCTCCGGAATATTCTTGAAATTATGTATTTTTATCGTGCGTAGAATCATCGCCGTAGCGCTCTATCGTGTGAAAATTTCGTTGAAATACAACAACTGATATAATATCGAATTGCGCCAGTATTCAAGATTATGAATACCGGGACGCGAGATATAATCATGCGGAATCTTTGCATCTAACAGCGCTTGGTGCAACTCGGCATTAACTGTCGCAAAAAAGTCTTCCGACCCACAGTCAAAAATGATATTGAGTTGCCCGGGCTTGAGTTGCGGTACAAGGTTGATAACTGTGTGGCTAAGCCATGTGTCGCGATTTGTTTCTTGTTCACCAAGCCACTCTGACATCTTCCATTTCTTAGGAAAGGGCATGATATTAACTCCGCCACTGGTGCTGCCGGCACTGCCAAAAACATCGCTATGACGTATGCCAAGCCACAATCCGCCGTGACCACCCATGCTCAATCCGGTGATGGCGCGATAGTGAGCCTCGGCTTTGGTCGGATAGTGTTGGTCAATATACGGCACAAGCTCATCTATTATGAAGGTCTCCATCTGCATCTCCGGTCGCACCGGCGAATCCCAATACCAGCTATCCATGCCATGAGGCATAACTAAAATAATGCCATATTGGTCTGCAATATCCTTCAACTTGGGATTGATAGTAAGCCATGAAAAGTTATTGCCGGAGTAGCCGTTAAGCAAGTAAACGGTCGGAAATCGCTCTCCTGTCCGAGCTGCTGCTTCGGGCGTTACTACCGTCAAGCTATAAGGCGACGGCACTTTGGCTGTCGCTATGGACAGCGTATCTACTTTTGCGGCTTGCGCTGTCAGTGACAAGACAACCGCAATAATTATCATACATAGTTGCTTCATGGGAAAAGAATTTATTTTGTTGTCGTGATTTTATCCGTTTAACATTGCATTGACACGTTGCAGAGCAGCAATGAAACCGTCAACTTCTTCGCGCGTATTATAGACGGCAAACGATGCACGAACTGTGCCCTCGATGCCCAACGCCTCCATCAATGGCTGCGCACAATGATGACCCGTGCGAACTGCGATGCCAAGACGGTCAAGCAATACACCCGTATCATAGTGGTGTGCCTTGCCTAATAAGAACGAGATAACAGCACACTTGCCCGGCGTAGTGCCGAAGATGCGCATCCCTTCGATTTTCATCATTTGCTCTGTGCAGTAGTTCAACAAATCATGCTCATGCTCTGCTATCCGCTCAATGCCGATATTATCCATATAGTCCATCGCTTGACGCATTGCCGCTGCATCTATAAAGTCCGGAGTGCCGGCTTCAAATTTATACGGCAGGTCTGCCCATGTCGTGCCCTTAAAGCTGACATGACCTATCATCTCTCCGCCCCCTTGATATGGCGGCATTTTCTCAAGCAATTCGCGACGTCCATAGAGGATGCCTATGCCGGTCGGACCATACATCTTATGTGATGAAAAGGCAAAAAAGTCAACGCCGAGGTCTTGAACATCTATTCGCTGATGCGCCACAGACTGCGCTCCGTCAACAACAGTGACTACGCCGTGACTATGGGCTATCTCAACCATCTCTTTTACAGGATTGACTGTGCCCAAAACATTCGACACATGACAGAACGCCGCTATGCGTGTCCGCTCGTTGAAAGCCGCACGATAGGCGTTTAGGTCAAGTGAACCGTCTTCCAATATGCCGATTACACGAAGTTTTACTTGACGGTGACTTTGCAGAAGTTGCCACGGCACTATATTACTATGGTGTTCCATGACGGTGACGATAATTTCATCTCCATCATTGAGCAATGACCCATAACTCGATGCCACAAGATTTAACGCCTCAGTAGTGCCGCGCGTAAAGATAATTTCTTCTGTTGACGGCGCGTTTATAAATTCCTTAACACGTTGACGCGTCGCTTCCATCGCATCTGTCGCCTCAAGTGACAAACTATGCACCCCGCGGTGCACATTAGCTTTCTCGGCATAATAGCCGTGCTCTATCGCCTCAACAACAACTCGGGGTGTCTGGGATGTCGCCGTATTATCAAGATAGATAAGCGGCTTGCCGTGAATGGTACGCTGGAGTATGGGATATTCACGACGCAATGCCTCTATGTCCAATTGTCCGCTCATCTTATTCTGTAATTTGTTGTGTATCTGTAGTGTGGCAGCTTGACGCGCAATCTCCACAGCCTGCTTCGTCTCCGTTTAGTCGCTTGTCAACAAGCATGCGCATACGCTCCCTCAGCCCGTCAAGTGCGATGGTCTCAATAACATCTACCATAAACGCCTGAATCAACATACGACGCGCCTCGTCCTCTGGAATACCACGTGAACGCATATAGAAGAGCGCATCTGCATCAAGTTGACCTGTCGTCGCTCCGTGGCTACACTTCACTTCGTCGCAATAGATTTCAAGCTGCGGTCGTGTGTGCATACGCGCATCCGGAGATGCCACAAGGTTGCGATTTGACTGATAGGCTTCGGTGAACTTCGCCGGCTCATCGACTACGATTGTACCTTCAAACGCGCCTTTGGCATTTTCAAACAAAGCATATTTAAACAGTTGATTACTATGACACTGCGGCACGTGGTGTCGCACAACTGACGCATTATCTATCAACTGATTTTTGCCGCCGATAACCATACCGCCGAGACGGGTATCGCTATTCTCTCCGTTCAACTCTATGTTAAACGTATTGCGAGTTGTGCCACCGCTGAGTGTCGTGTAGTTAGTCAACAAACGGCTATCACGTGACTGCTCAACATAGACTTCACAGTAACGCGCTGTCTTTTCGCTCGCTTCTTCAATGTCATAAAGGTCAAGTTGCGCATTATCTTTAAGCACAACCTCGATAACTTGTGATGACAAATAGTCGACACGCTCATCTTGCGTATGGTCACACATCAGCACTCGTGCTTCTGCGTTACGTTCTACAACGATAAGCACACGGCGCGCTGCCAATAGCGGTGCACCGGCATTAAATATATTTACTATCTGAATGGCTTTCTGTGACTTAACGCCTGCTGCTACGTGGATAAGCACACCGTCTTGCATCAACAAGGTGTTAAGCGAAGTCATTGCAGTCTTATTTCCTGCTATCTTACCAAGATATGGCTCTACCTTCTCAGGGCACTTCTCTGCTGCCTCAGCAAGCGACATAACTGTCACTCCTTCAGGCATATTGCGCAGCAATGATGCTGACGGTCGGAACACGTCATTGACTGTAATTCCCAACAGAGTGCTAACGGTCGGAACATCACAACGAAATGTCGCTGCTGTGTCTACGGGAAAGCCCAAACGATTGATATTCAACCCGAAATCCGGCGCAAACATATCGTTTACCGACAACTTGTCATAGCCTTCATCACCTCGCTCCGGCAAGCAACCGACTGCCGTGAGCGCTGATAGTGCTGCAGGGCGCAAGCGGTTGAACGCCTCTACCGAGTGTGCGGCTATTTCTGCGCCACTTTCGTTATAGAGATTGAGATATTGTTGTAATGAATTGTTTGCCATTGCTTTAGCTTAAAGTTGTTGATTGTCAACTTGTTGCTTAATCCAGTCATAGCCCTTCTCTTCAAGCTCAAGAGCAAGCTCCGGACCACCGGTATAGACGATGCGGCCTTTATACAAGATATGCACAACATCAGGCTTGATATAATCAAGCAATCGCTGATAGTGAGTAATCACAATTGTTGCATTATCAGCGCTCTTCAACTTGTTGACACCACTTGCCACAATGCGCAAAGCATCAATGTCAAGTCCGCTATCCGTCTCATCGAGAATTGACAAACGCGGCTCAAGCATAGCCATCTGGAAGATTTCATTACGCTTCTTTTCGCCGCCCGAAAAACCTTCGTTAACTGAGCGTGACGCCAATTTGTTATCAAGCTCAACAACTGCTCGCTTCTGGCGCATAAGTTTCAAGAAATCACCGGCGCTCAACGGCTCCTGATTGAGGTATTTGCGCTTAGCATTTACTGCCGCACGCATAAAGTTTACCATGGACACGCCGGGTATCTCTACAGGATATTGAAACGATAAGAACAAGCCCTCGTGTGAACGATTCTCAGGCGGTAATGACAGCAAGTCTACATCGCCCAATGTGGCTTTTCCTTCAGTTACTGTAAATTTTGGATCGCCGGCAAGAACTCCTGACAGCGTACTCTTGCCCGAACCGTTAGGCCCCATGATTGCATGTACTTCTCCGGGGCGTACGGTCAGATTTATGCCTTTCAAAATTTCCTTGCCTTCTATGCCGGCATGAAGATTTTCAACATTTAATAGTATATCTGACATATCTTGTTGTGTTTTTATTTCTTTTGTTTTATCCGACAGAGCCTTCAAGCGTGATTGACAGCAACTTCTGAGCCTCTACCGCAAATTCCATCGGGAGTTTATTCATGACTTCTTTCGCATAACCGTTGACTATCAACGCGATGGCTTCCTCTGTCGGAATGCCGCGTTGGTTACAGTAAAAGAGCTGGTCCTCCGAGATTTTTGATGTCGTTGCCTCATGCTCAACAATCGCAGTCTCATTCATCACGTCTATATATGGGAACGTGTGTGCACCGCAAGTCGGGCTCAACAGCAGCGAATCACACTGCGTATAATTGCGAACACCGTCTGCATCCGGCGCTACCTTAACCAAGCCGCGATAACTGTTCTGGCTATGTCCCGCTGAGATACCTTTTGACACTATGGTCGAGCGTGTATTACGTCCGAGGTGTATCATCTTTGTACCGGTATCTGCTTGCTGACGTTTATTGGTGACAGCTACTGAATAAAATTCGCCAACTGACCCCTCACCGGCAAGCACACATGACGGATACTTCCAAGTGATAGCCGAGCCGGTCTCCACTTGTGTCCATGACAACTTAGAGTAGTCTCCACGGCACAAACCTCGCTTAGTCACAAAGTTATAGACACCGCCGCGACCTTCAGCATCGCCCGCATACCAGTTCTGCACGGTCGAATATTTGACCTCGGCACGTTCCTCGACAATGATTTCAACAATTGCCGCGTGAAGTTGGTTCTCATCTCGCATCGGCGCGGTACAGCCTTCGAGATAGCTCACGTATGCCTCATCATCCGCAACTATCAGTGTACGCTCAAACTGCCCCGTGCCCTGTGCATTGATACGGAAGTATGTTGACAACTCCATCGGACAACGCACGCCTTTAGGAATATACACAAACGAACCGTCACTAAAAACAGCCGAATTCAATGCCGCAAAAAAGTTGTCTCGATAACTTACTACCGAGCCTAAATATTTCTTTACCAAATCAGGATAATCCTTGACAGCTTCACTCAACGAACAGAAGATAATTCCCAATTCCGCAAGTTTCTCGCGGTGTGTCGTCTTAACTGATACTGAGTCCATTACCGCATCCACTGCCATTCCTGACAGAGTTTTCTGCTCCTCCAAAGGTATGCCCAATCGGTTAAAAGTATCTATCAACTGCGGGTCTACCTCATCAAGGCTTTTTGGACCATTATTCTTCTTTGGCGCTGCATAATAGCTTATCGCCTGAAAATCTATTTCGGGTATATCAAGATGCGCCCACTTGGGCATCTTCAATGTCAGCCAATGTCGATATGCTTTCAATCTGAAATCAAGCAACCATTCAGGCTCGCCCTTCTTCTGCGAAATAAGGCGTACTACATCTTCGCTCAATCCTCGTTGGATTACATCGGTATCAATATCCGTCACGAAGCCGTACTTATATTCGCTCTCGGTCGCATTGCGCAACGTGTCCTCTGCTTCCGTTTCCGGGCGATTTCTCTTATCTTCGTTCATCGTATAATATTATTCTTTTTTCTATCGTATTTTGCCGGTGACAAATATAATAAAAAAACTACTCTCGGTCAGTTTTATTATATTCTTTTGTCTATTTTTCGCGTTTTTATCACTTTTACAGCGACTTGTCTGCGCTTTCCGCCGCCACGTCTTGACTCGCATCGTCTGATTCACTCATCGACAATATTGTCGGCGCAAATTCAACGATTGCCATGCGCCATGTCTTGGCACACAACTCCTCGCGCTCTGACGGCTGTATCGCCAACCATAGCTGCATAATTATGCTCACAACAAGCATATACTGCATTACCTTGAACACCGCACCCGCCAAATGGTCCACAATGCCCAAGTTTAACGTATGTAGCAAATTATTCATTGTCCGCGACAACATATATGCCGCAGTATAGCCTATCATAAATGTCGCGATATACGCCAACGCTACTGCCGATGCCGACTCCGCACCAAAGATGTCTGCGACAACGCCGCCAAACAATCTGCATATCACAACCGAGCCTATCATGCCCGCTATGTGACCAATCTGCATCACAAGACCGCGTCTATAACCTAAAATCGCTCCACCTGCGATGATTACCAATAAAAATATATCTATTGCATCCATACCGCAAAGTTACGACTTTTAATGATAACAACCAATTTCCCACCCGCTTTTCCACATTATTAATACCCCTCCCCCTAACTCCGAGTAATATTATGCAAGTTAATCATGCAGTGCATATTCATAAACCGGACGTATCTTTATTTCAAAACCGTCCTGCGTCAAGTCCTCATATTGGTGGTCGGTAAGCAAAAGCAGTGTGCGACAACCGGTCTCCTTCGCAACCATAATCAGCCCTGCTATCTCTCGTTTTTTGGTCCTCTCAGATGTTATATCGTATGACACCTGCACGGCAAGCGTTGCTTTATTTCCCTCGCACACAACGAAGTCACATTCGCTCGACCTTTTGCTATAATAGTATATATCACAGCCTTGACTCTTATACCGCCTCAAAAGTTCCAAATAGACAACGACTTCCAAACGCCATCCTAAATTCTCTCCGGCAAATGCATCTTCTCGCTTATTCATCAACGCAACATCTATCGGATAAACTTTTTCACCGGTAAAACGTAACTTGCTCTTCTGCGAAAATTTATGCAAACCAACGAGTAAATATGCTTGCTTCAAATAGCTTACATAGTTTTTAACTGTATGCTGTGACTTAAAGCCAAATATCTCTTGTAAAGACTTATCAGAAACTATCACAGGCGCGACATTAAGCAGATGCTGTGCCATTTGCTCAAACGCTGTTGTATGAATTATCTTAAACCTCTGCTCTATATCACGCTCCAATATATTGATAGTGAGTTCATTTACATAACCCCTATCATTAGCTATTTGTTGTAACTCAGGGAAACCACCCAAGCGCAAGTATTCGTCAAACGCTGCTCGCCTAAGTGCTACTGATTTTGTCGTTAGCGATTGGACATCTACTCCTTTGACATCACAATATTCAGCAAATGAGAATGGGTAAAGTGTTATCGAATGATGACGGCCTGTCAAGTGCGTTGCCAACTCACCACTCAACAACTTAGCATTTGAGCCTGTTATGATTATTCGCATTTGCTTGCGCAACAAGCGATTAACAAACAAATACCATTCCGGTATATTTTGTATCTCATCAATAAACAGATGACTAAAGTCACCATATATTTTGTACAATACCTCCAAAACATCATTCAAGTCGTCAGCGGTCAATTTTATCAAACGCTCATCATCAAAATTGACATAAGCAAATTTTACTCCTTTTCTGGTCAACGCATTGTAGCACAAAGTCGATTTACCGCTACGTCTAACGCCGATAACGACTTGTGCTTGAGCACTATTAAGGTCAATACTATCTTCCTCTTTGCGTTGGCAAAAACGCAAATTACGCTTCATCTCAAGTTCCTCAGCTTGGTCGGTAAGTATTGTTTCGAGTATTCGCTTATCCATGATTTTATGTTTTTATGCACCGCAAATATACAACATTTTTCTCTCAAAATGCACTATTTGTGTTAAAATCGCATCACCAAAATGCACTATTTTACATGTTTTGCTATATGCAGAATGCACTATTTTACATACTAAAATCATCAATATATTATATATCAATACATTACATATTTTAAACATAGTTAATATCAAATTCGAGCGCATAGCGCAAATTGTCCAAAACAATTCCGGTTATTTTTATCTTTTTGTTGCAGTATAATCAGAATATTGGCTAATTTTGCAGTAGAATACTTAACGAAATATTCGCAAACTTACAACTCTCAGTATATGAATATGTTGAAAAAAATCGCAGCTTCATTTTTATTATTAGGCGCAAGCTCAATGGCGCTTAATGCTGCACCCTATCGACTGACCGTATCAACAACAGACGATGATGACGGCGCAATGGCGTTCCTTGTTAACGCTGACAACGGCGCCCGCATTGACAGTATGATAGTTGCTGACTGTCAAGCCGTTTTCTCAGGCGACATCGACGAGGCTATCACTGCTCGCATCTTCATCGACGGCGAGCGTCGCGGAACATTCTTCCTCGAGCCCGGCTCTATCGCCTTTGACTCACACAAAAAAACTGCCGTGGGCAGTCCCCTTAACGACACAAGCAATGCCTACGACCAACAAATCGAGGCTATAATAGGTCGCTATCGCGCCGCCGAAAATGACGAGGCACGCAAAGCCATATATGATGAATATATGACCTTTATAAACAAAATCGTAGATGATAATGCCGACAACCAACTCGGTTTGGCTTACTTCCTCTCAGAACTCGCGTCAACCGCTGACGACCTTGACGCTTACCTCACAAAATATCCGGAATTCCAAAAGTCTCAACGCGTTCAAAAGCTCATTCAGCAAAACAAACGCCGCTTGGCAACTCAACCCGGCAACAAATTCATCGACTTTGAAGTAACATATAACGGCGAAACAAAACGTCTTAGCGACTATGTCGGCAAAGGTCAATTTGTTCTCGTTGACTTTTGGGCAAGCTGGTGCGGCCCATGCATCCGTCAAACTGCCGTAATCAAAGAGCTTTACAACGAATACAAAGACAAAGGCCTCAAAGTCCTCGGCGTAGCCGTTTGGGACGAACCGGCAAACACACTCAAAGCAATCAAGCAACATGAACTGCCGTGGGAATGTATCTTAAACGCTCAGACAATTCCAACAGACATCTACGGCATCTCAGGCATCCCTTGCATCATGCTTTTCTCGCCTGACGGAACAATCCTCAGTCGCGACAAGCAAGACGACGAGCTCCGTGCCGACGTTCATGCCGCCCTCAAAAAATAGCTCTACATCCCTTTGCAAAAAAA
>CAYYAA010000014.1:0-29218 GCA_964469875.1 uncultured Bacteroides sp.
ATTCAATTATTCAATAATTTTATCACTTTGTATATTTCTGAATATGCTTTTATATCCTCCGGTGACTCCTTGCAGAGTTGGCATAGTTTTTCGGAATTTGACATTGCCCGTTCCAAGTCTCCATTTTCTGTTAAGTATTTATAGAGGTTTGTGCGTATGAAATATCGTTTTGTTTTTTCATACCCCGGCATATATTTCTGTAATTCGGGTAGTAGCTGTTCGTAGCTCTCATACTGTCGGTATACGATATTGGGTAGGAAGTGGAGCAGGAACCAGAATTCTGTGCATGGATTTGTTTCTACAAACATCACCTTTCCTGCATATTTCTTGGCAGTGTATCTTTTCTTTGCTCGCTGATACAATAGCATTTCAGATGGGAATTGCAAAAGTCTATCCATATCAAGCAGGCATACGATATAGTCATATTGCTTATTCAAGTAGGAGTCTACAAGTTTTAGAATATGATTGATGTCGCTGTGCTGTGGAAAGTCAGGAGCAACCTTGAATGGATAGCGGCATGCAATCCTGAGCGAGTCGAAATAGAACCATTCTGTTTCGCCTTCTCCAATTATAGCGATACTCTTTGTTGCTATTCGCCCCATATCATTAGTCATTTAGATTGATATACTGGCTACCCAAGAAAGGCAATTTTACCAATTTCCCCTGCTTGTAGGCATTGTATGGGGAAAGATTCTTGTGTAGTCCAAGAGTTGAAAGACGCACAATCTTTGTCTCTCCAAGTTCGTCTTTATCAGTAAACCATATCGTATCACGGCGAATGAAATCCTCATTCAGAAGATTGATATCATGAGTTGTCAGAAGCATTTGGGACGTTCCGTCACTATTTGCTAAAAATACTTTTATGAAGTAAGCTAATAGTTCATAATGGATACTTGTTTCAACTTCGTCTATAGGCACAAACCGATTGGTCTTGAGTAGGAAATTCAGTATCACAGCCATTCCCAAGAACCTCATAGTGCCATTGGACTCATATTCCTCAGACAAATCATATACTTTATTGCCTGCCTTATGCTTGAACGTAAGCTCGGTATTTGTAATTTTGCCGTTTCTAAGCATTTCAGCCTTTGCGTCTTTATCAATAGGGGCATTCTGAATAAGTTGTTCCAATTCAGGGGTAATTAGTTTTTCCTCATCGTGTAATACAACGTCCTTGATATTGAAATCGGAGGCTTTCAGTAGGGTTAAGATGAATTTCTTCAAATCTCCGGTCTCGTCTTTATGCAACTGAGATTTTACATATCTCGAGAGAAACACACCCGGACTTAGAACATCTTTTACTTGTTTGACAAAATAATCGTAGACATCATTCAGCTTAGTACGTTCAACATTGCTTTTGCCAAATGCAGCAAGCACACTGCAATTATTGATGGTGTTGCCGGAAATTACATCTTGACTTTTTTTTGTCATTTTTAGATTTACTCCAAAATCAATGGTCGTAGAATCTGTTGCGGCATCATAAATGCGCTTGTATAGTTTGGTGGGGCGAATGGAATCATAAACGACCAATGTCTCGGAATAGATATGTTTGGTATCCAATTCAAAACTTAGTATATACTTCGATTGCTTGATATAGAACACCATCGACATCTTTGTCATTTCATTTCTTGAAGTGTCATCTAACAAGAAAGGAACGGCCCCGGTTTTCTCAGTTCGGTCTTTAGGCATTCTTAGAACCAACATCTTGAAAAACTCTATGGCATTTAATACGTTTGTTTTGCCGGATGCATTAGCACCATAGATGATGCCAATTTTTAGCAATCTTACTCCATCCTTAACTTCATAGGAATACTCGTCAGACATAAAAATATCTGACGATGGCTCAAAGCTGATTTTCTGAGTCGATTTAATGGAGAAAAAATTCTCAATGCTAAACTCTGCTATCATAATCGTTTATCTTGCCTAATTAAATGGCGCAAATTTACAGATAAAATTCAATAAAAGCAAATTATAAATGCGATAATTGTAAAAATATTACGCATTGTGGGCATAAGATAAAAATATGACTATTCGTCTTTGGTTTTTAGATGCACTTTAAATTGACCGATGAGTGAGTGGTGCTATAAAAACAGAAACCGCCGAATACCGGAAGGGTAAACGGCGGTCAAAATGACAAATGACAATGTTTAAGCATGTTGGTTGTCAATTGGGTGGTCTTGCGTGTTTGTGTGTCATATATGTTGGGGGTTATTTGTTTGCAATCTTCGTGTTGTATTTGATGAAGCTGCACCTATGCAAGCTCTGCTTACTCACGGCCTTCTTCCTTGTTCGTCCAGTCGTCAGGGTAAGTGTATAGTGGTATGGAAGTATTTCAATGTGCTTTTGTCTCTCTTGACACCGCAAAGTTACGACCCGGATATAGGCAATTCGGTAGTAAAATAGCCACCACGTGCTATTTAACATTTCGGAAACCGTATAACATGATGCTACTGAGTGTTTTGCACGGATAAAATTTTTAAAGATTTAACAGTTGGATTTTGAAAATGTGTCAGTGATGGCATGAATTATTGCGAAATGCTGATAAGACGAGTGAAATGTTTTGGTTGGTATTGTGATGGTAATGATGTGTTTTAACTGAAATTAACTGATGGGATTGTTGATAGGCGGCTAAAGCTGCCTAATTTTGTAGAACGAAAATTCATTCACACAATATCATTTATGCGAATTATATCAACGATAATTGCGGCAGCATTGGCGACTTCGCCCGTTTTGTCAGCAAACAGTGAGTCAACATCTGAGTTTAAGTCTGAAGAAAGATTGGAGGAGGGTTTTATCAGTAAGTTAGCTAATGATGCTATTGCCAAATCAATGGGGGCTTCATCGACTGTAAATCAGGAGTCTACGGTTAAATATGGCCGTAATGTGTCAAGCTATGCGAGTGCGCCTAAGTTTGGCGGTTATATTATCGGTAAGTATTCTTATACTGATAAGCAAGGCTCTAACACGGGCGATGGCTTTAATGCGCGCTTGATACGTATGTATGTTTCCGGCTCGATATTGACTGATTTTAAGTATCGTGTGCAGGTTGAGTTGAATAATACGCCTCATGTCAAGGATTATCAAATCGAATGGGCTAAATATGATGTGTTTAGCGTAAAAATGGGTCAATTTAAGCGTCCGTTCACGTTTGAAAATCCTTACAATCCGTGGGATGTGGGCATCGGTGATTATTCGCAGTTAACCAAGAAGTTGGCAGGTATGGGTGACTATAACGGCGAGCCTTCAATGGGCGGTCGTGACCAAGGCTTGCAGGTGCAAGGCGAATTGCTGAAAGTGGGTAAAGACCGTCATAATTTGTTGCAATATCAACTTGGCGTGTTTAACGGTCAAGGTATCAATACAAAGGAAGTTAATTGTCGAAAAGATGTTATCGGCAATGTTAAGTTCCAACCGCTAAAGGGTTGGTTGATAGGCTTGTTTGGCTGGCATGGTAATTATGCGTCAAATGGTGTGACTGTTGATCGTAATCGCTGGGCTGTTGGCACGACTTATGAAAATAGCGGTTGGGTAGCTCGTGCGGAGTATGCTCATTCACAGGGTCATAAGATTTCTGATGTTAATGCAGACGGCACGGTCAGCGGCACCGGTCGCGCGGATGCGTGGTATGCTTTGGCGGGTGTGCCTTGCAATGATTGGCTGAGCTGTTATGCGCGTTATGATGCCTATCGTGACCAAGCGACATGGGGAACGATGAAGACTATTTATTCGCTATGCCCTAATTTTCAGCTAAATAAGAATCTGATGTTTCAGGTGCAGTATAATTTTGTAAATGACCGCAACTCTGTCGCAGACCGCAACTATAACGAGTTTTGGGTTGAGGCGTACATAAGATTTTAAAAAATTGTTATTGAAAAATCTGTAGGAAAAATGTAACTTTGCAATTGTGAAACATTTTCGCTTTGCATATCATCATCTCACTTTGGTAGTGATAGCCGTTGCTGTGAGCTTACTTGTGGCTTGTAGCTCGGTTAAGCATGTGCCTGACGGACAGTATCTGCTTGATAAAGTTTCTATTACTGTTGACGATACGGCAAATATACAGCCCACAGAGTTGTATAACTTTTTGCGCCAAACGCCAAATCATGTAGTCCTTGGCTTTGCCAAGTTGCAACTTGCGACTTATAGCTTGTCGGGAGCTGATTCCGCCAAGTGGTATAATCGTTGGTTGCGCAAGTTGGGACAGGCGCCGGTGATTTATGATGATGAATTGACACAGACCTCGGCGCGACAATTGCGTCAAGCCTTAGTCAATCGCGGCTATTTTGGCGCTGTGGTTGAGGTGGATACAGTAGTAAAGCCTAAGCGCATAAATGTCAACTATGTCATCAAGCCGGGGCAGCCGCATAAGATAGGCGCAGTGACCTATAACATTGCAGATACGGCGATACAGCGCATATTGGAGCGTGACTCGTCAGCGTTTGCGCTTAAGACCGGTGAGCTGTTTGACCGTAATGTTCTCGACGAGCAACGCACGGCAATCACCAAGCAATTGCGCGATGCCGGTTATTATGCTTTTAACCGTGAATTTATCACCTATACGGCAGACACTGTTGCCGGGTCAAAGGTCGTGGACTTGACGATGAACTTGCGTCGCCAGCAACAAAAAATTGATAATTCGGACAGTACTATTGTCAGAAATCATAAGCAGTATATCATAGGCAAGGTCAGATTTATCCTTGATGCCGGTGACGGTCAGGTTAAGCCCGATACCGTTCAATATAAACAGATTGAAATCCTCTATGGCGGCGATAAGTATCTGCGACCGTCGATACTTGAAGAGAAGTGTTTTATCAATCCCGGCATGGCGTATAATGCTACGGCGATAGACCGCACTTATGAGGCACTCGGCAGGTTGACAATCTTGAAGTTTATCAACATCGAGATGGAGCCTGTTGCCGAGGTTAAGGATGGATATGTCGTGCTCAATGTCAATATCTATCTTTCACGCAATAAGAAGCAGAGTGTGTCAGTCGAGCTCGAAGGAACGAACTCTGAGGGCGACCTCGGTTTTGGCGTTGGCTTGACATATCAGCATAAGAATCTTGCCAAAGGTTCTGAATTGTTGACCGCCAAAGTGCGCGGTGCTTACGAGAGCCTTTCGGGTGATATTAATGACTTGATTAATAACCGCTATACTGAATTTGCCGGCGAGGTCGGCATTACGTTCCCTAAGTTTGAGTGTCCGTTCTTGTCAAAGGGCTTCAAGCAACGCCGTCGCGCGACGACAGAATTGGCTTTGTCAATGAACTATCAGGAGCGTCCGGAGTACACGCGTGTCATCGGTGGCGCGGCATGGAAATGGAAGTGGACACAGCGTGTTCGTGACTACACACGTCGTCACACTTATGACCTCATAGATGTCAACTATGTCAAGTTGCCTAAGTCTACGATAAACTTTATAGACGAAATTGCGCCGACCAATCCCTTGTTGCGCTATAGCTATGAAGACCACTTCATTATGCGCATGGGTTATACATATTACCAAACTAATCGCCGCATCGCGACAGCGACCGTAAATGCGTTTGCCGTGCAGCCATCAGTTTCGACACTGCGTGTGTCGGCAGAGACGGCGGGTAACTTGCTATATGGTATGTCAAAACTCTTTGGTCAGCAGCGCGAAGATGGCGTTTATAAATTGCTTGGTACACAGTTCTCACAATATGTCAAAGGTGAGTTCTCATATACCTATACGCGCAACTATAATTCGCGAAATGCCTTAGCATGGCATGCCGGATTTGGCATTGCATATCCTTATGCCAACTCGACGATGGTGCCGTTTGAGAAGCGATTCTATGCCGGAGGTGCCAATGGCGTAAGAGGCTGGGGCGTGCGCACACTCGGCCCCGGTGCGTATGATGCAAAGAACTCGGTGGTGGACTTTATCAACCAATGCGGTGATATAAGTCTCGATTTAAGTGTCGAATATCGCGCTAAACTATTCTGGGTGTTTGAAGGTGCATTGTTTATTGATGCCGGAAATATCTGGACAATAAAGGCTTATGAGAGCCAGCCCGGAGGTGAATTTAAGTTTAACCAATTCTACAAACAGATAGCGGCGGCTTACGGCTGCGGTTTGCGTATGGACTTCACATATTTCTTGCTCCGCCTTGACCTTGGTTTTAAGGCACATAACCCGGCGATGAATCAAGAACAGTGGCCAATACTTCATCACAAATGGAGCAGAGATGCCAACTTCCATTTCTCCGTAGGCTATCCGTTCTAAAAAGTATGTATTATGAAGAGTCTTGTTATTTTTGACCTTGACGGAACATTGGTGAACACCATAGATGACCTTGGTGCGGCAGCAAATCACGCAATGCGCATCATGGGCAATCCCACACACTCGATGTCCTCTTATCCGATGATGGTGGGCAATGGTATCACTAAACTGATAGAGCGTGCAATGCCTGATGACCAGCGCACGCCGGAACGTATCGCCGAGGCGCGTGGCTATTTCATGGAGTATTATAATGAGCACTTGGCAGATGCGACAGTGCCTTATCCCGGTATCGTTCAATTGGTAAATGACTTGACGGAGCGTGGCGTAAATCTCGCCGTAGCGTCTAATAAATATCAAGATGCAGTGGTTAAGATTGTCAAGCACTTTTTCCCGGAAGCAAATTTCAAATCAATCTGTGGACAGATTGAAGGAGTGCCGGTAAAGCCGGATCCATCTATCGTATTCAGAGTGTTGAGCGAGTGTCCTACGCCCAAAGAGCAGGTGCTGTATGTTGGTGATTCCGGTTTGGATATAGAGACCGCACGCCGTGCTTGTGTTGATTCAGTCGGTGTAACGTGGGGCTTCAGACCTGCGCAGGAGCTGCGAGCAGCTTATGCCGACCACATCATTACCGACCCGTTAGAATTGCTCGATTTTATGGCATAAAGTCACCGGGTAGTCTGTCTGACGACAGATGGCGCGTTATGATATAGTGTACCCCACACCAACGGCTGCGCCGCTGATGTGGGGCATTGCAGATGTGTGCGGTCTACGACCGCCCCTGCGGCGAGTTTGATGCGAGAGAGGTCGGTCTCGTTGCGACCGAAGCAGAACAGCTCCGCGAGGGTGGCGCGGAGCTGTTCTGTTTGAGTGTTTTGTTTTTAGAATGGGACGTTGATGCCGAGGTTGAGGGATGAGTTTGAGCTTAAAGGCACGCCTTGTTTGGCTATCTTTGTGAACATGTTGTCTTGTGATACAAAGATGTTGATGAATTTGGGATGGAAGTCAATTATCCAACCGAATGAGTTGCCGTATGTGCCGAGGGCATAGTTTACGCCGGCTGATATTTGTTTTATCGGTGAGATGTTGGCTGATAGGCGGAAGTTGGTCCAAGTGTAGTCGCCTTGAAAGCGTGTTGAGTTTAGTAAGCCGAATTTGAGTTTGCGATATGTCGGCAGTGTGTAGTCAACTGCGGCGTACATTGTTGCGCCTAATGCTGTTGTGCGGCTTCCGGTATCGCCCATGTCTTGGAGTTGGTAGATGAGTGAAATTTTGTCGCGAATTTCGCTCCATTCGTTAGAGAAGCTGTTGTTGGCGTTCTTGTCGGCGTTGAATGTGTAGTCGTCTGTTTTGACGGATTGTTCGCCGTTTGTTGATGCTACAACGTCATTGCTCCAACGGATAGCGCCGAGGTCGGTGATAGATAGTCCGACGTTCCAATCGCTGTTGATTTTGTATTCTGCACCGAGGTCAACGGCGAGACCGAATCCGCCGAGACCTGCGCCGTCGATGTCCATTCCGCTAACATATTGGCGGTTTGTGTGACGGTTGTAGCTGCGCTCGTAGTTGAGGCCTTTGATGCTTGTGTGTAACTCGGCATCGGCGATGATGTTCCAAGAGTTATCGGTCAATTGGAGGTTTGCTTTATTGAATTTTGCGTCTATATTTCCTGCGCCAAAGAGGAATTTGAGGTTGGCACCGATGCTGAGTTTGTCGTTGATTTTGTGTGAGTGACCAAATCCGAGTTCAGCCCAAGCGGTGGCGTTAGCACCAACGTCTGAAAGGTCATAGCTGCTGTTCTCTACGCCGTTTTTGAGCAGTGAGAATAGTTCTCCGGGGAGTTTCACGCCGACATTTGTTCTAAAATTGAGAGTGATGTTGTTGTAGCCGTGAAATCCTTTGAAGCCGAATGCTAAGATGCCGATTTTGGTGTCGGCGTTGATGTTGTTGGTGTCTTTGATGTTGTCCATGAACTCGGCAGCGCTTACGCCGGAGTTGAGGAATGTTGTGGTTTTGCCGTTTACGTTGTAGAGGATGTTCTCGAGACCGAGGTTGCCGGTAAGTTCAGCGTTAACATTGCCTAAGGCGGGAATGGCAAAGAAGTTCTGGGTGTTGGCTATCGCGGGGTTCATCTGGTAGCGATAGAGGTTGCCTTCAAGGAAGTAAGCAGATTCGTCATTTTGGGCGGCAAGGCTCATTGGGAGCCATGCGCAGAGTGACAGAATTGATGCGAGGCGTAGTATATTGTTTTTATATGTTTTCATAATTGATGGCATTAAGTCTTAGAGTTCGCGGGTGTAGTAGCCTGTGATGGTGGCTTTTACGTTTTTGACGGTGATGTGCTGTTCGGGAGCGAGCGCGTTGTTGTCTTTTGCGGAAGCGTAAGCCACGTATTCGATGCCGTCTAATCCTGAGATTTGACCTTCGAGATAGATGTTGAGCGTTTGTTCGCTATTGGCGCTGACCTTTGCGCCTTGCACAGACGCTGCCATGTGGTTGCCGTTTTTGTCGAGTGGATAGACTTCAAATGATAGGTCAACGGGGAGGTCGTTTGAGATGTCGGCGGTTACGGTCATGGCTGTAATGGTCAAGCCATCGAGGTCTTCACTTGACCAATCGTTTTCGATGCCACTGTAAGAGATTATAGAGCCGCCATCGAGTTGGATAGGAGCGAAGAAGGTGTATCTTCCTGAGACAGCTCCGATGTTGCCGAGGACGAAGTCGGTGACGTGTGTTGACTCAATGCGCGGATTTACCATGTTAACAAGGATAGATGTCGGCAGGCCATTGCCACTCAGCAGGTTTGACAATGAGCTGAATAGTTGGTGGTCGGGAGCGGTATATCCGGTGTAGAATGTTGACGGGATGGAGGGAGAGAGCAGAATGTCATAAGAGCCGTTGCTACTGTTTATTCCGACAGTGATATAGCCGTTATCGGGAGTGAATAAGCCTGAGACAGCGCCGTTGCGTGTGGGTTTGAGTTCAAATCCGGAAATGGCTCTTACGTTGTAGCGGCTTAATGGGTTGTTGATAGCGAGGTAAAGTTGTGGGTTGGCAATTGAGATGTTTGTGCCGCTTTGTGTGAATACGCTTGGCAGGTCGCTGAGGTTGACTTGCGGAATGTTGAAGCCGTCAATGTCGTAGCTGAAGTTGCCTGTGAAGGTCTTGACGGTAATGGCAGAGAGAGTTGGCTTAACATTGATGTCGATGTATGCGGGAGCTGTAGCTGTTGCTAATTCGGTGGCGTAGACATTGGCTGATTGAACGCCGACGTTGCCAGAGAGGCTGATTTTGTGGTTTTCGTAAGCATATTGCAGGTCAGAGTTGGCGATGTTTACGCCGCTGACAGACATGGTGAAGGTGACTGCATTGTTTGTTGCTGTTGCTTTGTCAATAGTAACGAGACCGTTGGCAGTGTCATAAGTTCCGATATTAGTCTCGCCTTCAAGGCCTTTTGGCAGTTGAAGCACGAGGTTGCGGAGCTCATATTGCTTTACGGTAGATGCGCTTGGGTCAATTGTGATTTTTACATTGATAGTCCAATCCGTGCCAATGTGTTCCATTGAAAGGATGTTTGAGCTGACATTGTTTGATTGGTAGCTATATGAGGATAACAGCGGCTCGCTCACGATAAAGAGGTTGTCGTTAACGCCGTTGATGTTGTAATTAGCAATGGTTGAGGATATTGTGTTGATGTTAGGGGCGGTGATGTTAACGGGGTTTACAACGATGTCGTCAGAGCCGAAATCGCCGTTAACAACGACAGCATATTGACCGTCAACGATTTGGATTTTTGAGTCATCTTTGAGGTGTACGACGGTTTGTAACTCAATAGGGTCGATGTTGATAGGGATAACTAAGTTATTGACATCAACCTTTACGTTTGTATCAATGTCGCTAAGGTCGTAGTTATCATCGACACAGGCTACCATTGAACAGGCACATAGTGCGGTCAGTAATAGTGATTTATGTATTTGCAGATACATAGAGATGAAAGGTGTTTTGTTTATGAATGTGTTTTTTATATTCAGAGAATAATTGCAAATTTAGTGAAAATCATTGAAAAACAGCGGTGTTTGTTAGAAAATGTTTGAAGTGGGATAAAAGGGGGGCGTGGGTTTAGAGTAGGTCATAGTAGAACATGCGAGTACGCAAGTCTTCGGAGCTGTCAATGCCATAGAACTCTTTCTCTTTTTCGACATCTTGAAAGATAGGTTTGAACCCATTTCGTTCATAGTATTTGATTGTGTGACCGTTATTCGCTGCATCTACAAGTACAAATCGGCAACCGGTCTTATTGTCTGAACTTTTAAACCATTTTTTTATAAATTCCATCACTTGTGATCCGACGCGAAATTTAGGGCCTTGAAAATCTGTATTTACCCCCAAGCGACCAATTAGTACAGCAGGGTACGAGCGGCTGCGCTTAACAAATGGTATGCTTTTATTGATTTTGCGCTTGACACTGTTTTGTAGGTGGGAAAGTTGAATGCCACTGTTAGCAAGTGTCACCATTGCAACAATTTTTGTCGGATTATTGCGAAGAGCCCAGTAATATGTTTTCCCCATTAGTTCATTATCATATTCAATGGCATTGTTAGTGAAAAAATCATCAAGATCTTCATCTCCACAAGAGAAATGTTCACTGTTGTTTAAGGCAGTTTGAGAGATTTTAGCGAATATGCAGTTCTCGGAAAGTGAAAAATTAGTGTTCATTTTAGTCTTTGTCCCATGGAAATTTATATTCATGTAGTTGTCTAACCATTTTTGCGACTTCAGCTTCTTCTTCAGAAGTTAATGGCTTGTGTTTTGAATTACGCGCGCGTTCATCAGCTAAGCGCTCAAATTCTTCAGCGTCTTTGCCATATAAGATAGGTACTGCTTTTATTGGTGTTGCCATATTGCTGTTGTTTTTCGCAAAGTTAGCCAAATTTTTTAATGTTACAAAAAAAGTTTGATTGCGTTTACTTTTAAAACATTTGAAGTTGAATAAAAGGAGTGGCATGGCGAGAGAGGCGGCCACGCCAAGGCGAGGCTACACGTGTCGTCGTTTTGTGTCGAAGTGAGGCTTGGATGCGGGTTTAGATGTGTGGTAAAGAGAACTTCCAACAAACACAAATAATCTCGCGATGACTTGTGCCGGTTGGAAGTGACAGAAAAATTATTAATGATATGAAAAATTGTTCGTGTTGGGATATGACAGTTGTGCTACGGCTGTTGTGCCGCGGCGGCTGTTGTTGTGTCGGTGTCTGTTGTGAAATTCATTGATAAATCAGAATTACGTAAATAAGTATGGCGTGCAATTCTGACTTTATCGGCAAGTGTGAGTGATGCTAAAATGAGCGTCACAGAAGTCCGCAGCCCCGTCCTCGCAGGTAAAGCAGTATTGCAAATAAATCGGCAGGTCTTCTGACTTATTCCGGTTATCAACGTCTTCCCAAGGGTTTAACTCTCAGTGACATATTGCGATAACTGTATTGGAACTTACAGCAGCGGGACTGTTCAGGACTTTCACCTGATTCCCTATTAAGCTACCTCGGATGGAGGGTAGCACCGTTTTATGTTGCAAATTTACAAATTTTTTATTAATTTCTAAGAATTGAGTGGTTAAATTTTTCATTTTGTCGGTTCGAGGATTTGTTTTAACTTTGGAAGTTCAAAATACAGAGATTATGAAAAGAATTTTATCTATTATATTATTGTTTGTGTGGGCAGTCGGGGCATTTGCAGCGACATGGAGCGTTGATGATGTGCCAAATGTTCATGTAGCAGACCGCACGCGTTTTTTGACTAATCCGGATGGGATTATTTCGGCAACTGTACAAACTCAGATTGACTCGATGTTGTCACAGGTAAGACAGACGACGAGTGCAGAAGTTGTTGCGGTTGTCATTGATGATATAGATTCGGATACGGATATAGACACTTTTGCTACCGAGTTGTTTGAGAAATGGGGCTTGGGTAAGAGTGACGTTGATAATGGTGTGCTGATTGTCGTGGCAAAGGAAGCGCGTAAGGCTGTTATCCGTCCGGGTTATGGCGTTGAGGGCGTTTTGCCGGATATAACTTGCGGCCACATTTTGCGCGACATTATGTTCCCTCATTTTAAGGAGGGTGATTTTGATGGCGGCGTTGCGTTGGCTGTCAGTCAGATTTGTCAGTTGTTGAGCGACCCGGAAGCAGCTGCGGAGCTGAAGTCAAAACTTGAGGATGCAGATAAGCAGTCATCGGGCGATGATGATTTCTTTAATGTATATTTGGCTATAAGTGTGATTGTGGCGGTGGCGATGTTGGCGGCATTGCTTGTCATGTGTTTTAACTTGCGCGGTAAGGATAATTATGACAAGTATAATGCGTTAAATAAGTATAAGGTTTCGTCAATAGTGGCAACGGGCTTGTTTATGCTTATCCCGATTGTTGCTTCATTGCCGTTGTTCTTGCTGTTGAGACATTGGCGTAATACGCGACGTGTGTGTCGCAATTGTGGCGCGAAGATGAATAAGCTCGATGAGCAACATGATAATGATTATCTCACACCGTCGCAAGACCTTGAGGAGCGTATAGGCTCAGTGGACTATGATGTGTGGCTCTGTCCGGATTGTGGTGAGACGGATATTTATCCGTTTATCAATAAGAATTCCAATATGATACAGTGCCCATATTGTTCGGCATATACTTGTCGCTTGCATGTGGATAGGATTTTGCTTAAACCAACGCCATATCGTGAGGGTAAGGGCATGAAGGAGTATGTCTGTGTTAATTGTCACAAGACATCGAACATCGGCTATACAATAGCTAAATCTGAGAATGTTGTAATACTGCCTATCGGAGGCGGCGGTCGTGGCGGCTTTGGCGGAGGCGGCGGCTCTTTTGGTGGCGGCTTCGGCGGCGGTTCGACCGGTGGCGGTGGTGCGTCGGGTGGCTGGTAATGCTATTTGCGCATCAGACGTTTGATTGTCAGCGGCACGAGCCACGGTAGCACTACAACTAAAGGTAGCCACCAAGCGATAGCAAAGCGCATGACGAGAGTTGCAATGCTGATTATTAAGCCAATAGCGAGTTGTAGCCATATACCGTGATTGAGCGTCATGTGATAGCGGAAGCGGTAGATGGCGTATGTGATTATTGTGTAAATGGCGTACCATAAGATGTATGATATGCCGAGACCTGTCCAACTGCCATATTTAAATCCTGTGATGTTTAGGCATAAGCCTATTGTTGCACTGAGGATTTCAGACACGATGTACATCTTGCCGTCGCCTTTAGCCAATATGACATAAGCCATGCACCAAGAAGTCGCTCTGAACAGTACGCCGCAGATTGCGATGGAGATGTATGGCAACATATCCACGAATTTGCTTGTGTAGAGAAGCTGTGTCAATATCTTGTCGCAAGAAATAAACAGGACTATTACGGGAACTAATATCCATAGACACGTTGACATCTCGTGAGAAACGATAGTCGAAGCGCGGCGTGTGTGCTTGATAATGTTTGAAAGTCGGGGGTAGTATTCCATCGCAATGGCGTTGAAGATAATGCCGACGTAGGAGTTTACTAATGTAAAACCAGCTTGATATATGCCGACGGACTCTATTGAAGATGTGCGGTTAAGCCATATTATGAATAGGTATGAGAATAGCATTGTCACGAATGAAGCAATGGTCATCCATAAGCCTAAAGCCAAGATGTCATGACCTGTGTGCAACACTTGCTTCAGTGTCATTTTGAATTGCTCCACGCTGTCAGAGCGTTCTCTTAGTGCGAAGAACATCTGAGAGGCTGAGAAAATCAGTATCACCGGGACGACGGCATTCAGTCTGAAGAAGTAGAAAAGTGGCAGTGCGAGGACGGTTGAAGTTACGGCACTATAGAGACCGGCTCGGGCGAGAGGCTTCAGCCGGTTGAGACTTTGCAGTATTGCGAGTTCTCCGGCACTCGTTGTTGAGAATAGCATCATCAGCGAGAGGAGGGCAAATCCCCACCAGTTGTCATAAGTTCCGAAAGAGGCTAAGCTGAGTAGGGGAGAGAACAACAAGACCAATAGTGTTCCAATCAAGCCGAGGTAGCGGAGCATACGTCGTGTGGTGTAAATCAGCGATGGCTGCTTGTCGCTGTCGGCGGCGGCGATTTCGCGCACGGCGCTTTGACGGATGTTTAGTTGACCTGTAGAGGTCAACATATCCATAGTAGAGTTGTAAATGCTAATCAAACCGACACCTGCGGGACCAATCCAAATGGCGGCAAGTTTGGTGCGGACAATCGAACAAATGATTGTCAGACATTGCACTCCGCCGAAGATGCTCATAGCCTTCAGTATGCGTGCAGAGAGAGAGGATGAGAATTTACCTGCCATTAGGAAATGTTATTTAACCCATTCGAGAGGATTGAGTTTTTGCTTTTCGAGACGAATCTCGAAGTGGAGGATTGTGCGGTTATCGTCCTCAGCATCAGTGTGAACGGTGCCAATTGCTTGGTTTGCTTTAATCTTGTCGCCTTTCTTGATGTATAGCTTGTCGATGCCGGCGTATACCGTCAAGTATTCGCCGTGGCGAATGATAACGATGTTGTTGTAACCCTCCATGCGGAACACAGAAGATACCGTGCCGTCATAAACGCAGCGAGCAGATGCGCCTTGAGGCACTTCGATGTCGATGCCGCTGTTCTGGATTTGAATCTTAGATAATTCGGGGTGGTTGCTGCGACCGAAAGAAGACACGACTTTGTATTTTCCGGCAACGGGGAAAAGGAGACGGCCTTTGTTCTCGCGGAATGAGCCTGTCAGACGGCGGTCAGCTGCAGCCTCGGAATCATAACTTGATTCGCGTTTTGGCTGTGGTGTTGTAGCTGCCGGTTCTGACTTTGGTGTTTCAACTTTAGACTTTTCGGCAGCTTGCTTAGCGTCTTCGCGTTTCACGCGTTTGTTGCTGTTATCGGTAGCTTTAGCCTTGTCATCTTTAGTCTTTTTGTCGCTCTTAGCCTTATCAGCTTTGGCAGCCGCCTGTTCAGCCGCTTTCGCCTCTTGTTGCTTAGCCTCCTCAGCCTTGCGAGCCTCTTCGGCTTTACGCGCCTCCTCAGCGCGACGAGCTTGTTCAGCCTTACGTGCCTCCTCAGCTTTACGTGCTTCCTCGGCACGACGCGCTTCTTCGGCAATTATACGTTCAAGTTCATTATCAAGACGGTTTGCTTTTTGCTGCTTTTGCGCTAAGACTTGTTTGAGTGAAGAACTCTCTTTTTTGAGGTTTTCGACGAGACTTTCAGCCTCTTGTTTGTTGTTTTTTACGACATTTTGGGCTACGTTGAGACGTTGAAGCTGCGTTTTGTGCTCGTCTTGCAGCGAAGTCATGCGGTTGCGGCTATCTTCTAAGGAGATGATAGCGTTTTTAATTTCGGCAGTCTTTGCGGATTGCCATTTTTGGACTTGGTTTAAGTATCGTAAGCGTTGCCATGCTTGCGAGAATGATTCAGAAGAAAAGATGAAAGCCCATTTGTTAAGGGCGCGTCTGTGGTTGCGCATGGCGACGAGACTCTTGGCATAACCTTTTTTTAGAGCGCCCACTCTTTTCTCGTTTAGGGAGATAGAGTCGTTAAGCTCGTCGATTTTGCGTTGAATATTGTTGATATTAGATTGCATGTTGTCAATCTCAATGCCTTGTTGAGTAAGCTCGGCAGAGAGCGAAGTCAGGCGGTTAAGTTGACGGCGAGTCTTAGCTGTGTTTTCGCTAATTTGCTTTTTTGTTTGTTCGATTTCGCGTTCAGTCTGCTTTTGTTCTTGACGCACAGACCTCGCAGTGCGCTGTTGGTTATTGTTGGATTTTTTTGTGGTAGCTGTTGTCTTGGTGGTGCGTTTAGTCTGTTTTTTAGCGCATAAGTCAGATGGCGCGCCACAGATGACGAGTGAACAAATTAATATTAGCAGCAGTCGTTTCATCGAATATATCTGAGCGGTCAGATTGGTTTATTGAGCTTTAATAATCGAAGTAATGGAAGAAAGTGGTATTTGAGTATAACCGTTAGTGTTAGTTGGCGTTGGGTTGATGTCGGTGTCAAAAGTAGCCTTGTTTGTGTCCCAAGTTAGCGACACGGCGGTATCTTTGTTTTTGATTTTTGTGTTAACATTGACAGTTGAGGTCATCTGAATGTTGTTTCCCACCGTCATCGGAGTTCCGAAAGTAAAATATATGTTGTCGGCATTAGTCGGCAATATTGTCAAAGAAGACATTATCTGAGAGTCGTCAGAAGGCGTTGTCATTTCAATTGTCAAGCCTGCGTAATTAGGCAAGTTGACTTTGCGACCGAGCAGCACATCTTGGAGCGTGTTGATAGAGAGATTGTATTTCTCGCGCATAGCTGAATAACCGGTTGCGAAATATCTTTTGTTGAATTTGTCAGCAACGACAACGGTGTCATTGTCGGCATAAAGCGTAGCGACTTCAAAGCCGAGCATACGCACAGAGACGAATATACATTTGCCGCGGACCATTTGAGCGCGAGCAGATGCTGTCATTGACGATGGAGATTTAATGGCAACTTTTACAGGGCAAGACAGAGTAGACCATTCGTCGGGAGTAGAGATGTAGGCAACGCCGCCTTTAGTCAGCGAATAGCCGGACAGGTCGGTCTGAGTCGCTGTTGCATTTTTTGACGAATGGCAGCTAACCATTGTCAGTACAACAGCCAATGTGAATATTGAGTTGAAAATTAATTTCTTTATTGTCATTTGAAGAAGTATGTCTTGTGTTTGACTTTCTTTTTGAGTAATTCGTTGTCTTCAGACTGCGAGAGCGCGAGTTTCCAGTATTGCAGAGCGACTTCCGGCTCGCCAGTCATGAAGTAAATGTCTCCGGCGTGTTCAAGGAGCTCGGCACCCATGTTGTTGGCAATGTCTTCGATGGAGCTGTATCCTTCGTCATCATCGTCATCAATTAATGTAGAGTCCTCGTCGATGTATTCAGCTGGGATGCTATCTGCGACTTCAGGAACAACACTTGCAGAGTCGGCAGCTTCGATGTTAGCCATCCATTCGTCCGGAGTGCCTTGAACGCCAAATTCGCTGATAGCTTTGTCGATGTACTCGCGAGCTGTTTTGTAGTCTTTTTGGCGGAACTTAATCCACGCGTAAGTGTCGAGAGAAGACTGATTGTGAGGCTCGGCGCGGACAGCCATTGTGGCATAGTGCTCGGCTTTCTCCATATCAGCGCTGTCTGACAGACAGATGTAGTAAGCGATATTGTTCATAGCCATATAGTTCTCCGGATTAGCTTCGAGAGCTTTCTCGTAGTCTGAGAATGCTTGATCTTTGTCACCTATGGCATAGCTGATGTCGCCTCGTGTGCTGTAGTAAGTAGAGATAGCAATTTTGTTGTCAAAAGTTGAGATGTCAAAGCTGTCAAGGACTTCGCGAGCCTCTTGAGAACGATCCAAAAGGCGTAGCGCGTTAGCCGTCATAATCGGGAAAAGCGTTGTTGTTTTGAAGCGTTTTGAAGCGTCTTTGCCGGCATTGGCGGCTTTGTCGTATTGTTTGAGGTCAAAATATGCTTGGATAAGGTAGGTCCAACTATCCATATTTGACGGGTCGAGAGCGATGGCATAAGTGAATTGTTCGGCAGCGCGTTCCTTCTCTTTAATCTCCATAAGGTAAGCGCCATAGAGGTGGTGGACTCGCGGCTCGCCGGGATTGACCTCTTGGATAGTGTTGAACAAGTTCTCAATGCGTTGGTGCTGAGATTTATCTTTGTAGAGAGATGAGACGTAGTGAGTAATCAAATCCATCTTGTCATCGAACTCCAAAGTAGGAGATTCGAGGGCGTGGAACACCTCGCGGTCATAATTTTCGGAATCGCCTTGCTTGTCAAAGAAGTCGGCGCGCACCAAGTATATTTCGCCGGAAACGGAGTCAAGTTGACACGCTTTGTCATAGTATGTTATTGCTTTGTCGGGCATCTCTAAAGCGGCGTAGGTCTGACCGATGAACAGCATTGCATCGCTGTTGTTAGGCATTTCAGACTCAACGTGTTGCAACTCTTTGACTATAGAAGTCGTGTCACGTCGCAAGCTGTAAGCGCGTATTTTGTATGAGGATATGCCCGGATCAACGCCATAACCGGCTTCGAGTCGGTTGTAGATGTCAATAGCACGGTTGAAAGCAGTTGTGTCACCGCGCAGATATTTAGAAATGTAAATGACAGCTAATTTGATAGCCGGCTCAGTGCGGTTTGGATATATGCTGTCAAGGCATTTCCAGACTAACTCCAAGTCATCAAACTTATTAAGCTGATAGGCAACATCGGCAAAAGTAGAGCCGGTGTCGTAGTCGTTAGGGTTAGATAAGTAGAGTGTGCGCAGTTGGTTGTAGGAGCGAAGTATGACATCTGAATCGCCACTGTTAACGGCGAGGGACAAGATGCCGAGTTGACCGGCGATGTTGACATCCGTGGGAGATAGGCGGTTTGCCTGTTGAATCATTAGATAGTAGTCGTCAACGTCATCAGATGAAAGAGCGTCAAGAGATTGCAGGTAAAGGTAGTCGGCTTTGCGTAAAGCTGCCTCGGTGTCCCATTGTTTAGACGAGACAGATTTTGCGGTTATTGAGAGTGCAATAATCACAAGGCATAGACAGCAGAAGATAGTATGGTGTAATTTAAGCCCCAAAGTATTCACCGTTAAGAAATAAATTATTTGACACCGGTATGACCGAAGCCACCGTCGCCGCGCTCGGTTTGGTCGATGGTGTCGGTGTTCTCCCACTCGACATGGGTATAATTAGAGATAACCATCTGGCAGATGCGGTCGCCGTCGTTGATGGTGAAGTTTGTGTCAGAGAGGTTGATTAAGATAACGCCAATCTCGCCGCGATAGTCAGCGTCGATAGTTCCGGGAGTGTTGACCAAAGTGATGCCGTGCTTGAGAGCGAGGCCGCTGCGAGGGCGCAGTTGCATCTCATATCCTTGCGGCAGTTGGACGCGCAGTCCGGTGGGTATCAAGACGCGCTGGAGCGGCTTGATTACGACCGGCTCGTTTAGGAAAGCGCGGACATCCATTCCGGCAGAAGATAATGTTTCGTAAGCCGGAAGTTGGTTGTTAGAACTGTTGATTATCTTAACTTTGATATTGCTCATAATATAAAATAGGGAGAGAAGTTAGATTGTTACGCGGCGAGTTTGCGAGCCTGTTTTCAAGATGTAAATGCCGCGTTTAGAGATGTTGAGTTTCCAGATACCCGGCTCGAGTGTTTCTTGCGAAATAGGTTGTCCGAGTATAGTGAAAACTTTGATGTTAATGCGACGAGGAGCGTAGATGTATAGAGCGCCGTTAATGACTTCAGACTCGAAGCTGTCCGAGTCGGCAGCTTTGGCAGAAGCGATAGCAGAAGCGGCAGCTTCGGAGTTGACAGGCTCCCACACAGGGCGTCCTTGTCCGGCTGCTATTGCGGCAACAGCAACGGTAGAAATAAGGATAATGATTGTCAAGAACCTGCGCATTGTTTTACGAGTTAATTTTTGGGAAATTTCACGGTCATCTCGCCGGCGATAGGAGTGGCGAGATAATTTTGTATTTCGTCGGTGGTCAGACCTTTTCCGAATAGGAACATCATCTTTGTCAGAGCGGCTTCGAGGGTGATGTCATAACCAGAAACGACGCCAGAGGCGGCGAGGATGTCGCCGGAGACATATCTGTTAGAGCGAACAAAACCGTTAAGGCATTGTGTCACGTTAAAGACGATAACGCCACGAGCGACGGTGTCGCAGATGGCTTTGATGAACCAAGCGGCAGTCGGGCTGTTGCCGGCACCGAAGGTACGAAGAATAACGCCTTTGACGCCCGGAGCGTTCAACTGATAGCGGAAAGTTTCCTCATTGAGGCCGGGATAGAGGTCAATAATCACCACGTGGCAGTCGAGGTCATAGTGAGGCTTTAACTTAGCGTCGGGGCTTACTCGAGCGAGAGCTTCGCGGTCATAAGAGATGCCGAGGCCGATTTTTGCCAAGTGGGGATAGTTGTTGCTCTTGAAAGCGTTGAAGTTGTCGGCACTACGTTTAGTAGAGCGGTTGCCACGCCAGAGATAGTTTTCAAATAAGATAGCGACCTCTTGAACCATTGGCAGTCCGGAAGTCTCATCCACTGCCGCTGCAATTTGCAGGGCAGTGATAAGATTTTCTTCACCATCTGTTCTGACTTCGCCGATAGGGAGCTGTGAGCCGGTGATTATAACCGGTTTATTCAGACCTTCGAGCATGAAGGAGAGCGCAGATGCGGTGTATGCTAAAGTGTCAGTGCCGTGAAGCACTACAAAACCGTCATAATTGTCATAATTATCCGCGATGCTGTGCACAATCTCTTGCCAGTGCTTAGGATTCATATCGCTGGAGTCGATAGGCTGCTTGAACTGGATGTTGTCAATGTCGTAGTCAAGCATTTTAACCTTTGGGACGTTGTCCATAAGGTGCGTAAAATCGAAAGGCGTAAGAGTCTTGTTGACCGGATCTTCTATCATGCCGATAGTGCCACCTGTGTAAACAATCAATATGCGCGGCTTCATGGATAATGATGGATATTCTTATTAGGGTTAATAGGATTTATTTTACTTGGGCGCCGTTTGTAGCTTCGGCAGTCGGACCGATAATAGTCAGAGAGCCGTCGGCGTTAACGGCAGAGAGAACCATGCCTTGAGACTCGATGCCGCGAAGTTTGCGGACGGGGAGGTTGGCGATGAAACAAACTTGTTTGCCAACGAGTTTTTCGGGAGCGTAATAAGCGGCAATGCCTGAGACGATAGTTCGGGGATTGCCTGTTCCGTCATCAATTGTTAGCTTGAGCAGCTTGTCAGCTTTTGGCACTTTGATGCACTCGGTGACAGTGCCGACGCGGATGTCAGCTTTCATGAAGTCATCAAATTGTACGTCGGGCTGTTGAGGTGCAGGCTTGAATGCTTTGAGCTTGTTCTCCTCTTTGATGCGAGCGAGGCGGTCGAGTTGCGCTTGGATGGCATCATCTTCGATTTTCTCGAAGAGTAATTCCGGAGTGGCGATAGTAGCGCCTGCGGCGATGAGGCCGGTTTTGCCGAGGTCAGCCCATTGCAACTTGCCGAGGCCGAGCATTTTGCTGAGTTTATCGCTCATGAAAGGCAGGAACGGCTCGAAGGCGATAGCCAAACTTGCGCAGATTTGCAAGCTGACGTTCAAGATAGTGGCAACGCGCTCCATGTCGGTTTTTGCGAGCTTCCACGGCTCAGTTTCTTGGAGGTATTTGTTGCCGATACGAGCGATGTTCATAGCCTCTTTAGACGCTTCGCGGAAGTGGAAAGTTTCAAGCGCCTCAGTCAAGTTAGCGACAGTGGCGTTGATTTCGTCGAATGCTTTGGTGTCAATTTCTTGCAATTGAGCAGCAGCCGGGACAGTGCCGTTGAAATATTTGTGAGTGAGGACAGTCACGCGGTTGATGAAGTTGCCGAGAATAGCAACCAATTCGCTGTTGTTGCGAGTCTGGAAGTCACGCCAAGTGAAGTCGTTGTCTTTAGACTCAGGAGCGTTAGCAGTCAAGACGTAACGCAAAACATCTTGTTTACCGGGGAAGTCTTGTAGGTATTCGTGTAACCAGACAGCCCAGTTGCGAGAAGTAGATATTTTGTCGCCTTCGAGGTTAAGGAACTCGTTGGCGGGAACGTTGTCGGGGAGTTGGAAGTTATCGCCGTAAGCCATCAGCATAGCAGGGAATACGATGCAGTGGAATACGATGTTATCTTTGCCGATAAAGTTGATGATGCGAGTTTCGGGGTCTTTCCACCACTTCTCCCAAGATTCGGGATAAAGCTCTTTAGTGTTAGAGATGTATCCGATAGGCGCGTCAAACCAGACGTATAGCACTTTGCCTTCGGCACCTTCTACGGGCACGGGCACGCCCCAATCGAGGTCACGCGTCACGGCGCGAGGTTGCAAGCCGAGGTCGAGCCAAGATTTGCATTGACCGTAGACGTTGGTTTTCCATTCTTTGTGACCGTCGAGAATCCATTTGCGCAAAGTCGGTTCCCATTTGTCCAAAGGAAGATACCAGTGGTGAGTTTCGCGCAATTCGGGTTTCTTTCCGGTGATAGCGCTGACGGGGTTAATGAGGTCTGTGGCGTTAAGCGAAGTGCCGCAAGCCTCACATTGGTCGCCATAAGCGTGTTCGTTGTGGCAGTGAGGACATTCGCCGATGACATAACGGTCGGCGAGGAAGCGCTGAGCCTCCGGGTCATAAAGTTGTTGAGAAGTCATCTCTACAAACTCGCCCTTATCGTAAAGACGGCGGAAAAATTCTGAAGCGGTCTCGGCGTGGATGTCAGAAGTCGTGCGAGAGTAGACATCAAAAGAAATGCCGAGTTCTTCAAAAGATTTTTTGATAAGGCTGTGATAGCGGTCGACGATGTCTTGAGGTGTCACACCTTCGGCGCGCGCCTTCAGAGTGATAGGCACACCGTGTTCGTCACTACCACCCACCATAGTTACTTCGCGACCTTGCAGTCTGAGGTAACGAGCGTATATGTCGGCAGGCACGTAAACCCCGGCTAAGTGACCGATGTGAACGGGACCGTTAGTGTAGGGGAGTGCTGTTGTAATAAGGGTGCGTTTGTATTGTTTCTCCATATCTGCGTTTTTGTCTGTTTCAATTGGCAAATTTAGCAAAATTATTTCTACTTTGGGAGAGTTTGCCTAAACTATTACTATTAAAATAACAAAATAGGCAGGAACCCTGCCCATTTTGTATAAAATCATTACTTATCGCCATCAAAAATCTTGTCGGTCTTAGTGACTTGCGTAGGGACATCGACATATCCGCCGAGGTTGCAGTCTGTGAGCGATATTGCCTTTGTGTCTGCCATGCTGATTCCGACGCCCGCTTCATCGACGTTGACATTTTCAAACGAGACGTTGCGTATAGGCTCTTGCTTAGTGCCTTGCAGGACGATAGCGTTTTTGCGGGCCTTGTGGCATGTGAGGTTTTTGACGTGAATGTTTTCTATGACGGTGAAGTGGTTGTTGTCTTGTCCTTCGCCTGCATATTTCGAGGTTATGTAGAATAAATCTTCGACCTCGTCAAATGCGCAGTTGTTGACATAGATGTTTCGGATAAAACCACCGCGGTCGGGGTTTGTCTTTATGTATATGCCACGTTTGCAGTAGCCGGCATAGGTGCAGTCTTCGATGAATACGTTTTCAACGCCAGAAGACATCTCGCTGCCGAGGACAACACCGTGTAGGCCTTTGAAACGGCAGTTGCGAATTATGATGCCCGAAGAAGGTTTTGCTTCAGCTCGACCGTCATCATCGCGACCGCTTTTTATCGCCACGTTGTCATCGCCGTTGTTGAAGTCAATGTTTTCAATCAATACGTTGCGCGCATATTCGGGGTCGATGCCGTCGTTGTTGATGAGTTTTGCGTCATATCTCAATCCGCGGCAGATGACATTCTCGGAGGCGAGCAGGTGAACGCACCAGAATGGTGAGTTTGTGATGAATACGCCTTCCAAAGTCACGCCTTTGCATCCGAAGAGCTGTATCAAGTGAGGGCGCAGATAGTAGCCTTCACCGAAGTTGCGTTCAGCGATTGGTGTGTGGTTGTGGTTCATCTCGCGGCTGAGTTGGAGGCCGGGTTTCTGCTGCGGTTTCCATTTAGCAAAAGTGTCATTGGCATTTCCGTCAATAGTGCCTTTGCCTATGATAGATACGTTTTTGAGTTGATAGCCATAAATGAAAGGAGAGTAGTTCTGGACAAAAGTGCCCTCCCAACCCGTTTTGACCATAGGAAGGTAGTATTCGGGCGTTGCGTCAAAGCGCAATGTTGCGCCTTCCTGTAGGTCAAGACAGACATTGCTGACCAAGTGAATCGGGCCTTTGATGAGGTAAGTGCCTTTAGGTATAACAATGTGTAATCCACCAACTTTGGCGGCGCGTTTCATCGCTTTGTCAAAAGCCGGTTTGCAGTCAGTGACGCCATTGCCTTTTGCGCCAAAAGATGTTATCTTGATTGTCTTGTCGGGGACTTTGGCACCGCTGATAAGCGAGAGAATGCTGTCGCGCTTGGCAGTCGCATTGTCGCTGCAACAGTCAGCCTTTGCGACTACGACAGACAGCAGCGTTGCCAATAAGAGCAATGTGAACTTGATTAATCGCGTATTCATTTTGTTGACTTTTGATTAAGTAACTTGTTGTATCTCTTAGTGTCGTTGATGAGGTCGAGAGCGGCTTTATATTCGGGCAAAAGTGGATTGACAGAGCGGTAATAAGCGCCGTCATCATAGAGGTCGCGTGTCATAATGCCTTTGATTATAGCTTTAATCATCGGCGCACTTGTTGTCCATTGTTCGACATTCATCACTACGCTGTCTTGTTCGCCGCGTTCAAACAGAGCCTTAGTCATCTCGTCGTTGACAGAGAAGCCTTCGTCAAAGGTGTCGGCATCTTTAAATTTGGCGAGTAACTCGTCACGGTGAGCGTCAACATAGGCAATGCAGAATTGGTTGATAATGCCTTTGCCAACGAGGTCGCGGTAGTATCGAGAGTAATAAGAAGTGTCAACCGGCACAAATAAGTCCGGGATTATGCCGCCGCCACCATAGACTGTGCGGTGGTTGTGCAGAGTCTCATACTTAGTGCTGTCGGCGATGTGTATGCTATCGGCACTCCAGAGCTCGCCGCTGTTGTATCTGTTGTATAAGTCAAGTTGATACTCTTCGCCTTGACCTTTGTCGTAGTGTTTTTGGATGCAGCGGCCTGACGGAGTGTAGTAGCGGGCTGTCGTTAAGCGTATCATTGAGCCATCGGGGAATGGGAATGGACGCTGCACGAGACCTTTGCCGAAAGTGCGGCGACCAACGATTAGACCGCGGTCGTTGTCTTGGATAGCTCCGGAGAGGATTTCAGAAGCCGAAGCCGAGTATTGGTTAACGATGATAACCAATCTGCCGTCAGTCATTGAGCCGTTTTGGTCATTGCGATATTCAGAGCCGGGTATGCTTAAACCTTTTGTTGAAACGATAGGTGCATCTTTAGGCAAGAAAGCGGAGGCGAGTTTGAAAGCAGAGCCGAGAAATCCGCCGCCGTTGTCGCTAAGGTCAATGATGAGGTTTTTCATGCCCTTTGCGCGGAGCTTGGTGAGGGCTGACACCATTTCGTTGTAAGTATCTTCGGCAAATCTGCTGATGCGGATGTAGCCTGTTGTTGCGTCTGCCATATAAGCGGCGTCAACGCTATAGATAGGTATATCGTCGCGAATGACAACGAAGTTGAGCAGCTCCGGCTCGCCTGAGCGCTTGATTTTGAGGTCAACGCGAGAGCCTTTAGGACCACGTAAAGTCTTCAAGATGTCTTTGTTGACGAGCTTTTTGCCGGCGATAACCGTGTCGTTGGCGCTGACAATGCGGTCGCCGGGACGTATGCCGACTTTTTCGCAAGGTCCACCCGGTGTTGGTTGTATGACATACACGGTGTCTTTTACCATATTAAATTGTATGCCGATGCCGCTGAATTTGCCTTCGAGGGGCTCGTTTAGCTCAGTAGTCTCTTCAGGCGTTGAATAAGACGAGTGAGGGTCAAGCGTCTTTAGCATAGCACGCACAGCCTCGTCAACGAGGGTGTCGGTGTTGACATTTTCGACGTAATAGTTTGATATGATTTGCTCTGCATAGAGCAGTTTTTGCTCAGGCGTGAATTCTCTTTTTTCTTGCGCAGCTTTTACTGTTAAAGTAAAGATGCAAGCTGCAGCAATTATGCAGTAAAAAATTTTTCTCATATCATGTAGTATCAAATAGGGTGAAACTAATTATTGTGGTAAGAATTGACTGATGTCGCGACCGTAAGACTTTAACTCGCGCACTATCGACGAAGACACAGCAGATAATTCAGGCAGACTGTATAGCAAAACCGTCTCAATGCCTGATAGCTTGCGGTTTACGTCGGCAATGTCGCGCTCATATTCAAAGTCTTTGACCGAGCGCACACCTCGCAGCAGGAATTTTGCGCCGACTTCGGCGGCAATGTCTACTGTTAAGCCGGTGTATACAATCACGCTGACGCGGTCGCTGTTGTCGGCATATAGTCGGCGTATAACGGCGGCGCGTTCCTCGGCGCGATTAGCCTCGTTGGGCTTCTGAGCATTGATGCCTATGGCAATCACTATGCGGTCAAATAGCTCTAATCCGCGAGAGACTAAAGAGGCATGGCCGATGGTGAATGGGTCAAATGAGCCGGGCATCAGTGCTATTCTTTCACGAGATATCTGTGTCATCTTCAATTACAAGATTGTTAATGATGAAGTTTTGGCGTTCCATAGTGTTCTTGCCCATATAGAACTCCAAAAGCTCGGCAACGCCGTCCTCTTTGCGGAGTGTCACGCGGTCAAGACGCATATCCTTGCCGATAAAACCGCGGAACTCTTCAGGCGATATTTCGCCCAAACCTTTGAATCGCGTAATTTCGGCGTTGTCGCCTAACTTGTCGATAGCGGCGATGCGCTCTTCATCGTTGTAGCAATAGTAAGTATCTCCGGGGTTGTCATTGCGCTTGCCTGTGCGTTTGAAGGTTTTCTTGTTGCGCACACGGAATAGCGGGGTTTGCAGCACATAGACGTGACCTTTCTTAATCAGGTCGGGGAAGAATTGCAGGAAGAACGTAATCATTAGCAGGCGGATGTGCATGCCATCGACATCGGCATCTGTTGCAATGATAACATTGTTATATCGCAGACCGTCAATGCCTTCCTCGATGTTAAGCGCGGCTTGCAAGAGGTTGAATTCGTCGTTCTCATATAGCACCTTTTGAGTCACGCCGTAAGTGTTCAGCGGCTTACCGCGTAGTGAGAAAACGGCTTGAGTAGACACGTCGCGAATCTTGGTTATAGAACCGGCAGCAGAGTCACCCTCGGTGATGAAGATAGACGATGCTTGCTTCTTTTCCTCGTTGCCTTTGACATCGTTAAGGTGTACGGTGCAGTCGAGCAACTTCTTGTTGTGGACGCTGACCTTCTTTGCTTTTTCGCGTGCCAACTTAGTCACGCCCGCCATTGCTTTGCGGTCGCGTTCACTCTCTTGCACCTTGCGCAAGATTATTTCAGCGACGTCAAGCTCGCGGTGGAGGTAGTTGTCAAGCTCCTTTTTGATAAAGTCCCCGACAAACTTTGCGACCGTTGGGCCGTTAGGTCCCATGTCACGAGAACCGAGTTTTGTCTTTGTCTGTGATTCAAAGACAGGCTCTTCGACTTTGATAGCCACAGCAGCGACCATGCCGTTGCGGATGTCGGAATATTCAAAGTTGCGACCGAAAAATTCTTTTAATGTGCGTGACACTGCTTCCTTGAATGCTGTCAAGTGAGTGCCGCCTTGCGTTGTATGCTGACCGTTGACAAAAGAGTAATATTCTTCGCCATATTGTTTGGCGTGAGTGATAGCAATCTCAATATCGTCGCCGCTGAGGTGGATGATAGGGTATAGCGGCTCTTGTGTCATGTTCTGAGACAAGAGGTCAAGCAGACCGTTGCGTGAGTGGAAGCGTTTACCGTTAAATATGACGTTAAGTCCGGTGTTGAGGAAGGTGTAATTTTTCAACAGCGGAATGATGAACTCTTCGCGATAAACATAGTCGCGGAAGATAGAGCCATCCGGGGTGAAGCTGACAAAGGTGCCGTTAGGCTCGTCAGTGTCAGTTGGCTCAGTTGCGCTGAGCAACTCGCCTTTGCTGAAAGTCGCGGTGACGCATTTGCCGTCACGATGAGAACGAATGATAAATTCGGTGGATAGAGCGTTAACAGCCTTGATACCCACGCCGTTAAGTCCGACAGACTTCTTGAATGCAGCAGAGTCATATTTACCGCCGGTGTTCATTTTAGAAGCCACATCGACAACCTTTCCGAGGGGCACGCCACGACCGTAGTCGCGGACAGTGACGCGCGAGTCGGCAATATCGACAATAATTTGCTTGCCGAAGCCCATCATATATTCGTCAATGGCGTTGTCAAGCACCTCTTTTAGAAGTACATAGATGCCATCATCAGAGCTTGTGCCATCGCCTAATTTGCCGATGTACATACCCGGACGACGGCGGATATGTTCCTTCCAGTCCAGGGTTTTAATATCGTCTTCGCTGTATTCGGCAGTGCCGCTGTTTTCATCAAAGTTAAGTTGCAGGTCACGGTCGTCACCTGCCAATGGATTTAAATTTTCAGTCATATTTATATCAACGCGCGTATTACGCCACGCAAAAATACGGAAAAATAATCAAACTCACAAAAATGAAATCAGAGAAAGCTATCTACTTAGTTCGCACGGCTCTGATAAGGTGAGAGTTCTCACGCTTGTCGTAGTTACTTGTTGAAGTGCTTGGCGGTGTATATGTGTATGCGTAACAGATGTTGCTTGACTTGTAACCGGTAGCAGTCCAGTAGGTTGATGAGGACGTCAATAGGTCTGTAGTAATTTCATTAATACCTGGAAGATACCATACCATATCGCTTGACCCAAGATTTGGCACATCAACGCCATAAAGCGAGGTAAGAGTAAATTTATTGTATTGAGCAGCGCGGACAGCAGCACAGCCGAGGAATGTGTCAATATCACCTGTGTAAGAGTCACATTTATCCATCAGAGCAAAAGCAGTTTGCAGCATTTTCATTAATCCTTTGCCGTCAGTACCGCCGCTACTTGAGTTGTCTGTATGGTAAAATAGATTCTTATTTGACAACAAGCCATCATCGTTTTTGGTGCTGACGACACCTTCTAATGCTCCAAAATTGAGGGTTATTGTTTTATTTGTTTCATCTTTAGTGATGTAAGTGCCGTCAGCCGATATTTGGTCATAAACCGAGTGCTCATTAACACACGTGAATACCATAGTTCCCCAAGAGGTATTAAATCCCCATACGCAAGGTGTGGGATAACCATAACGTGCTGTGTAAAAACTTTTACCTGAAGGTTGATAAGGCGCTTGTTGGCGCATATATTCGCAGTCGGTGTAT
>CAYYAA010000015.1:0-27831 GCA_964469875.1 uncultured Bacteroides sp.
AATGCGGCAGCACATGCACTGATTAATATTTTCTTCATTATCTTTGGAGTTTGATTTTCCTGTTAGACGTAAAAAGGTAGGTATTGTTATACCTCGGTTAAATAATGTCTTTAATGTCCTTTAGGTCAACGAGTTTGTATGTGATGGCAAAGATGGTCAGACCTGCCGGAGAGTGGATTTGCAGCTTGGCGCTGATGTTGCGACGGTGTGTTGTTACGGTGTGTATAGAGATGCACAGTTTGTCAGCTATATCTTTGTTGCTCATGCCTTTAGCTATGCAAGCAATGATTTCTTTTTCGCGCTCACTTAGCTCGTCAAGGCGGTCATCTGTCGTCGCTTCCTCTGCATTGTCTGTATTAGCGTCATCGTCGTCATCATCGTCATTATGATGAAGCTCGATGTTTTGCTCGGCTTCTTTGATTGCCGGAATAAAAATGTTGTCCTCAACAAGACAGTGGTTTGTCAAGTCTTGCTCGCAGTTGATAATGTCAAATAAGGCGGAGTTCAGCAGGTCGTTGCCTTTGCCGGGATAGTAGCCGACAACGATGTCTTTGAGCTCGTGTAGCTGCTCAGATATTTCATCGTGGTGTGTTGCGAACACCGTTATAGAGAAATTCTTATCGCCTTTGCCTTGTATCAGTTTGTCAACGTGAGTGAAGACTGATTTGTCTTCATACACCATGTGTCGACGTATTTCGGCTACATATTTGTCGAAGAATTTTATGATAAGGAAGCCAACTTCGTCAGTACCCGAACAGTCAATCGCGTCAATTAACTTGCGACGAATTGACGGTAAAATGAAGTCAAGGAAATAGGAGTGTGCGCGTCTTAGATAGCCTGTCAGCGCTGCTATGTCAACTTTGTAGCGCGAATGGTCTTTGTTGCTGATGTGGTTGGCAATTGCCAAGAATGTGTCACAATCGACATTGTTTGCCGCGCAAGCCTCTGCCACTGTGCTGTTGCCGAAGCCCAATGATATGTCAAACCTGCTTATTGCCATTAATAGCATTGAATTGTCGGCAATAAGTGACCGCATTGTGTCTTCGGGTGTGTATATGTTATTTGTATTTGTCATAATTTACGGAACGTCTAAACTATGCAAAGTTAAAAAAGATTTGGCGAATTTAAAGTTTAAATATAATAAAAAAGTGTCCGTTAATGAGCGATTATTCAGTAACGGACACGATTAAGCTGTTGATATGTCGCGAGATAATTATTCTTCGGTATAGAAGTTGATTAGTCTCGTTAACCAATCTTGACAAGCGGGGCAGAAGTCGGGATATTCGTTAGTTCGCATTCTGCAATTGAACGCCGGACGATAGATGCCCTTAAATGAATAGCCTCCGCCTTCAAAAACGCCGATGGCATATTTATCAGCGTCATTTTTGTCGGTAGGTATGGGCGTGCCTTTTGGAATAAGATTTGCCCACTTAGAGTTGAAGTCTTTGAGTGTCGTGATGTTGTGTTCCCACGGCTCCACATCGAGAGGATAAGTGTCAAGCATCACGTCTTGTTCATAGAAGTATTCGTCGGCAAGGCCGCCAAAGCTGTGTCCGAATTCGTGTGTTACAACGGGCCAGAAGTTGGCGTGGTGTGCTGTCGTTAATGTGTAAGAGTTGTAGATGCCGCCGCCGCCATACTCGTCGGTGTTTGCCAAGATGATGAGATGCTCGTATGGCAGACCCGCTATCGCGTCATGTATGTCGTGAACATGGGTAGAGGTCAGATAACGGTCTGAGTAGAAGGTGCTGAAGTTTGATGAGAAAGCTGTTTTCTTCCAGTCGTTTAAGCGGGGAATGCTCACGCCTGAATCTTGTGACGGAGTGAACACTGCAATAAAATTGAATTTGTCGCTCATTTGTTTAAACGGGGTGTGAGACAGAATGCTCTCTGTGGCGTGTTGGGCATCGCCAAAGAATAGCTCCATTTCGCTGTCGGTGTAGCCTTCGCTGAGGATTGCCACGTCAATGGCTGTCTTAACGTCGCCGCCTTTGTGGATGTAGCGAGTGACAGCTTGTGGTGTCTTTGTTTTAATCAGAATGTCTGTCGGGTCTATTTGATGGTCAAGAGACGCGATGGTCTGATGTTTATAGTCAAGTAAAGTGACGTTAATGTTGACGGTTTGACGAGGGTAGGGCACTAACAGAGTGTGTTCAAACGAGCGATGTTTTGTCTGTGCTTCGTCAGTGACAAGCCATTCTTGGAACAGCGTTGAGAATGATGTGCGATAGATTGTGTCGCCTGATAGTGTCGTCATTGTGAGATGACCGTTGCCCAAGATAGGCAGCTCCTTGAGGTGGTGGCGACGGCCTGCCCATCCTGCAAATTTAATTTGCTCATCAATGCTGATGTCGGCGGCTTTTGTGCCTCCTGACAGGATATAATCGAGACGGAGCGTTGAGTCAGCAAAATTTGCATTGAAATCTTGCGCTTGTACTGTCGATGCTACGCCGAGCAGTGCCGTTGCTAATGCAAGTACGAATTTCATATTCTTATGTGTTTAATATGGATAGATTTATTTTCAGTTTGCCAAAATTATTAATTCTGAATCGTTAATCCGCTGTTAATAACAAAATTTTGCAATATATTTGTTATTTTAACCATCTATTAAACTGCCCTTTGTCCTCTGTTGTTCTGCCGTAAGCCACGGCATGGACGGGACAAGCATGATAGCAGCGCAAGCACAAGGCGCATTTGCGTCCCCAGAACGGTCGGCGTTCATCGGATAACTTGATATTGCCCAAAGGACAGACTTTGGCGCATCTGCCGCAGGCGACACAAGCGTTTGTCACGTGGAATGGCTTGGGTGACATGCAGAACCGCTTGAAGTAGGGGTAAACAATGGCGGTTTTAACCCACGCCCAACTGCCTCTCACGACATCTGTCACGGGAATAGCCTCGACATTAATGCTCTCGGCGATATAGCTGATGCGAGCGTCTGACTGTGAGATTTTATTCTCTTCAAGCTCTTGATTGTCAACATCAAAGCCTTTCATGCAGATGTATGTGTTGGGCATAGTGACCGAGTAAGCGCTCTGAGCTTTCCAGCCGCGTCTGCTGAGTAGCTTGCGCCATTGTTTGTCTGTCAGACCTATATCGTCGCCGCAGGTCGTCACCATGAAGTGAGCTACTGTCTCTGCGCCCGTCAGTTTGACATTCGAGATGAAGTCAACAACAATCGGCGGCACTCCCCAAGAGTAGGTGGGGAATGCCCAGATTATGCGTTTGCCGGTTAAGGTTAGCGATGCTGTCTTTGGATTAGCAATAAGCTCGCCTGTCAATTCGGTGACATCTTCGCCAAGTATAGCAGCAAGGCGCGTCGCAACGTGGCGAGTGTTGCCTGTGCCTGAGAAGTAAATTATCATTTTTGAACTTGCTTGATGGTCACTTGAGTTGCGCCAAAGCCATATTCTCTAAATGAGGCATCTTGCACATCGTGACCTTTATATCTGTGGTTTAGCTCTTTCATAATAGCTTGGCGCAGCACGCCTTCGCCCTTGCCATGAATGAAAACAATCTTCAGACCATAATTGCGTAGATTAGCATCCATGACCTCGCGGAATTTATCGACTTGCAAGTTGAGCATATCAGCGTTAGACAGTCCGGCAGTATTGTCAATCAATTCGGCAATATGGAGGTCAACGACCAACTCTTGCGGCTTATGGTTGTGCTTTGCAATCGGACGGCGGACGGGCTGGTCCTTGCGGATTTTTTGTTTCATGGCTTGCTCTAACTCATCGCTGTTAGGGATGAATTGCGGTTTCCCGGCAACGTCATTTTTGACAATATCCAAAGCAATTACGGGCTCGTCAAAGTAGACATTCTCGCGGAAGCAGTGTAGCTTGGCAAATTTAGTCGTGTCAAGACTTAACTCGACAGAAGCCGGGGCTTTAAGGCTGAAGGGCATATCGCGTTTGAATGCGAGATATTGCACAGCCGTTCTATCCATTTCCGGCAGGTCGGCAGATGATATTTCGCCTAACAGAAGTTGAATACCCGGCTCAATAATACCGGCATATCGAGCAGTCCACTTGTCGCTTTCGTTAGCGCGAGTGAGCCAAGAAAAATAGAGATAATAGTTTGAGTCATTGACCAAATAGACATCAAAAGTTGACTCAGACAGACGCTTAATGTTTGTCGGCTCAAAAGCCAATACCACATTTAGTTTCTCACCGGCTTGCGTTTCGACAAAAGCCGGCTCGTCAATAGCGGGGTTTGGTTTTGACGGTATCTCTTTGAGCGGAGCGGGCTGAGATTTAGCATCATTCTGCGGCTTCTCTTGTGACGGTGAAGATATTACGACACATTCTTTAATCAAGACCGGTGTTTCAAACCCGTCATCATCAACAAAAGCGATATTATCTTTGATTTTTGTGACCACGCCACCACCTACGGCGTTAAGATAGCGCACGGTATCACCTATTTTTACGTTCATATTCTTGGGTATTATGTTAATCGACAGAAAATATGTTGCAAAGATACAAATTTTTGCTGTCTCAAAAAATAGTATTATATTTGTGAGAATTTTGCTTTTTTAGCAAAAAGCTATCATTTTATAAGTCTAAGTAACAAAATTTTATCACAATGCAATTCTATGAAATAGGCAGAGCCTATGAGTTTGATGTCGTGCAGACTGATGACTTGTCTGAGAGTTTTTTTAGATTATTATTGAATGACGGTATTACCGAAATCAGATTGCCAAAGATTAAATTTCAGCAGGACAAGAAGTTGCCGCGAATGTTGAAATGCCGAGTAAAAGCGATTGATAGAGATATACCGATTGTTGACCATTTTATACCTCAGTACGTTAACGATATTTATGGCGAAGGAGCCAAGCGTGGCGAGGTTTTTAATTTTACTGTTACAAGTGTACCGACAAGAGCTGAAGACCCATTCTTTCTGAGAGATGAATATGGCATTTATTTCAGATTATATGAGCCGGGGGCATTATTATCCATCAACCAAATAGTCAACTGTCAGTTCGATAAACTTGACGCTACAAAATTTATATTAAAGCGCGTAGATGATGGCTTGCAGTTGCCTTTTTTAACTCTTGAAGAAATCTGTGATCAAATAAAAGTCAGCAAGGCGGAGCGTGATTTTATCGCTAACACGGTCATGAACTTGCCGGCAATGAGCGCTGCGGCAGAGGAGCTTGCCGAGTGCAATTCGCATTGGCCATTCTCGTTCCTTCACGCCATAGAGCAACATCTTGCCGAATGGTTTATCTCGTCAAATGTGCGCCGCCGCAACCGCGCTTTCCGTTCTCTGTTTAATCACTATCGCGAAGCGGGATTGTTCTTGTTGGAAGGCTCTCACTTCTTGAGCAATTGTAATGACAGTAGACGCAAAAACGCTCAAATCCAGCTCACCGAGTTGATTGAAGCGGTTGACCCTTACATAACGACTCTAAAGATTATCTCAGAGGGCAGACAAGCTGACTTTGTCGAGGGACTTATGGATAAGTTGCGCAAGTCGGGTTATCTTTATCATCCGACATTACAACTCTCAATTTTGATGCTTATCTTCAGGTTATATCCTGAGATGATAGACTCATATCTTAGCCGCATCTTTGATATTATCATGGGACGAAAGTTGTCAACATGGACTAACAACACGTTCAGCAACGCCTTCGTCGAGCAGTTTGAGATTTATATCAGACAAGCGCGCAAGGCTATTGACGACCTTCCACAAGCCGAGAGCAAGGACGAGAACCATAGACTTGAGACAATAATCACGGCAATCGCCTTGCAGATGTTCATGGCAGATCCCGATACATTCCCGGCTTTCGACCGCAATATGTCGCTGTTCTATCGCTATATCTCACTGCTGAGACCTGATAAGAATCGAGAGTTGCTCACTAAGTCTCTGATGTGCCTGCTTGGAGTAAAACTGCCTGTGACTTTCAGTTATGATCAAATCAAAGAGCCGATGTTGATGATGACCTCTGCCACGGTCAAGACCTCAATGTCCGAGCTCAAGTCACTCCCGACCGTCCACGCCTTGCAAGCCGGAAATGTCTCTGTCAGAATTTCAAAGGACGGCATTGCCATCGGACGTCTCGATATGCACACCAACGAGCGCGTGATACCTAACGGCCTCATGTCTTGGTTGCAACCTCAGATTTATCACAAAGGCATTACTCCAATTAAAAGTAACAAATTGGAGAACCATAACAAGTGGTGGCGTGAGATTGAAAATGACCTCTTTGGCGCACGTCAGAGCGTAGTTGCAACGAGTGAGCAGCCGATACAAACGCACTATCATACGGCAACGGTTGGCGAGGAAGTTCACGTCATTGTCACCGGTACGGATTATGATGAAAAAGGCAATCCGATGTTGTGGTGTCGCATTGATGATGATTTAAATGGCATAAAACCGGCATCAGGCTTTATCTTGCGTGAGAACATTGTCGGTTATCGCATACCTCAGATTCCACCAATGTCTTATCTCAATGAGAAAGGCAAGCCATATCACTTCTGCGCGCGTGTTATCGCGGCTTATGCCGATGGCTCGTTCCAATTCTCTCTTAAAGAGGAAATTGATAAGGCTATCAGCAGTATAATAAACTATAATGACGTATATCTCGCGGTAATAACGAGCGATGCTAATTTGGATTATAGCGCGATATGCGACAAGGGCTTTGGGTTATACCTGAAGCGTAATCCTAATGAAGAACCTTACATCGTCAAAGACAAAGTGAAATTCCGCATTGTCGGCACTACTCCCTATGGAGCATATAAAGGCGAAATTATCGGCGATGCGTCTGAATATGACAATATTGACAACTTGAAAGCATTCACCAACATAATGCGTGAAATTGCACTTGTCGTTGATAACGAGGATGATAGCCCGGATTTCATGTCTGACAATGAGTCTTCAAGTGAAAACTTTGAGGAACTTAAAAAAGAGGAGGTCAGAGAACTGATTGATATTATCAGATTTAAAGTCGTTGCTGATAAAGAGTTGGTTGAAGCATTTGATTATATCAACTTTGCTCGTCTGTTAGCTCTCATCATCGACGATAAGGACATCGCAGAGCTGTTGAGCGCTCACGCGTCTTTGCTGATAATGCACGAATACTTTGCTACAAACAGCAATGTTGACACCGAGAAATTGATGGCATATTCAGATATAGCTTGTTCTAATCCTCAGCTTAGCATCCTATACAAGAGACTTGAAATCGTGTCATGGCTCGGCGATAAAGATAGAATTAATGATTTGTTGGAGATTATCAACGGCGCACGCAACGAGCTCGAAGCTAATTTGGCTCGCATGGTGTTGTCTTATAACATGGTCGTTGAGTCTGAGACAACTGATAGCGAAATTGCCGATAGCATAAAGAGTAAGATTAAGACCTTGCTCCGTGTCAACAGTGAGACACGTCAATTAAAATACTATGGCTCCGAATCATTATATGTTGAGTTCAAGTCAAGTATCGTCTACCCGGCACGCCATAAAGGAGAGAAACTTATGGCTAATCCTGAACAGCAACAATTCATCATCTTGCGCGTAATTGCGTCATTCTTAAACGCCGGTGGCGGTACGCTGTATATCGGTGTGAATGACTCGACACACTATGAGACCGGTCTGCAACCTGACTTTGATTATTATAAAACGCACCTCGCACAAGTCGGAACTTACACCAATAAGATTAAAGACGTTGACAATGTAGCTGTGTTCCTCGCAAACCTTGTTCACTATACGTTTGGTGACACAGTGAGCCGCCTCGTTGACATTGCGCCCGACAATGATGCCGCAAAAGCCGTTGTCGTTGTCAAGGTTAAGCCGTCTTTAGAGCCGATTAAACTCAATAACGCATATTACGAGAGACAAAGCTCAACCATCCGTGAATTGCGCAATCCTGAAGAGCAACGCCGATTTATCGAAGAACGTAAGGCGCTGAAGATGCTGCAAATGGAGCGCGTTGTTAAGGTTGCCGAGAAAGCCGCTGCTGCTGATGCTTTAGCTAATAAGGATGACGAGACTTTAAGCCCTGAGCCTATTGCTGTTGAGCAAGAGCCCATATCACAATATGCCGATGAACTCCAAGAAGATAAGATTGCGACCTCAACATGGCGACAAAATGTTCTCCATGACTATCAAGATAACTTCGTAGCACCGCAAGCCTACATCTACTTTGACAATAACGTAAGTCTGAAATATTCTTTGCGTGATGATTATGAAGAAGATCAGAGCCGTCTGACACTCATCGTTGGTGAACACGAACAAGACGCTTATCTCTTGTTGGTGTATGAAGGCGAATTAGCCGTTAAGGTGGCTATTACCGAGTTGTTTAAGATTAAGCCGCGTGAGTGGATGCGCCTTTACACCGGTGCACCATTGGTATATGCAAGTATCGTTCACACAAACGATGGACTATTGAGCGTTCACTCTGATGGCAGAGATGCTTTGTGGCAGCGTGTAACGCCAATTAAAGATATATCGTCAGGCCATGTCGGAAGTGCACCGAACCGAATACTTGATGTAGCTGTTAAGACTACATTGCTATATGAAAATGTAGACTCATCTGTGATGAAACAATTTGCCAAGAGCATGCCCGGCGAAATCCGTACTAACGATATAGGCTATAATATGCACCGCAAAGTCGATAGTGGCAATGCTAAAGAGGCAATAGACAATCTTATAGCTTCATGTGTTTCTAATCAAAAAACTGATGCGTAATGGCACCTTTATTCTCAATCATAACCGTAACATATAATGCAGCGGCGACCATCGAGCGCACACTGCTAAGTGTCGATAGTCAAACGTGCAGCCTTTTTGAGCACATAATAGTTGACGGTGCATCTACGGATGAAACGCTGCAAATTGTCCAACGTCATCACTCCGAGCAACGCATCGTCAAATCTGCGCCTGACAAAGGTCTGTATGACGCTATGAACAAAGGCCTCGGCATGGCTAAAGGCGATTATGTTATCTTTCTAAACTCCGGAGACAAGTTCCACACATCGACGACATTACAGGTCTTGGCTGATGCTATTATGGATAATGACTATCCCGGTATCGTCTACGGACAGACCGATTTAGTTGACGATAAAGGCACGTTTGTAGCGCCGCGTCACCTGCGCGCTCCTGAGCGGCTCAGTCTGCATAGCTTTGCTAATGGCATGTTGGTGTGCCACCAAGCATTTGTCGTGCTGCGAAAAATCGCATCGGCTTATGATTTAAGCTATCGCTATTCAGCCGATTATGATTGGTGTATCCGCTGTTTGCAACATTCGCGCCGCAACTGCTATATTGACGGAGTTCTGATTGATTATCTCTATGAAGGCATGACGACAGCCAATCGCAGAGCATCACTAATTGAACGCTTTAAGATTATGACTAAATACTACGGCTTCATCCCGACCGTATTGCGTCATCTCAAATTTATACCTCGCTTCCTCAGTCACAAGCAACAACTAAAATCAGCTAAAAGCTAACCAAAATTTATGAATATATATAACACAACATTTTGCATTGATCGTGCGCTCACTCCGAGCATTATACGATGGATTAAAGAGACTTATGTCAATGCTGCGATGGCATCAGGCATATTTGATAACTCAATGATTGCGCGTGTCATAGCCGAGCAAGACCCCGGATATGAGAGCTATGCGCTCCACTTGCACACGTCACGCGCAGATGAAGCCCTCGCTTGGTTTGACGGTGTAGGTCAGCAATTGCTTGATGAGCTGCATAGCCGTTGCGGTGAGCGTGTCGTGTGGTTTAGAACCGGTCTCGAAGTTATCAAATAGACGATTGTATGCAGGAAGATTTAAAAGAGTGGGATAGGATAATCCTCGGCATAGACCCCGGCACGAACATCATGGGCTATGGCTTGCTCGGCGTTAAAGGGCGCAAACCTGCGGTGATAGCAATGGGTGTTATTCAACTTAATAAGTTTGAAAATCACTATATGCGCCTTCATCGCATATATGACCGCGTTCTTGATATCGTCAATCAATATTTGCCTGATGAGCTCGCCATCGAAGCGCCGTTCTTTGGCAAGAATGTGCAGTCAATGCTCAAGTTAGGGCGAGCACAAGGCGTCGCTATGGCTGCGGCACTCTCGCGAGATATTCCCATAACCGAATATGAACCGCGTAAAATCAAAATGGCAATAACCGGAAGCGGCGCTGCTTCAAAGGAGCAAGTCCAAGAAATGCTTCGCCGTATTCTGAATATCCCTAAAGAAAATCTATTGCCGCAACTTGATGCGACAGACGCGCTCGGCGCTGCGCTTTGTCACTTCTATGAATCCTCACGACCGCAAGTCGAAAAGGGATGTAAGTCATGGAAAGACTTCATCGCCAAAAATCCTGACAAAGTAAAAAAGTGATTTAACTCAATCGTGGTGATATGGCTCGCCACGATTGATTGTACATGCTCTGTAGACTTGTTCGACAAAGAACAGCCTTATCAGTTCATGTGGAAAAGTCATCTTGGACAATGATAATTTTGAATCTGCACGTTCATAGACGGCAGGTGAGAAGCCATAAGGCCCTCCGATTACAAAAACGAGGTTGCGTGGTAACATTACGGCTTTCTTAGCTATAAAATCGGCGAACTCGCGTGAGGTCAATTCCTTGCCGCGTTCATCGAGAAGCATGACGAAGTCGTTACGCTCAGTTGCCGCTAAAATGCGTTCCCCTTCGAGCTCTTTTTGCTTGTCCTCTGTCATAGCCTTTGTCGTTTTGATATCCGGTATGACCACAATCTCAAATGGGATGTAGTAGGGGATGCGAGCAGAATATTTCTCAATGGCTTTTTCGATGGCACTTTCGCGGGTGCGGCCGACGCAAATCAGTTGTATCTTCATTGGGTTATAATCGTTATGGCTCGTATTGAGCGTTAATAAGAGCGTCTACTGATTGGTAAAAATCAGGCGATAAAAGTTGACCAATCGTTGTGTCCGGATTATGCTTCAGATAAGACTTGACTATCTTGTAGCCCAAGTATCTACCGGCGCGACCGGGCGCGTTGGCATTGAGCAGAGACGTCGCCGGTGTCGGGTCGAGCAGCTTCTCTTTGGTGAAATCTGACACATCATAGAGTAGTTTTTTGCCAACCAATTCCTGCCACAAATCGCGCTCATGCTTGTCAAGCCACTGCAGCTGCTCTTTGGTGTAACCTAATGCGTGAGCTAAGTCTGCATCTTTAACAAGTCTCATCTTTGCCTCTGTAAGTGCGCCGTTATACAGCATATTGCTTAGGACGGTAGACTTGTCAGCTTCACCCTTAAACTCATAGCTTGTGGCGACAATAGCCTCTGCCAAGTCGTATGGAAGGAAGTCTGCCGACTTCGTGAAGCGCTGATAATCAGCCCAACGCGCATAGCCCGGATAGTCAGCTCCGAGGTAATGATTGAGCGCAATAAGCATGACATTGTCAACAAATACGATGGGTATCTGCTTGCCCCAGACAACGGCTGAATAATTATAATCAGGAATGTTCAGCTTCTCTTTTGCAGCGTTGCTTATTATCGCGCCGAGCTGACGCTCTACCGCAGTGAGGTTGGGGAATACGCTGTCCACCGGAGGCGTGAACACAGCCACGGCAGGCGAGTTAGACCATGCCTCAATGATTTGAGAATCAAGGCTGTCAACGCCGAGCACAGACATCATCGCGCTGATGCCGTCACTGAGTGAGTCGGGCATCGTTGCGTGTGTGCTCTTTACATCTGACAGGTAGCGGTAAACGGGATTAATCGTCTGAAAAGAGTCATCTGTCTTGTTGCAACCGACAAATGCACTCGCGAGGCATATTGACAAGAATATATGGTGATAATTTTTCATTATTGAGTTGCGCAGATAATTTATCACTGCAAAAGTACGCAGAAATAATTCTACAAAACATAGGCGGCCTAAAAAAATGCGGCAAGTCAATTCTAATTTGCTTTATTTAACGCTTAAAAAAGGCGAAATTATCAAATAAGGTATAATTTTGCAATAGCAAAAGTGACTGCCGGCTAACCTGAATCATTGTGCGTGACAAAACATGGAGCAAAACGTATGGATAGTTGGTGAGTAACAACCTATTAAAAATATTAAACCAATAATTATGTTGACTGTAAATCAGGCATTTATGCCTATGAAAAACAGTAAGGACTAAACTCTATAAAGATTTCATTATGCTAAAATTCAACGACGAGAATTTTCTTCTCCAAACGCCTTCCGCACAGAAATTGTACCATGACTATGCGGAAAAAATGCCGATTATCGACTATCACTGTCACTTGATTCCCGAATATGTGGCTTCTAACCACCGCTTCGAGAACTTATCAAAAATCTGGCTTGAAGGTGATCACTACAAATGGCGTGCTATGCGCACTAACGGCGTGGACGAACGTTTCTGCACAGGCAAAGACACCACCGATTGGGAGAAGTTTGAAAAATGGGCAGAAACAGTGCCCTACACTATGCGTAACCCGCTCTACCACTGGACTCACCTCGAATTAAAAACAGCGTTCGGTGTTAATAAATTGCTCAATCCTACAACTGCACGCGAAATCTATGATGAATGTTCAGAAAAGCTCCAACACCCGGAGTTCTTCGCTAGAGGTTTGATGCAACACTACAATGTAGAAGTCGTTTGCACAACTGACGATCCCGTAGACTCTCTTGAGCACCACTTGAAGGTTAAAGAGGATGGATTCAGCGTTAAGATGTTGCCGACTTGGCGTCCTGATAAAGCCATGGCCGTTGAATGCCCAGTTAAATATCGCGAATACATCAACAAACTCGCTGAAGTATCAGGCGTGGCGATTAAAAGCTATGGTGACGTTATCGAAGCTTTGAAAGTACGTCACAAATTCTTTGAATCTGTAGGTTGTCGCTTGGCTGACCATGGTATTGAAGAATTCTATGCCGAAGATTACACTCAAGCTGAAGTTGAAGCTATCTTCACCAAAGTATATGGTGGTACTGAATTGACTAAGGAAGAAATTTCTAAATTCAAATCTGCCATGATGGTTGAATTCGCAATCATGGACCACGATTCAGGTTGGACTCAACAATTCCACTACGGTGCAATTCGTGACAACAACTCACGCATGTTCAAACAGCTCGGTGCTGATACCGGTTTCGACTCTATCGGAGACTTTACCGTAGCAAAGAACATGTCTAAGTTCCTTGACAAGCTCGCTTCTCAAGACAAATTGACCAAAACAATTATATACAACCTCAATCCTCGTGATAACGAATTAGTTGCTACTATGCTTGGCAACTTCCAAGATGGTCGTTATGGCGCAGGTAAAATCCAATTCGGCTCAGGTTGGTGGTTCCTCGATCAAAAAGATGGTATGGAGAAACAAATGAACGCGTTATCAACCCTTGGCTTGCTTAGCCGCTTCGTAGGTATGTTAACTGACTCTCGTTCATTCCTTTCATATCCACGCCACGAATATTTCCGCCGCACGCTCTGTAACCTTCTCGGTAACGACATCGAACAAGGTTTACTCCCTGCATCAGAAATCGAATTCATTGGTCGTGAAATCGTTCAAGGCGTTTGCTACCGCAATGCTAAAGAATATTTCAAATTCTAATACCTAAAACTATATGAGTAATAATGCCGCACAAAAGATGACCAACTTCCGTTGGGTTATCTGTGGTTTGTTGTTCTTCGCGACAACTGTTAACTATCTCGACCGTCAAGTCCTTTCGTTGACATGGAAAGACTTTATCGCTCCCGAGTTTCACTGGACTGACTCTAACTATGGCGACATTACTGCCATATTCTCAATCGTTTATGCAGTAGCTAACTTGTTTGCCGGTCGTTTCATCGACTGGATGGGAACAAAGAAGGGCTACCTTTGGGCAATATTTATTTGGTCAGCAGGCGCGTGTCTCCACGCTCTCTGCGGCTGGGCAACTGAGCACACCATCGGCCTCGGCGATGCCGGTGAGATGGTTGGCGCTACAGGTGCAATCACTGCCACTATTGCCACTGTCAGCGTTTACTACTTCATCGCAGCTCGTATTATCCTCGGCACAGGTGAAGCGGGTAACTTCCCGGCAGCTATCAAGGTGACAGCAGAATATTTCCCGAAGAAAGACCGCGCATTCTCTACATCTATCTTTAACGCCGGCTCTACAGTGGGCGCACTCGCTGCTCCTGTTTCTATCCCGCCGTTGGCTCGTTACTTCCAATCAATCGGCATTGGTAACGGCTGGGAAATGGCATTCGTCATCATCGGTGGTCTCGGCTTTATCTGGATGGGTGCATGGATGTTCTTGTATAAAAAACCGTCTGAGAATTCTCGTGTAAACGCTGCCGAGTTGGCATATATTGAGCAAGATAAGCACGAAGATGCTGCTGCAGCAGCTGAAGAAAAGAAAGAGAGCAAAAAAGACTCTATCGGCTTCCTCAAATGCTTCAAGTATCCGCAAACATGGGCTGTATTCTTCGGTAAATTCATGACCGACGGTGTGTGGTGGTTCTATTTGTTCTGGACTCCCGCTTACATCTCTGACGTTTATGGTTTCTCATCAGACACAGGCACAGCGCAGTTGCTAATCTTTGTACTCTATGCAATCACCATGTTATCAATCTATGGTGGTAAGCTCCCGACAATAATCATCAACAAGACAGGCAAAGACCCGTATGCTGCTCGTATGAAAGCAATGTTTATCTTTGCATTGTTCCCCTTGTTGGCATTATTAGCTCAACCGCTTGGTAACTATTCATATTGGTATCCTATCATTATCATCGGTATCGCAGGTGCCGCACACCAATCATGGTCGGCAAATATCTACTCAGTAGTTGGTGATATGTTCCCCAAGAGCACAATCGCTACTATCGTAGGTATCGGCGGTATGGCAGGTGGTCTTGGTTCATTCCTTATTAATAAGGGTTCAGGTCAGCTCTTTGACTATGCAGCTGCTACAAATATGCAGTTCATGGGCTTTGAAGGCAAACCTGCCGGATACTTTATCATCTTCTGTATTTGCGGTGTCGCTTACATGATTGGCTGGATTATCATGAAGCTCTTTGTCCCCAAATACAAAGTTATCAAAGTGTGATGCCATAAAAGAATAAGTAATAACCCTAAATAACCGAAAAAATCATTGTTATGATTAAAGAACTCAATGCTACAACCGTAGAAAAGCCGGTTCGCCCTGTCAAAATCCTTCAATTTGGTGAAGGTAACTTCCTTAGAGCATTTGTTGACTGGCAAATTGATATTGCTAACGAAGCAGGTGTTACTAATCACGGTGTTGTTATCATCGAGCCCCGTGGCAACGCTACTATGATTGACTTGTTGAACAAGCAATCTAACCTCTATCACGTTTACCTCGAAGGTATCAAGGATGGCAAGCCTACCAAAGAAGTTCGTCTTGTTAAGAGCGTTCAAGAATCTGTTTCTTCTTATCGCGATTACGCTACATACGAAAAATATATCCTTTCTCCCGAATTGAAGATTGTTGTATCAAATACAACTGAAGCAGGCATCACTTATGTTGAAGATGATGACCTCACTGCTACCCCTCCGACTTCATTCCCCGGCAAGGTAACAGCTCTGTTGTATCACCGCTTCAAACACTTCAACGGTGACCCCACTAAGGGCTTGATGTTCATCTGCTGCGAACTCATCGAGGACAACGCAACTACATTGCACAAATATGTATTGCGCCACGCTGAGAGAACTAACCTCGGCGCTGACTTCATCAACTGGGTTGAAACAGCATGTACATTCTGCGATTCTCTCGTTGACCGCATCGTTCCCGGCTTCCCCCGTGACAACATCAACGAAATCAAAGAGGAACTCGGCTTTGACGACAACCTCGTTGTTAAGGGCGAATTTTATCACCTCTGGGTTATCGGTGGCAAAGGCTACGAGAAACTCCAAGCAGAACTTCCCCTCGACAAAGCAGGCCTTCACGTTGTATTCCAACCTTCTATCAAAGCATTCCGCGACAAGAAGGTGCGCATCTTGAATGGCTCACACACCGGTATGGTCCCCGTAGCTTTGCAACTCGGTTGCGAAACTGTGGCTGACGCATTCCACACTCCAATTGTCAACAAGTTCATCAACGAAATGGTAGAGAAAGAAGTTCTCCCCGTTATCGAAGGTGACCAAGCTGAGCTCAAGGCTTTCTCTGCTGAAATTCTTGAACGCTTCTTGAACCCTTATATCAAACACTATCTCAAATCAATCGCGCTTAACTCACTCTCTAAGTGGGAAGCACGCAACTTCCCGACTGTTAAGGATAACAACGCTAAGAAGGGTCAACTCGCTAAATACGAATGCTTCACCTTCGCAGCTTTGCTTGCCCTCTACAGCCCCGATTCAACATTTGAGCCCGATGATACTAAGGAACACGTTGAATACATCCGTTCAAACTGGAACGCTGCTGACCTCCACACTACCGTTCAAAAAATCGTTAAAGAAGGCGGCATCTTCTTGCTCGACTTCTCTCAAGTTCCCGGTTTCGTTGACACTGTAGCTGAATACCTCGCCGACATCAAGGCTAACGGTATGGAAGCAGCTTTAACTAATTTCTTAGCTCGCCAATAATGAAGCGTTGTCTTAAAATTAATGTAGCCGATAACGTAGCTGTTGCCTTGGTTGATGACCTCAAAAAAGGCGAAGTTATAACTATCGACGACCAACAAATAACCTTATGCGAGGATATCGCGCGTGGCCACAAGTTTGCCTTGCGCGATATCGCCGAGGGTGAGTCTGTAATTAAATATGGCTATCCTATCGGTCATGCGACGACTTTGATTAAACAAGGTCAGTGGATTCACTCACACAACATCAAGACAAACCTCCGCGATGACTTGCAATATACTTATTCACCTGTTGCAGATAACCACTCAGCTTCTAAAGATGAGTTGACTATCAATGGCTATCTCCGCAAATCAGGCGACATGGGTATTCGCAACGAGCTTTGGGTTGTCCCCAGCGTGGGTTGTGTAAACGGTGAGGCTAATGCTATCGTAGCTCGTATCAAAGCTGAATGTGACTGCTCACACGTTGACGATGTGCGCGCTTACACTCACAATTACGGCTGCTCACAGCTTGGCACTGACCACGCTAACACTCGCGCAGCTCTCGCGGCTCTCGCAAAACACCCAAATGCTGGTGGCGTTTTGGTGCTCGGCCTTGGCTGTGAAAACAACCAGATTGCTGATCTCCGTGCCGCTATGGGCGAATTTGATGAGTCTCGTGTGAAATTCCTTATCGCACAAGAGGTTGAGGATGATATCCAAGCAGGTTTTGAAATCTGTCGTGACCTCCTCGAGCAGATGAAGGCTGACAAACGTCAACCGCTGCCCATCTCAATGCTTCGCGTTGGTTTGAAATGCGGTGGCTCTGATGGTCTGTCTGGTATCACTGCTAATCCGCTTGTTGGTATGTTCTCTGACTGGTTAATCGAACACGGTGGCACTACTGTATTGACAGAAGTACCCGAAATGTTCGGCGCCGAGACTATCTTGATGAACCGTGCCGTTGACCGCAAGGTCTTTGATTGCACCGTTCACTTGATTAACGACTTCAAAGACTACTTCCGCTCTCACAATCAACCTATCTATGAAAACCCGTCACCGGGTAACAAGAAGGGTGGTATCACAACACTCGAAGAGAAGTCTCTCGGTTGTGTTCAAAAGGGCGGCTCTCAACCCGTTGTCGATGTGTTGAGCTATGCTGACAAGATTAAAAACAAGGGCTTGAACTTGTTACAAGCTCCCGGTAATGACCTTGTCGCTTCAACAACATTGGCACTCTCAGGTTGTCAGATTGTATTGTTCACTACAGGTCGTGGCACTCCCTTCGGAACTTTCATCCCGACAATGAAAATCTCAACCAATACTCAGTTGTCAAAGTTCAAATCTAAATGGATTGACTTTAACGCCGGTGCTTTGATTGAAGACGGATGTGTTCCCTCAGAGCTTCTTGCAAGCCTCATTGACAAGATTATTGCAACAGTGAATGGTGAGAATAAACTCCACCATGAACAAATCGGTGCAAAAGAAATTGCTATCTTTAAATCCGGTGTAACACTTTAACAATAACTCCATAGTAACAAAGGCTTCACGTCATCGACGTGAAGCCTTTGCTGTTTAATTGCCTATAAAAATATTAATTCAATCCGAAGCAAGTTCTTACTGCTTTGCGGATGCGTTCTGATTCTGCATTGTCGAGTCGTAAGAGGTTAATGACTGTGCGGACGTATGCGTTGCGATCTCCGTTGCGGATGCCGCATATCTCAGTGACATGACTCTCGCTAAGCATTGATTTACGATTATATACGCGCAAGACTGATGCGTAGTCGTCAGTGCCTACATATCGGCGGAAGTCACGGCAAAAGCCTTCATAAAGTCCGCGAGGATTTAATATCTGAGGTAGCTCGTTAATATGTTCTTCCAACTTAGTGATATTGGAGAAGCGACCGTCAATGCGATGCTCAACGGCTGACTTGATGCGGTGGCGCGTGTGTTGGAGAGCTTGTTGATGCAAGTCTGCTTCAAAAAGTTTCATGATACCTTTCTTTACTTTTGCAAAGGCTGCCGATTCGTCGCGCCCGAAGTGAGCCGCAACGGTGCGCACTATTTCCTCGAGCATCATAATATTTTCAATCTCAGCCACATCAGGCACAAGGATTTTGCGGCTGCGCAGATAGTCCACTTCGTGAGGACTGCGTCGGTCTCTGTCAACAATGCCGTGAGAGTCGAGGTGATGAAAGTCTGCGAGGTCATTAAATGCTCGTGTCGCTTCAATCACTTTGTTGCAGCTGCCTAATGATTTGACGGTATATTCTTTGAAAACAAGCGGATAGAGATGCGCGTCAATTGAGTTTATGCCATCGCCTTCGACAAATAAAACGGGATTGCGAGCACCGATTATAGCGAGATATAATTCTTCGGATATGCCTTCGTGAGCTCCCAAGATGTCGTATTGCCAAGTCTCGTTTACCGGGTCAAAATTTTGCACCCAGATTTTAGGCCCGCCGTTTCGTGTCGCGGCAAAGTCGAGGTCGTGAGTTATATATATAAATTGGCAGTCGGGACGCAGGTGCTCAATGCTATCCCAAAGACGGCTCGTTGCTGATGGATGCAAGAACATCTCAGGACTTTCGACAAAGATTGCTGCTTTTTGTGGAGCAAACAGCACAGCTGCAATATGATACATCACCGTGCGCTCGCCGTCAGACAGCCTGTTTGCTGCGATGTGCTCATCATTGTTGCGTTTGCCGAATAACATCCTGCCACTTTCGATTAAAATTTTGTTGTCAGGAAAGACTGTCTGCCATAGTTTGGACATGCGGTCAAGTCGTGTTTTGGGCAGCTCGGTTGACGCATTGCCTTTTTCGGCAATCTTCAATTTGTAACGTATAAGGTTAATCATTTCCTCATTGAGGAGCAGGGCGATAAGGCGTTCAAGTTGACCTTTGATGTCGGCATTTATCAGGGGCGAAGACTTGACGGTTTGGTGATATAAATAGTCAATAGAGCCTTCAGCCGTATCTTCGCCGCCGTGACCATAGAGGCCACGAAGAGCTGAGATGCGAAAGGCTTTGTTGCCAAAATCTGCCGCCATGCGATTGGCAAATCTTGTCTTGCCGGCACCGTTTGCACCGATGATTATAACTTGTTTTGAAGATTGTTCTATCGTGAGCGGTTCGCTGCCGCTTCGCGGTGGTAGTTTGATATCCATGGCATATCCGACTCATGTGAGAGCCGACGTAAAATTACCAATTATCCGCGAAAGTCCAAAATTTTAGCACAATTTTCTCTTTGGAATTATTTGCAGCGTTCCAATCCGAATATAAAATATTCGCGTGTCGCATCGCTTGGACGTATCGTTTCTGAATTCCAGCAGATAATGTCAATATCTATCGGCATAACGCCGGAGGCTTTTGATTCAGAAGTACGGCCTAATTTTTTTTCAAGTTGTTTTGTGAAGATTGTGAAGTCGTAGAGCGATAGGTCTGACAAGCCCTTGATTACCATGTTGCAATAGTCCTTGCCGATGCCGGTATATGATGGGAATGTGTAGACCTCTGATTGCGCTATTACATCAGCAACGGTGCGTATCTCATCGAGTGCCGCTGATATTTTCAGACGAGCGTTATCGGTGTTACTGCCAAAGCAGATTGTAAAACTGTTTGCCATCATCAAACGCCTTTCATTGACAAAGACACTCTGTGTCGTGCTAAATCAACTTCAATAACACGCACTGTCACCTTTTGGTTAATACTCAGAACGTCGCTAACAGAGTTAACACGCTTGTCTGAGAGTTGTGAAATGTGGATTAGTCCGCTTTCCTTGATGCCTAAGTCAACAAAAGCGCCAAAGGCTGTGATGTTATTGACAACGCCGTCCAAAATCATGCCCTCAGATAAGTCTTCGATAGATTTAATGGCGGTGTTAAAAATCGGAGCTTCGACTTCGCAACGTGGGTCACGACCGGGCTTTAACAGTTCGGCTATGATGTCGTCGATGGTCTCTGTACCGACATTTTTTGTGATATAAGTCGCCTTGTCAATTTTGTCGATAAGCGATTTGTTGCCAATAAGAGTTGAGCAATCTGTGCCTAATCCTTTTGCCATCTGTTCAACGATGTGATAGCTTTCGGGGTGGATATTTGTGTTGTCAAGCGGATTGTCACCGTCGGGCACGCGCAAGAACCCGGCTGCTTGTTCGTAAGCCTTAGCACCCATGCGCTTCACGTTTAGCAAATCTTTGCGATGCTTAAACGCTCCGTTTGCGGTGCGGTAGTCGATAATATTGGCAGCGAGTTGAGGGCCGACACCGGATATATACGACAGCAATTGTCGTGAAGCTGTATTCACATTGATGCCTACGGCGTTCACACAACTCATTACCGTGAAATCAAGAGATGATTTCAGTGCCGTTTGGTCAACGTCATGTTGATATTGTCCTACGCCGATTGATTTGGGGTCTATCTTAACTAATTCGGCAAGCGGGTCAATCAGTCGGCGACCGATTGATACCGCGCCACGCACCGTGACGTCTTTATCCGGAAACTCTTCGCGTGCAATGTCAGATGCAGAGTATATTGACGCGCCGCTTTCGCTGACGATGTATAGACTAACGCGGTCAGCGATACCTGCGCGACGCAGAAAGTCCTCTGTCTCTCGGCTTGCTGTGGCATTGCCTAATGCGATAGCTTGTATTTTATATTTATCAATAAGCTCGTTCACACGCTTTGCCGCGCCCGCAGTGTCATTCTTTGGAGGGGTGGGGTAGATTACATCATCAGTCAACAGTGTGGATTGAGCATCAATGACCGCGAGCTTGCAGCCAGTGCGAAATCCAGGGTCTATAGCCAAGACATTCTTGCCGCGAACAGGTGGGGCAAGTAACAATTGTCTCAGATTATCTGCAAATAAAGCAATAGCTTCATGGTCGGCACGTTCTTTAAGCTGCGCGCTAACTTCATTCTCAATAGATGGCCTCAGCAGGCGCTTATAACTGTCAGTGACAGCATTACCGACAATTGTCGCAGTCTCTTGACTTGCGCCTCGCTTGACCAAACGAGATGAAATAGAGTCAATAGCTTCATCATTGTCGATGTCGAGAGATAGCTTCAATATGCCTTCGCGCTCAGCGCGTTTTAGCGCGAGATATTGGTGCGAAGGGCAGTGTCGCAGGTCTCGATTAAAGTTGATATAGTTGCGATATGTGTTATCAGCTTCGCTTTCTTTACCTTTAACGACAGACGATGATATGTGGCCGAAGCGATTATATCTGTTGCGGATATTGTTGCGCACGCCGATATTTTCGCTCACCCATTCGGCAATAATGTCAGACGCTCCTGCGATGGCAGCGTCAACATCGTCAGCCTTGCCTTTGCCGACAAAGCGGCGTGCGGCAGATGATATGTCAGAGCAATTGCCGCTCATAATCATGCGAGCGAGTGGCTCAAGTCCAAGCTCACGCGCGACTTGAGCGCGAGTGCGGCGTTTGGGCTTATATGGCAAGTAGATGTCTTCAAGCGTGGCAGCGTCTGAGGCTTCGTTTAAGCGTTTCTCTAACTCAGGCGTCATTGCTCCTGCTTCACTTATTGCATCAAAAATAAACTGACGGCGTTTGTCCAATTCGCGCAGACGTCCCAACTCGATTTCAATGCGTCTCACGGCTACTTCATCGAGCGAGCCGGTGCGCTCCTTGCGATATCGGCTTATAAATGGGACTGTCGCTCCCTCATCGAGCAATGCAATAGTTGCTTCGACTGAATGTTGCTTGATGTTGAGCGTTGCAGATATTGACTTAGCGTAATCTGTCATCATATTGATTTAAGAGTGAAGAGTGTAATCTCAGGTGTCGCACCGATGCGAGCCGGGAAGCCGACTGTGCCGATGCCGATATTCACATAGAGCGAGTGGTTGTCGTTATCATTATACAAACCGCCCCATGTCTTATATCTGAATATAGCGGGCGAAATTCTGCCGAAAGCCATCTGCATGGCATGAGTGTGACCTGACAGCGTTAGGACGATATTCTTGTCGGGTGCGTCGCAAATATCATCCACCCAGTGAGCAGGGTTGTGTGACAACAATATCTTTGTCACCCCGTCGTCAAGTGTCGGATAGGCCTTGTCGAGGTCGCCGTAAGTGTGGAATGGCGGGTCGCCAACATTCTCAACGCCGATTAGTGCAATTGAGTCGGCTGCAAGGTGTATAAAGGCGGTCTCATTATTGAGCATTTTCCAGCCCATTTGATTCTCAAGTGAGATAAGCTCATCGAGATTTTGGCGCTTAGCTTCGTCTGAAGGCCAGTCACAGTAATCACCGTAGTCGTGATTGCCGAGGATTGAGTACACACCATATGGCGCAGAGATGTTTGAGAGCGTCTCTACAAATGGATGTAACTCGTCTGTGCGTCGGTTAACAATATCTCCGGTAAATACAATTAAATCGGGACTGAGCTGTCTGAGGCTATCAAGCACGCGTGCCGGAAACTCCGTGTCACCGTCATAAGTGCCGAGGTGTAAGTCTGATATTTGCGCTATGGTGAAACCGTCAAATGATTTGGGCAAATTCTTGACGGGTATCTCGACGCGGTTCACATTGATGTTGAAACGATTGATGAGCGCGCCCCACCACATAGTGAAGAACGATGCGACGGCTATCACTGTGGCAATAATGCGCATCGGCTTCCAACGCTTGTGATGAAACAGCTGCGGAATCTTGCCGATAAGGTCAAAGATTAGATATATAATCTTTGGCACATATATTGAAAGGTAGCTGAACAATATCCACATTAAATTCAGCAAGTCAGAGTTCTCGCAGTTGCGCTTTGGCGCAGCTAATACGCCAAACATTGACAATATTGCTATCACACTAATAGCAATGTGGATATATGCCGGGGTGGCTTTGCGAGTAGCTTTGCGTATATTGCGGTATATGTATATGTCAAGTGCAACACTCAACACAAGCACAATCAACATCGGAATGAGTGGTAATCGCATTGCGTAGATGTTTTAAGGAGAGTAAGTACGGATTTTATCAGATTTCTAATGCCGCGAGTTGGTTTTTGAGCGGATTGGCGTACATTGTCAATATCAAGTTGCGCATATATTCGCGCTCTTCTGTTGTAATGTTTTCGACATCTACACGGTCAAGATGACTCTCAATGTATTCGTTGAAACGGTCCAAATCAGCTTCGTTATACTTGTCGGCAAATTTATGACATGCATTGATTTCGTCATAAGCGATGTAGTTGCCGGGGTAAATCTTGTAGCCGCTATGGATGGTCTTGTCTATAATCTGGCAAGTAGCGTGGATAACCTCTGCACGACCAGTCTCTTTACATTCTCTCAACTTATCATTGATACATTCTCCGACATGGAAGTGGATGTGTCCTTTGGGTTGAAGGATTCCTGTCTCCATGCTGAACAAATCATCACGGCGAGTCTTCTTGTATTCCGGATCACGGCGACGGAGCAAGAATTCACGCGCTTTCAGATAGTCATTCGGGTCGTATTCGTATGATATAGCTGTAGGTGTCAAGTTGATATCGAGGATGTTAGCCTTTGTGTCACCATCGCCGGCGAGAGCGAGCATCTTAATCAAACTCTCTTGAGTGCAGTCGCTTGAATCTTTAGCGCGACCTTCGCGCTGTGCAATCCACACTGACTCGTGGCGTTGATTTATTGTGTAGTGGATATATGACGACAATTGCTTTGCAGCTTCAAGAGCCTTTGCCATCTTAACATCGCGCTTCACGATAAAGCTGCGGTTCAGCTTTACCAAATCATCAATCCATTCATAAATCAATAGATTATTGCCGATAGCCACTTGGGTTAGCGGCTTTTGGGTGCGTATGAAGCACAGATTGAGGAATGACGCATCGAGAACAATGTCGCGGTGGTTGGTTATGAAAGAATGACTTCTCGCCGTATCGACATTCTCCAAACCATCAATTGTGATGCCGTCAGTGGTCGTTGAGGCTAAAAATTCGAGAAATTGCCCCATCACGACGTGCTGAAATTCACTTTGTGTTTTCAACGCAAGCAACTTGGCTGAAAATTCGTCATAGTTAACATTCGGCATTACATACGTGATAGCATGTTTAAAACCTTCTTCCTTAACTAATTGCGCAATCTTTTCGTGAAATTGGCTGTCATCATAAGGAGCTATGTCGTTAAATTCTGCTGGTAATATATGGTTTGAAGTATATTCTGACATAAGTGAGATTTTGAAAATTAACTTTCAAATTTAATACAAAAAACTAACACTACCTAAAATTTATAATTTGTTGGTGTTAGTGTTATCAAACTTTAATAATTTATAGCCTCGGTAACGCCTGCATAAGTCCGCCAGCGTTCAATAAGTCGCTTCATGTCTTGTGGAATGTCGCAACTGAAGAACATCTCTTCTCCTGTCGTAGGGTGTACAAAGCCGAGAGTGCGAGCGTGGAGCGCTTGGCGTGGACATTCATCAAAGCAGTTCTCGACAAACGCACGATATTTCGCTGATGAAACGCCGCGCAGAATCTTGTCTCCGCCATAACGTGCATCGTTAAAGAGCGGATGTCCTATGTGGCGCATGTGAACGCGGATTTGGTGTGTGCGTCCTGTTTCCAATTGGCAGCGTATGACCGCAACGTGTTCGAGTGGCTCAAGCACTTCGTAGTGTGTGACTGCGTGCTTGCCTTGTGACCCGTCGGGGAATACAGCCATCTGCAATCTGTCTTTGAGTGAGCGCCCGATGTTGCCTTCGATGCGACCTTTTGCCGGATTGGGGATGCCCCATGTGACAGCTATATACTGACGTTTTGTCGTCTTGTTAAAGAATTGTTTTCCGAGGTGAGTCTTTGCGTCAGGCGTTTTGGCTACCACCAAGAGCCCTGACGTGTCTTTGTCAATGCGATGAACCAAACCCATGCGCGGGTCGCTGACATCATATTCCGGATTGTCCTTAAAATGCCATGCAAGAGCGTTCACCAACGTGCCTGAGTAGTTGCCGTGACCGGGGTGAACGACCAATCCTGCCGGCTTATTTACGACCAATAAGTCGTTGTCCTCATACACAATGTCAAGCGGAATATCTTCGGCAATGATTTCAGACTCATAACGCGGTCTGTCCATCACGACCTGCACAACATCAAGAGGCTTAACGCGGTAATTGCTTTTTACGGCTTTACCGTTAACGAGAATACAACCGGCTTCAGCCGCTTGTTGCACTCTGTTGCGCGACGACCTTTCAAGACGAGCTGTCAAGAATTTGTCAACACGTAGCAAGGTCTGACCTTTATCGGCGACAAACCTAAAGTGCTCAAACATTTCCGAGCCGTCGGCTGTCTCTATAATATTGTCGTCAGATTCGTCTGACAAATCAAAATTATCGTCTTCAATCATAGAGTTTAGTCAAGAAGTGAATTAGTCGGTTCTTCTTCATCATCAGATGATGTCAATTCTGTATCATCAGATTCGCTCTCTTCATCGTCAGATTTTGGTTGCTCTTGGTATGACTGGATAGTGCCAACTTCGAGTGTGACGACTGATGTTATAGGAATGATAGAGCCCACGCCGAGCGGTCTGCCATCTACTGTGGCGCGCTCAACCAAGCCCTCATATTGTGACGGGACGTGTTTCTCGCTAATGGTGATGCCGAGAGCTTGCAGGTAGCTGATTGCTTGACGTGCTGAGACACCTGAGATTGGCTTGGTGATAGCAATCTGCTTGGGCGAAAATGCGTTGATTGTGACATAGACTTGACGACCGCGTTTTACGACAGCTCCGGCTTTCGGCCATGATTCAACGACTGTGCCCGGGGCAAGTGTCTTGTCATATATTGAATCTGATATCTCAATTTCAAGATTAGCCTCGCTTAAAGTGAAGCGCGCTTCGGCAAAGGAGAGGTTCTTAATCTGTGGAACTGTTGATGTCCTGCCGTGCATAGTCCAAAAGTCAAGAAATATCAAGCAAACCCATATTAAGACCAAACCTGTGAAACAAATTGCTATTATAGTGCTGATTATAGGATGTTTAGTCCTAAAGTCTTGTATTTTTGCTTTATCTAACTTCATGATTGATGATGAATAAAAATAAATTTCTGCAAAAGTACAAAATTAATGGCATATTTTGAAAGTATATTTCCATAAAAACACGTTTGCAGGCATTAATGACGCATTTATAGACGACAATCGGAAGACAAACAGCGTTTATCTCCCGATTGTAGTTTATGTTTAGCGCATTATTAAGCCATGCTGCGTGGGTGGCTTGAGTGCGATGTTTGGTCTGTGTCTTTATCTGAGGTAAGGCTTATTAAATCAGCCTCAACATCGTCGCGCTTCTTGTCTTGAGATTGGATTTTGACTTTTACTTCATCAAAGCCCATGCCATATACGCCGTTGACATTGCCCTGTGTGATGAAAGCGTTATTGTCTATGGCTTTCACGATGCGGAATATCTTGACAGATTCAATTTTGCGACACATGACGAGCAGAACTTTAACGCTGCTTTTGCTATACCATCCCATGCCGTCAAGAACGGTGCAACCGCGATGTGCATCATTGTTAATAGCATCGGCTATTGACTCCCACTTAGATGATATGATAGTGAACTGCACGGCTTGTCTGTTGGTGTTAATCATCAAGTCTGCCATATATGACACGAGGAATAGCACGACAAAACCATAGACGATTTTGTCTATCTGGTGGAATAGTAAATATGATGATGAAATGATAAACACATCAGTATAAAGCATCATGCGACCAATGCTGACGTTTGAATGTTTTGACACCATTGCAGCGACGATATCTGTTCCACCGCTACTGCCGTTGTGTATAAATGTCAAGCCAATACCCAAACCGCATAAGATGCCGCCTATTACAATATTCATAAACGGCTCGGATGTAAACGCCGTATGGAAAAGCGGTTGGAAGATACCAACGAATACCGAAATCATTGTCGCACCATAGATTGTACCTAACACAAATTGCTTGCCGACAATGCGATAAGCAAATGCCAAGAGTATCAAGTTAAGGGCATACTGTGTTATTGCGACAGGTATTCCGGTGGCGAAATATACTAATGAACCTATGCCGGCAAGACCTCCAATCACAACTTTTTCAGGAAGAATAAATGCAGAAAATCCAAAAGCATAAATTGCCACACCCAATGTGATGAATAGGTAGTCTTTAGCTGAGACCCACAGTTTGTTATTCGATGGAGACATAACAGTGTTTTATTTGGTTTTTTTAATGTTATTCCGTTTTGCAATGTTTTGGCAAAGTTAATGAAAAATCATTACACCACAAATCTTATTTGGTCTAAAATTATTGTGAAATTAGTGCTTCTTTTAGTACCAATCACTTGACCAATCACTTGACCAATAGCACTTAGATTATGAT
>CAYYAA010000016.1:0-27725 GCA_964469875.1 uncultured Bacteroides sp.
AGCATCTGACTACGGATCAGAAGGTTACAGGTTTGAATCCTGTATGAGTCACAAAAAAGTCACCTCATTCGGGGTGACTTTTTTGTGTTTATAACATAACGGCCGAAGTTCAGCCGATAAATTCCTTCATTCCAGGAACTGCGGCAGATGCAGAGCGGAAGAGCTTAAGTTGTGCTCGCGTGCGCACCAAATTGTGTTCGGGATATTGTATTTTATAATATGTGTCACCATTAATATAGTCAGCTAAAAATCTGACCGCTTGCATATATGGGAACAGCAAGACGCCGTAAGGCAGATTTGCAATCTCTATCGGTAATAAAAAGTCGCGTGCGCTTTCGAGATAGCCGGTAGTGAAAGCCTTGAAAATCTCCATATTAAAGTTTACATTATCAAGATTTTCATCATCCTCCTTGCCGGTATTTGCCGCCGTGCGTAAGAAGTCACCATAGTCCGAAAAGATATAGCTCGGCATGACCGTATCAAGGTCAATAACGCACAAGACATTGCCCTGCCTATCAAACATCATATTGTTAACCTTGGTATCGCAGTGACAGATGCGTTTTGGCAATAAACCTTGACGATGAAGCTGCTCTGCGAGACACATCTCATCAGAGTGAGCAAATATTTCAGACAGTTCATCAGCGACCTTTGCCACCCTACCGACCTTATCAGCTTCAACAGCCTCATGCAACTGTTGCAAACGAAATTCGATATTATGGAAGTCCGGAATTGACTCCTTTAAATCGTCATGAATATCTGCGAGCATAGACTGGAAATTGCCAAACGCACGGCCCGCCTCGTATGACAATTGTGGCGTAACATTTTCATACGTAACAGCGTCAGGAATAAAGACCGAGACACGCCAATAATTTTCACCATCATAGAAGTAGGTTTTACCTTCTTCAGTAGGCAAAAAGCGCAAGACCTTACGGTCAATATCGTCCACGCCTTGACGCTCAAGTTTAGCACGTATGTGACGAGTGACAGCTTCGATATTGCGCTGCAAGCAATCAACGTCAGTAAAGATAGCGTCATTAATACGTTGGATAACATAGTCATTATCACTGCTGAGCGGTGTCACAGCGCGATATGTATCATTAATAAGACCATTACCGAGAGGTTTAACATCAACTCCGGCAGGATTAACACCAAATTTTTTCAGGATTAAATTGAAGTCCGGCATAATAAAAGGTTAAAAAAAGAATGAATGCGTAAAGATACACAATCACAATGAAACGACAAAAATATCAGGACACAGAATTTCGCTCGAAAATTCGTTTGCAAAAAAATTAAAAAAACTTTTCTTCTTTTGTTGCACAATACTAAAATAATACTTACATTTGCACGAAATCAGCTAATCTTATGATTAGACAGATGCGAGATTAAAGTATAATGAAGGATTACTATGTTCTGAATGCCGACTCTTTATCCTATCCACTTAAACTGTCTTCATTACATATAGTTCGTTAGTATATTATGAATCAACAACTTCATCATTAAGATTAAATGAAAACCAATGTAAAATAAAAATTGTAACGATATAACGAAAAAGACTAACAAAGCATCCATCACCCAAGGGGTCGCAAAGCGAGGCAGAACAACCTCTCTTTGCTACAACTGTTTAATTTTGTTAAATCTGATTGAATGTTGCTTCGACTTAATTTAATTCGTTATTTTTGCCAACAATTTATAACCTTTAACTAAAAAACAAATAGAAATCAATTATTAACAAACTTTACTTTTTAAATCTTTAAATTTAACAACAATGAGAAAAGTATTTAGAGGCGCACTTATCGTTGCCATCTCAGGGGCAATGGTTGGTGGTTTCAGTGCTTGTAAGGACACTCAGGACGATTATCGCTATGAAATCGAGCAAGAGTTCACACAAAAGCTGAAAGACACAAACACTTCATTGGAAGATCTACGCAATGCTCAGACTGCAGCATTGAATGAGGCTATCAATAATTTGTTAGCCCAAATTGATCAATGCAACTGCAATCCCCAAGACATTGTTGATCTCAACAACGCAATTGAAGCATTGAAAAAGACATTGGGTGATACTGATGGCTTAGGAGACGGCGCTACAATCGCAGACAAAGTCACTGCCACAAACAACGCAGTAACAGACTTGCAGAAAGAAGTAGCTGAGTTCTCAAACAACTACGCAAGCAAATCTGACCTTGCAAACTACGCAAGCAAAGAAGATCTTGAGAAATATGCAACTCAAGATCAACTCGCTGCTTACGCTAAAGTTGAAGACCTTAACAACCTCAACAAAAAGTTGACAGAACTTGAAGCAGGTATTTCAGAAACAATCCAAGAAGCTCTTAACACAGCTCTCGCTAACTACGCTACAACCGCTTATGTAGACTCTACAGCTACAGCAGTTAAAGACGAAGCTAAAGCTAACCTTGACAGTGTAGCATCTGTTCTCCGTCAAGAGGCTAAAATCACTTCTGACAAACTTAACGCTCTCGTAGGTGACTATGAAGGCACTCTCGGTGACTTGATTGACGCTTACAAGGCTGCTGACAAAGATCTCCAAGACCAAATCGACGCTTTGGACAAGAGAATCACAGCTAACACAAAAGCTATCGAAGCAGTAGAAAGCAAATTGGCTAAATTGGTAACAAGCGTTCTCGTTCAAGGCGCATACAACCGCTTCACAGGCGCATTCGCTTTACCTGTCAACATCCAATCTAACATCCTCTGCGCTTACTACGGTCAAACCGATACAGACATCGAGTTCCCGTCATCTCAAACCGGTAACCTCGTAAATCAATCAGGTGGTTTCACTTCTGCTGATATCACTTTCTTGAAGAACACAGGTCTTGAGAACACGCTCAAACTCACTAACGGTGCAACTATCATCGGTGACGAAGGTAACGCAGGTAAACTCTACATCACAGTTAACCCGACAGCTGTTGACTTCGACGGTCTTTCATTTGACCTCGTAAACAGTTTGGACGAAAAGTCAGGCATCACATTGTCTTCAATCCAACCTTCAACAGACAAATTGACCTTCGGTTACTCTCGTGGCGCATCTGCTAATGGTTTCTACGAAGCTACTGCAACTCTTAAGAAAGAAGACATCTCTAAGGCTAAAATCAACGTTAACAAGAGCGCATTGGTTTCAGCAGTTAAAGATTTGTATCAAAACAAGACTGCAGCTAACTTCTCTAACATTGCATCTACTCTCTACAGCCAAGTTAACAGTGTATTAGATGCTAACGCAGTTAAGGCAGCATGGACAAACGAAGACGGTTCAGCAAACAGCGTTTACTCACAATATGGTATCGCAGCATTTGCATTCAAACCGTTGTCATTTGCATTTGATCCTTCATTCTCTTATACAATTCCTAACTACTTCGACTTCAACCTTCCGTCACTCGACGATATCAAGTTTGACTTCGACCTTGGCGATTTAGATTTGAACCTTGACTTCGACATCAGCTTCGACCTCAACTTTGACCTTGATGACTTCAAGATTGAAATTGGCAAAATCGAATTGGGTAGCATTGACCTCAGCGGCGTTAACCCGACTGTAGAAGTTTCATTCTCTTACGATTATCCTAAGTTTGAAAAAGACCCTGTTAGCGGCGAATACGTAATCGTACAAGACGAGAACGGTGAAATGGTCATGGAAGACAAAGAAGGCCACACAACAGTTGACCTCACAAACTTCATGAGCGACCTTTCAAAGGAAATGGGTGATGCAATCAACGACCAAATCAACACAGCTATCAGCTCAATGATTGCTGACCTCAACACCAGCTTGAAAGAACAAATCAAGACTCAACTTCTTGACCAACTTTCAGAGAAACTTAACGAGCAAATCGCAAGCTCAATCAACGAGCAAATCAACAACATGGCCACCGACCTCAACAACAGCATCAACGACTTGTTGGGTGACCTCTCAAGCGAAATCAACAACCAAATCAGCTCAACTCTCAGCAACTATCAATCTTATCTCGACAAATTACAGAGCTTGATTGATCGCGTTAACAGAGTAATCAACCGCGTTAACAACATCAACGTAGGCGATAAGATTCACCAATACTTGCAAGCAACCCTCGTATATGAAGGCAACAGCGGCAACTATGCACGTGTAAGCTCAATGAAGAGCGCTCCGACAGTGTTCAAGGTATCAGGTGGTAACGCTATCATCCTCCACCCGACTTCACTCTCAGCAGAAATCATCGCTCCTGCTTACAAGAAATTTGTTGGTGTAACTAACGTATTCAAGAACAGCGACCTTTCTAAGTCAGCACAAGGTGGTGATGCTAACTGCTTGGCAGCAGCAAAATCAGCTAACTCTGCTAAATACATCGACGAAGTTATCGACGGTTCACGTTACGGTGTTCCCTTCGTAGGTCAAGCAGGTTACACTTACGAAATCGCTTATGCAGCCCTTGACTTCCAAGGCAAGGTATCTATGCGTAAATATTACATCCGCGTAATCTAATTTGAGCATAGCTAATTTATCGAGAAATTAAAACTGAATAATCATGAAAATAAAAGCAGCATTGTTGTCAGGTCTGTTTGCTATTGGCTGTCTTACAGCGTCAGCACAAGAGCAACCCACCACAACTGAAAATGTTTTCAACCCACACTGGTATGTTCAGGGTCAAATTGGCGCTCAATATACTTTAGGTGAGGTTAGCTTCAGCGAACTCGTTTCGCCCAATGCTCAAATCGGAGTTGGCTACAACTTCACTTCAGTATTCGGTCTCCGTTTAGCTCTTAACTCATGGCACAGCAGAGCCGGTTGGGAACTTGGCGACACCAAATATAAATGGAGATGGAACTACATCGCACCCGCTGTAACAGCACACTTCAACTTGTCAAACCTCATCGCAGGATATAATCCCAATCGTTTGGTTAATGTTGGTGTATTCGCCGGTATCGGTGCAAACATCGGCTATGACAATGACGAAGCAGCAGCAGCTAACGCAGCTATCTTGGCTCGCGGTGACAATGACTTCCACAGCGGCAACGCTTTGGAACACCTTTGGGACGGCACTAAGCCCCGTTTCTTGGGTCAAGTAGGCGCTACCGTTGACTTCCGCGTAAGCGAAAAAGTCAGCGTAGGTCTCGAAGTCCAAGCTAACGGTCTCACCGACCACTACAACTCTAAGAGAGCTTCAAACGCAGACTGGTATTTCAACGCACTCGTTGGTGTTAAGTACACATTCGGCAAGACTCACTCAACTCGTGAAGTTCCTGTTTGTCAAAACACTGTTTATGTACAATCAGAACCTCAAATCATCGAGAAAGTTGTTGAGAAGATTGTTGAAGTTCCTGCTAAGCCCGTTGAAGTTAAGAAAGAGCCGCTCCGCCGCGACGTATTCTTCACTATCAGCAGCACCAAGATTTCTTCAGCTGAAGCATCTAAGGTACGCGAAGTTGCTGAATACTTGAAAGCTAACCCCGATGCTAAAGTAACAGTTACAGGTTATGCTGACAAGGGTACCGGTAATACAAAAATTAACACAAAACTCGCCGGCAACCGTGCGAACACTGTTGTTAATGAATTGATTAACAAATATGGTATCTCAGCAAACCGCATCACATCTATTAACAAGGCTGACTCTGAGCAACCTTATGCTGATGCAGTTCAAAACCGTGTTGCTATCTGTATTGCAGAATAATAATACGTTGACCTAATTATAGGGCTTTACCTACGCCATAAAAGGCGTAGGTAAAGTCTTTTTATATAACCAATCTTATCGCGGACGATAAGCGATTAAACATCAGATTATGAAAAAGAGCTTTTTTGCATGTTTGGCACTCATGTGCGGTCTACCTACATTCGCACAGTATAGCGGCGACGGATACTATCGCCTCCAGAATTATATGTCTGAAAGATATGCCTATGTAGTAAACGATAAGGGCAAAATAAACATTGCCACCTCCAGTGCCGACTTAAGTTCCGTTGCGCTTTACAGCGACGAAAGTAAAGCTCTCGGCGACCCTGCATCCGTGATATATATCAAGAGTGTTGGCGATGGCAAATACAATCTAATTGCTCAAGGCACATCCTTGTGGGACATCATGAGCCACTATCTTAAAATCAAAGATAACGGTGACGGAACATATAAGGCCTATGCAGAACAAAGCGGCAATGTCCTCTATATCGGTGATGCAGAACAATCAGATTACTATAAAGGCACACTCGCTACAAACACTCGTCAAAGATGGCGCGACTGGTATGTCAAACCTATAAATAACGGCACGACATCATATCTCGGCGTTAATCCGGACATTGAAGTTAACGGCAAATACTACAAATCATATTACGCATCATTCCCGTTCAGCATCCTTTCATCAGGAGTGAAAGCATATTATGTGACAATGGTGAGCGAGAAATATGCTGCATATCGTCAAATCGAGTCAACAAAGATAGCAGGTGGCACACCTATCTACTTTGAGTGTAGCTCAAATGACCAAAGTCAGAACCGCTTGCAACCGCTCGATGAGACAGTTTCAGCGATAAGCGGCAACCTTATGCATGGCGTCTACTTTGACTTCCTTTCTGCAGCAGAAGAAAAGCGCAACCAAGTAACTTACGACGCAGCAACAATGCGTGTACTCGGCAAAATGTCTGACGGTTCACTCGGCTTCATCACAGCCAAGAACATCGAAACAATACCGGCAAACACTTGCTATATCAAAGTACCTGCAACAGCTGATTCTGAAATCAAATTGCTAACTGAAGACGAATACATCGCAGCAGGCGTTAACGACATAATGGTTGACAATAACACAACATTTGATATCTACACGACCACCGGCGTGCTTGTTCGCCACAATGCGACATCAACCGAAGGTCTTCCCGCCGGTATCTACATTGTCAAAGGGCACAAGATTGTAGTCCTACCATAACCAATAACTACAAACCCATACAAGCGAGGCATCACACGATGTCTCGCTTTTTTGCTATATGAGGAATAAAAAAATCGCAAAACATGAAGTAATATATAGATAATTATTGCTATATTTGCGGATAAATAGTAATCTATTACTCTATGTTTATGGAAAACGAGCCATTTCTCACGAATTACCGCATAATGCTCCACCTCGCAAAGCGAGTTAAAGAGTATCGACTTGCGTGCAGACTGAGCCAAAAAGAATTGGCTGAGAAGTCAGGCGTGAGTCAAGCGACAATCAGCCACTTTGAGCAAGGCACGAATCCAAACATGACGATAAATAATCTGATATCGCTATTACGCGTAATAGGTATGGAGCAAAGAGTAATGGAGATGTTGCCTGAGCTGCCAATGCCACCACTCGCCTTGCGTGAAATCAATAAACTAATACCCAAACGTGTCAGGAGGGAGAAAAAATGCGCAAAACATTGAGCTAATGATGTAGTTATAAGGTGTTTTTGTTGAAATTATATTGTGAATATGATTGATAAATGATATTTTTTTAATAAATTTGCGCATAAATCACACATATAGTAAGAACTAAAGGCATTATATGAAACTTAAATCTTTAGCAGTTGCTTCGGCTCTAATCCTTTCAGGCTTCAATCTAACTGCACAAACACTACAATCATCAACAAAATTTCTTGACCGTCTTGACATCGCAGTGTCAGCCGGCACAACAGGCGTTGGCGTTGACGTATCAACACCTATTAATGAATACTTGCAGGTTCGCGCAGGTTTCACCTATATGCCGAAATTTAATTATGATATGAATTTTGAGGTGCAAGTAGGTGAGACTAAAGATGAGTCTAAGTTTAACAAGTTGGCGGATATGATGAAAGAGTTGACCGGTCTGACTGTTGACGACAACGTGACAATGGTTGGAGAGCCAACGTTCTATAATGCCAAGTTGTTGCTCGATATTTACCCATTACGCAATAAGCATTGGTATGTTACAGCCGGCTTCTACTATGGCTCGTCTGCTATCGCCAAGGCGTTGAACTCGATGTCAGATATGTCATCACTGTTAGCGGTTTGCATCTACAATGAGATGTATAATAAAGCGCTTGAGGATGAGCCTATCATCAGCATCGGCGGCATGGATATTTACCGCCCGGGGTTGGTTGACTACGGCAAAATGGGTGTCCACGTCGGTGACTATGTAGATGGTAGCGGCGCATATATGATGGTGCCTGACGAAGATAGTACGGTATCAGCCAAGATAAAGGTCAACAGATTTAAGCCATATTTGGGAATTGGCTTTACCAATAGCTTCGGCAAGGACAAACGCTGGAGTTATGGCATTGACGGCGGCGCTCTTTTCTGGGGCGGCACGCCTAAGATTGTGACACATGAAGGTGTTGACCTCGCCAAAGATGTAAAAGATATATCAGGCAAGGTTGGCGATTATGTTGACTTCTTCAAGACATTTAAGGTCTTCCCGGTGCTTAACTTCCGCATAGCCTATAACATTTTGTAAAATTGTGTGACAGTTTCGTCATAGAGCGTGACATATATAGGCTAAATGTCGCGGATTTTGAGTAATTTTGCAAAAAATATCAGCAATATGATGGATACGAACTCACAATTTGATGCGGCACTAAAGCGTTGTCGCGAAGTTTTCTGTAACAAGCTCAAAGATTATGGACCTTCGTGGCGCATAATGCGACCTGCGGCAATCACAGACCAGATATTTATCAAAGCTAAGCGCATACGCTCGCTTGAAGTCAAAGGCGTGTCAGCGGTTGGCGAGGGCATCTTGCCCGAATTTATTGCCATTGTCAACTATGGCATTATCGGCATCATACAATTGCGCAACGGATATGCCGACAATAAAGATATTACAAATGAGCGTGCCATAGAGCTTTATGATCAGATAGCTGCGGAGGCTCGCACACTGATGATAGCCAAGAATCATGACTACGATGAGGCATGGCGTTCAATGCGTGTGTTGTCATACACAGACCTTATCCTCACCAAGCTCCAGCGCACAAAGGAGATAGAAGACCACAACGGTCAGACTGTCGTTTCTGAGGGCATTGATGCCAACTATATGGACATGATAAATTATGCCGTATTCGGCATTATCAAGTTGACAGATGGAGAGCAGTGCTAAGACAGACAAGCACAAGCCTCTACTTCAGACAGTTGCCGTATGGCTTTGTCGAATCATTGTCGGGCTTACCTTTATCATCTCAGGATGGTCAAAGGCAATAGACCCATGGGGATTTCTGTTCAAAGTTCAGGAATATCTGACAGAATGGGGATTGCTATCCATACCTCGTGAAATATTAATCTCGGGGTGCATATTTTTAGCTTGCGTTGAGTTCACTACGGGACTGCTGATAGCCGCAGGCGCATTGCGACGTTTTTCGGTAATGACAAGTGCGGCGATAATGGCTTTCATGTTGCCGTTAACGGTGTATATCTATCTATATAATCCGGTCAGTGACTGTGGTTGCTTTGGCGATTTCATCATCTTGTCAAACTCCGCCACGCTCATTAAGAACGTGATACTCACGCCGATGATTGTCTACTTACTGATTGCCAACAAACGTGTGCAAGGTTTGTATAAGCCTGAACTGCAATGGCTTGTAATCACAGCGTCATACGCGTTTTGCATAGTTATAGCATATATCGGCTATGACGTACAGCCAATCAAGGATTTCCGCCCCTACCCTGTCGGCTCGTCATTAGTTGAGAGCAACGACTCGGAGGTGAACAATGCGATGGCGTTTATATATGAGAAAGACGGTGAGCAACAAGAATTTACGATTGACTCGCTACCCGATTCGACATGGACATACGTTGACCGCGTAGATTCAGGACAAGGCGCGTCAAATGAGCGAATTGCGATTTATGACTACGATGATGACGTAACAGACGAGGTCATAGACACCGAGAATCCTCAGCTCTTGCTATTAGTTACAGACCCTGGCATAGCTTATCTATCACGCGCACGACTTGCCAATGAGCTAAATGACTATATCGTCAGCAAAGGTGGCTCAATGTTGGCTTTGGTCGGATCAACAGGCGAAAGACTTGAAAATTGGCGACAACTTGCATCGCCACACTGTGATGTCTACTCCGTTGAATCAACAAGTCTTAAAGAATTAGCACGCGGTGATGCGGCATTGGTCTATATGACAAACGGCATTATACGCTGGAAGCGCACCTTGTCATCAATGAATGCCGAGATGTTTGAGAACATCGACCCGGAAGATGATACAAATATTTTAGACAAAATAAGACCGATAGATGATGGCTATTTGCACACGCTATTTTGCATAATTTTAGGCGCAATACTTATAGGAATTTTTGCGCTAAACTTCACGCCCAAAGTATTAAAATGGGTGGCTATCGGCACTAAAAAGACATTGCCTACACGCACAAAAGACAAATCAGAGACCGCATCTGAGGCTGATGAGTGTATCAAGACAGAATAAAACGAAGCCAAGACTAAGGAATGAAACTGCTGTTAAAATCAATATCACTTGCCATAATTGTGCTAACTTCATTAGCATGTCACGCAGGAAATCCCAAGCGTGAATTTCGCGGTGCATGGCTGCACACGGTGTTTCAAGACCAATATCTGCGCCAAACGACGGCACAGAACAAGCGTTATCTGATAAACCAACTCGACTCGCTGAAGATGGCAGGAGTGAACGCCATCTTGTTCCAAGTGCGTCCACAGTCAGATGCGTTTTATGACAGCAAACTTGAGCCGTGGAGTCGATTTCTCACCAACGGAGGTAAAGCGCCGCAACCATATTGGGACCCGTTGCAGTTCATGATAGACGAGTGCCACAATCGCGGCATGGAGCTGCACGCATGGCTAAACCCATATCGCGTGACCTCATCTGCAAAACAGACACTGCCGGCAGGTCATATCTACCACAAACATCCGGAACGTTTTATTCGCTATGACCGCAAGCTATACTTCGACCCCGGACAACCGGAGAATCGCAAGTTCATTGAGGATGTAGTTTTGGATATAGTCAACAGATATGACGTTGACGGCATACATTTTGATGACTATTTCTATCCATATCCGGTCAAAGGACAGGAGTTTGACGACAACAAATCATACGCTAAATATGGCAAAGGCATGAAGCACGATGATTGGCGTCGCCACAACGTGGACTTGCTAATCAGCGAGTTACACGATAAGATACGCGCAGCCAAGCCGTGGGTAAGATTTGGCATTAGTCCTTTCGGCATTTGGCGTAATAAGAAAACAGACCCGCGCGGCAGCGACACAAACGGTCTGCAGAACTATGATGCGCTGTATGCCGACGTGCTGCTATGGGCTGAAAAAGGATGGATAGACTACTTATTGCCACAGCTATATTGGGATTTGGAACACAAATCAGCATCATATTTAGTATTGGTTGAATGGTGGAATCGCAATGCCGGCAACAGACACCTCTATATCGGTCAGGACGTAGGCAGGACAATGAAATATGCTGATATACCACCGTCAAACGAGAAAAATCAGTTGCGTCACAAGATACAATTGACGCGCGACGCAGCGCATATTCAAGGCAATTGCTGGTGGCCCGGATATGCAGTAACGCGCAACGACGGCGGCGTTGCCGACTTGCTTCGCGATGATTTTCAATCGACCATAGCTTTGTGTCCGTCTTACCCATGGATAAGCGATAAACAACCTGAAGCCGTCAGCTCACTGAAACATAAAGATGGCAAAATCACATGGACCGCTCCAAAGGCTGAAGGCAAGACAACGGATGCCATAAAATTTGTTATTTATCACTTCACAGACAATAAAAATTGCGATATTGACGACTCTGCTGCAATAATCGGCGTTACAAACCGTTATGAATATGAGGTGTCAGAGCCCGGGACTTATGTAGTCACGGCACTCGACCGCGTAAACAATGAGTCGGAACCGACTAAAATTAACGTAAAATAAAGTCGTATAGATGTCGTCAGTGACCTTAATCGTGCCGGTTTATAATGTTCAACAATGGCTTAGCCAATGTGTTGACAGCATTATGCGTCAAACAATAAGCGATTGGCGACTGATATTAGTTGACGATGGCTCGACCGACAAATCATCTGAAATCTGTGACAGCTATGCTGCCAAGGACAAGCGAATCAGCGTAATACACAAACAGAACGGCGGACTATCATCAGCTCGCAATGCGGGATTAGATGTAGCCACGAGCGAATTTGTGATATTTATTGACTCTGATGATGAGGTTCACCCCGAATTGATTTCGCATTTACTCACGATGCAGACGGCAACGGGAGCTGACATTTGTTCTGGCAATACCGTCTACCGAAACAGCTATAAATTCAAGCCAATAGTTGACGAAAGGTTTGACGAATACACGCCGGAAAAAGCCATAGAGACGACATTATATCAACGCAATGGTCTACTAAATTCGGCATGTAACAAGTTATATAAGCGCGAATTATTTGACGGTTTGCGGTTCACCGAAGGCATCGGCTACGAAGACCTTGACATCTTTTATAAGGTCTATGCCAGAGCCAATAAATTTGCATATTCACGACAAGTAACATATCTATATCGAGCCAATCCGACCAGTTACATCAACACATGGTCAAAATCACGTCTTGATGTGTTGACCGTAGTTGATAAAATCGTTGACTATATGGCAGAGAACGGCAATACAGCATTACAGCAAGCCGCAGCCGACCGTCGGTTCAGTGCCAACTTCAATATCTTTAATCTCGCGACAATCAATCACGAACAGGGCGTAGCCGACAAATGTTGGCAGGTCATAAGAGAGAGACGCATCAGCGAATTGGTTGACAGTCGCGTGAGAGCTAAAAACAAAATCGGTGCATTCACCGCCCTCTTCGGCAGAAAGTTCACAGAGCTAATAATCAAGATATTATGATAACAGTTTCGATAGTCACATACAAAACTGATTTGCAAGAGCTCGCAAAGTGCTTGCAATCATTAACTTCGCCATTAATATCCACGATTTATGTTGTGGATAATTCAAGGCAAGCATATATTGAAGAGTTTTGCAGAAACTATTCAAATATTATATATATAGGCAGTAAAAATGTCGGCTACGGAGCAGGTCATAATCAAGCGCTGAAGAAAGCGATGCAAACCGAAGGCATAGAGTATCACCTTGTACTAAATACAGATGTCTACTTTGAGCCGGAAGCTATAGACAAATTATCTGCATATATGGACGCGAATTCGGATGTTGCGCAAGTTCAACCCAATATCATTTACCCTGATGGCAGACAACAATATACATGCCGATTACTGCCGACACCTGCAAATCTAATTTTTCGTCGATTCCTACCAAAATCAGTTGTAGAGTCGATGAACGAATACTATCAACTCAAATTTGCAGACCACAGCCGCGAAATAAATGTGCCATACCACCAAGGATCGTTTATGTTCTTCCGCTTAGAATGCTTCAAAAAGGTCGGTCTTTTTGACCAAAGATTCTTTATGTACCCCGAAGACATAGATATTACACGACGTATGCATCGTCATTACCGCACGATGTACTGGCCCGGAGTTACAGTTGTACATGCACACAAAGCAGCATCATACAAGAGCAAAACGATGCTAAAAATACACATGGTCAATATGGTGAAATATTTCAACAAATGGGGATGGATATTTGACAGCGAGCGTCGTCTATGGAATAAACAACTCTTAAGGCAACTCGGGTACAAAAAAAGTTAGCTTTTCTCGGACAATTCTAACCAACGCATTTCCTTTTCATCAAGTAGCTCTTGCAATTGGTTGTAGCGAGCAGACTTTGCAGCGATATCATCAATCATTTCGCCGCTGTTAAAGAGGTCATCAAGGGCTTTCTTTTCGGCAGTTAGCTGTTCGATTTCGGCAGATAGAGCTTCAAATTCCTGCTTTTCCTTGAATGACATTTTCGGCGGACGTTGTTGGTGACGGTTGACATTAGGCTCAGGTTTAACATCGACACGAGCTTCAGCCGCTTGACGGCGGTTTTCTTCGTCAATCCATTCACGGTATTCGCTATAATTACCGGGGAAATCCTTGACCACACCCTGCCCTTGCATTACGAATAAATGGTCAACTATATTGTCAAGGAAATAGCGGTCGTGGCTGACCACAATAAGACAGCCTTTGTATTCACTCAGATATTCCTCCAAAATGCCCAAAGTGACAATATCCAAGTCATTAGTAGGCTCATCAAGGATAAGGAAATTTGGTTGGCGCATCAAGACCGTGGCGAGGTGAAGGCGACAACGCTCGCCACCGCTAAGAGTGTGTATGTACTTTTGTTGGTCGGCAGGAGAGAATAAGAAGCGTTGCAGGAACTGCATGGGACTTAATCTGACCATTCCGTTATCGAGGACAATATCCTCGGCAATCTCAGTCACGGCATCAATCACTTTCTTTTCCTCATTGAAGGCAATGCCATCCTGACTATAATATCCAAAGCGGACAGTCTCGCCGACGTTCCACTCTCCGCTGTCAACGGGGACGAGACCTTGAAGCATCTTGATAAACGTGGACTTGCCAACGCCATTAACGCCAATCAGTCCGACTTTCTCGCCACGTGCAAAGGTGTAGGTGAAATCATCAAGGATAATCTTATCGCCGAAGCGTTTGCTTATATGCTCAGCTTCAAAAATTTTAGAACCGATATATGATGAATTGACATCAAGATTGACATTGCGATCATCGCGGCGTACAGAAGCACGCTCTTTGAGGTCATAAAATTTATCAATGCGGAATTTGGCTTTTCCGGCACGAGCTTGAGGCTGACGGCTCATCCATTCCTGCTCTTTGCGCAGTGTATTCTTGACGCGTGCAAGCTCGGCATCCATAGCCTCTATGCGCTCAGCGCGACGGCGAAGATAATAATCATAATTGCCAACATAGGTGTAAATCCGGCGGTCGTCAATCTCAATTATTTTGTTGCATACTCTATCCAAGAAATAACGGTCGTGTGTAACCATCAACAGAGCGACACGGGAGCGTTTGAGATAATTTTCGAGCCACTCGATAACGTCAATATCGAGGTGGTTGGTCGGTTCATCGAGAATAATCAAATCAGGCTGCTGCATGATAGTGCGAGCTAAAGCTACGCGCTTACGCTGACCGCCAGACAACTTGCCGACGGGCATAGAGATATCAGTCAAATGCAGTCTTGTCAGCAACTGACGCAAGCGGTCTTCATAATCCCAAGCGGAGGCAGCGTCCATAGCTTCGGAGGCTTTGTTGATAGCATCAGCATTGCCTGAGGCAACGGCTTCCTCATAATTTCGTACAATATCGGCGACGTGACCGCCATCAGAGATACACGCTTCAATGACAGAAGCCTCGGGAGACATTTCGGGTGTTTGTTCAAGGTAACTAACACGAAGTCCGGAAGTGAAAGTCACCTTTCCACTGTCGGCATCTTCCTTGCCGGCGATAATTCGCAAAAGTGTACTTTTTCCGGTACCATTTTTTGCGATAACGCCAATTTTATCACCTTCGTTAACACCAAAAGTCACGTCACCAAAGAGCAAACGGTCGCCGTAGCTCTTTGTTAAATTTTCGATTTGTAGATAGCTTGCCATAGCACAAAGTTAACAATTCTGCGTGAGGTGTGCAAAAGCAAAATGCACAATAAACGGTAATGAGCCGTCTATTGTGCATTTTGTGAGAGTTATAGGTTGATGTTAAGCCTTTGGCATCGGAGGAGGTGTCGGTTCATCATCGTTCACCTCTTTGGCTTCAACATCAGAGATATTAGCGTTTGAATCATTGTCATTAGGCTGCTCAGACTTTTCAGCTTCAAGGAGCTTGTCAGCATCATTTTTAGCTTGACGGTCGGCAAGGATTTCTTCAGTACGAGACACCCATGGACGCGGGCCAAAGATAGCAACGACATCGTCAGTGAAGATAACTTCGCGAGTAATCAAGACATCTGCAAGTTTCTTGTGACCTTCAGCATGTTCACGAAGGATTGCTTTTGCGCGTTCATATTGCTCGGCAATTATGCGCGAAACTTCTTGATCTATAATGTGAGCACGCTCATCGCTGTAAGGCTTGGTAAATCCGTAGGCTTGACCGGTCGAATCATAATAGCTCAAGTTGGGGAGACGATCACTCATGCCATAGTAAACGACCATAGCGTAAGCCTGTTTTGTGACACGTTCAAGGTCGTTAGCAGCACCAGTAGAGATGTGGCCGATGAACAATTCCTCAGCTGCACGGCCACCGAGAGTAGCACAAATTTCATCAAGGAGGACTTGTGTCGGAGTAATCTGACGTTCTTCGGGAAGATACCAAGCAGCTCCGAGAGCTTTGCCACGCGGCACGATTGTCACCTTAACCAAAGGATTTGCATATTGCAAATGCCAAGACACGGCGGCATGGCCTGCTTCGTGATATGCTATGGCACGTTTCTCATCGTCAGTCATAATCTTAGAACGCTTCTCCAAGCCACCAATAATGCGGTCAACAGCAGCGGAGAAATCTTCTTTTGTAACAGACTGTTTATTGTGACGAGCAGCAATCAGAGCCGCTTCATTACAAACATTTGCGATATCAGCGCCTGAGAATCCCGGAGTTTGACGAGCGAGCAATTCAATATCGAGAGAGCTGTCAGTTTTAACCTTGCGCAAGTGCACTTTGAAAATCTCAACGCGGTCGGGCAAGTCAGGGAGGTCAACATAAATTTGACGGTCAAAACGTCCGGCACGCATGAGCGCCTTGTCGAGGATGTCAGCGCGGTTAGTAGCAGCGAGGATAATCACACCGCTATTACTGCCGAAACCGTCCATCTCGGTGAGCAACTGGTTAAGCGTATTCTCACGTTCATCGTTAGAGCCCATATTTGCATTGCGACCACGCGCACGGCCGACAGCATCAATTTCGTCGATAAATACGATACAAGGAGCTTTCTCTTTTGCTTGTCTAAATAGGTCACGAACACGAGAAGCGCCGACACCGACAAACATCTCCACGAAGTCACTACCTGACATAGAGAAGAATGGCACGTTAGCTTCACCGGCTACGGCTTTAGCGAGCAATGTTTTACCTGTACCGGGAGGGCCAACGAGCAACGCTCCCTTAGGAATTTTACCGCCAAGATTGGTGTATCTTTCGGGGTTCTTTAAGAATTCAACGATCTCTTCGATTTCGGTTTTAGCCTCAGAGAGACCTGCGACATCCTTAAAAGTCACCTTGTCGGCATTGTTCTTGTCAAAGAGCATAGCTTTAGAGCGTCCGACGCTGAACACGCCGCCGCCACCTGAGCCACCGCCGCCGGACATACGGCGCATGAGGTAGAACCATAAGAATACCATGACAACGACGGGCACGAGAGACCAGATGTAGCTACCGATTTGGCTACTGCGTTCAAAGTTGACTACACCATTGAAGTCACCGTTATCACGCCATTGATCGATTTTTGTATCCATTTTGTCGGCAGAAGGGATGTCAGTGACGATTTTGGCATCAGAGCCTTTACCTGCGACATACTGGTTATTTTTGAATAAAGCAGAAGCGAGAGAGTCAGTCATATAACCCTCGGCCTTGCGTTTATCGGTGTAAATTACAATTTTATATATGCCGTGGTCTTTAGTGACATAATTCTCGAACTCGGTAAAAGTGACATCACGAGTCACCGAGTTGTCATCAAGAGCGAGCATACCTGCCAAGAAGAGTAAGACAGCGGCATACATCCACCAGAGGCTGAAACGGACGGGATTTTTGCGACCGTTAGGCTTTAAATTATTATTAGGTAGTGGCATATAATTGCGAGTGAGGAAATTAAATAAAAAGTATCATCTAAAGATTAATCCAAATCAGGCACTTCAGTGATAAGCGCATCGCTCCACAAATCTTCAAGATTATAGTGCTGACGGAAATCAGGCAAGAAAATGTGAGCCCAAACAGAGCCGTAATCCATAACAATCCATTCAGCATTGCGTTGGCCATCAGTGTTGTAAGGTTTCATATTACCATTGACGCGAACATACTCCTCGATGCTCTCGGCGATAGAGGAAACTTGCATTGTCGAGCTGCCTTCGGCGATGATAAAAGTATCAGCGGCAGCTGTATCAATATGGGATAAATCTACTACGGTAATCTTATGACCTTTACGTTCTTGAATACCTTCAATGATTAAGTCTTTTAATTCTTTTTGTTTAGTCATTAATTGATATATTTATATGCAGCAAATATACTCAAAATAATTGATATTTGAGGACTTATTGCCAATAATAGAATAAGTTTTCACCAAACATACAACAAATATCGCGCCAAAAGTTCTCAAAACAAAATGTTTGATACTAAAATAGCTTATTCATACCTCATCGCGTTAGAGGGGTCAACAGATGAGGCGAAGTGTGATGGCACAATCAAAATCAGCCAAGCCACAAACGCAACACCCACATTTAGCAGTACGAAATATAAGGCTGACAACTCAACGGGGACAGCTTTGAGGTAATACATCTGGGGGTCGAGGGCGATGATGCCTGTTTGCTGCTGAATTAATAACAAGATGATGCCCAAAGCGTTGCCAATCAACATACCTCTGCCAACCAAGCGCAATGCCATGTTGATAAAAATCTGTCTGACAGCTTTTTTGGATGCGCCGAGTGAACGGAGAATGCCAATTGTGCGTATGCGTTCAAGTATGATAATGAATAAGCTGGACACCAATGTGAAACCTGCTACACAAATCATCAGTATGAAAATCACAACGACGTTTGTATTCAACAAAGATAGCCAATTGAAATAAATAGCGCCTGTCGCTGTGACATTTGTCACTGGATGAACATCTTGGAGCTTATTCTGTTGGAAAGCAGCTAAGAGCGCATCTTGGAGAGTGTCAGCCGTTGCAACGATAACTTCGGGATCATCAGATACACGCCAAATATCAAGCGAGGATGCTTGATTATCATCGGCATCCGCCACACTTTGCATTGCGGCTAAGGAGGCATAAGCCACCGTCTTGTCATATTCGCCGAAATTAGACTCATAAATGCCGGCAACGACATATCGACGTGACTTAATGGCATCGTTGATAAAGAAGCAAGCATAGACTTTATCATCTACGGCAAGCTTTAGAGCGTTGGCTGTTGAGCGTGAAATGACAATTTTGTTGACATTATCCTCGCCAGAATAGTCGGGCCATTGACCGTCAACTATATTCTCTTTTTCAAACGAAAAATCTTTACCATTGCTTCTGCCAAGGAAATAAACGCCTGAGAAGTTATCATCGGTTTTGAGCATACCCGGTTGACGCATTGTAAGAGCCAACTCGGCGCGAGGCAACTGGTCGTGTACGACAGCTTCAAGGCTATCAGTGAGAGTGATAAAGCCTTCGCATTTGCTTGTGGAGTAATTATATGGCGGCATGACAGTCACTTGAGCATCGAAGCCGACTAATTTGCGTTGAATCTCATGCTTAAAGCCGAGCACGATTGCGATAGTGAACTCCATGATGATTAATGCCAAGGCGACACCGGTCACAGCGATAACCACTCCGACCTTACTACTTCCGCCTTGAGCACCACCCAAACGCAAGCGACGCGATATCCATAATGTATATTTCATATCAGCGACAAAGGTAACACTTTTTTGGCAATTAGAGGCCTATTTTTCGCACCGAGTGGGGGCTTAATGTCGTGAGAAAGCAAAAACAGCCACAAACGGCAAAACGATTATGGCTGTTATTCGTCAACAAAGATGCCCGGAAAAGCGGCAAGACATCTCAGTCGGTTATATGTGCATTGTCAGGCAATAGCCTTGCTGCGTCTTACGCTTTCAATTTTGTGGGTAAGATAGACGTTATAGAGTGTCCAAACGAGAACATCTGCAATGATAAGCCATGTGAGTCCGATGTATTGAGAGAGTAAGATATTTGCAAGCGAGATAAGTGCCGAGAATATCAAAATAACAATCATCGTCTGACGTGCGCTCAATCCAATTGAGAGCAGCTTATGGTGGATGTGGTTACGGTCGGGCAGGAAGGGATTTTTGCCTTTGCGTAGACGGTGGAAATAGACGCGAACGACATCGAGACAGGGTATTAACAGCGGGGCAAAAGCGACAGCGCCGTAGTTAAAGTTATAGTCGATGCTTTCCATCTTGCAAATGCGGAAACTCAGTGCAGTCAGAATTATGCCGATAGTCATTGTACCGGTGTCGCCCATGAAGATTTTGCGATGTTTATCGACATTGCCAAAGACATTATAACAGAAGAAAAGCGTCAAGGCGCCAAATGTACAGAATGCCAAAAGCGAGAAGATATATGCACCGTTCAGGAGGGCAAAAGCGCCATAAATCAAGCATGCCAACATGCTCAGACCTGACGACAGACCGTCAATACCGTCAATAAAATTCATCGCATTGATGATGAGAATTACCACGACGAGTGTCAACGGCACAGCGATGATATTGTTTAACTCGTAGATTCCAAACAAGCCATGAAGGTTGTTTATGACAAGACCGCCTGAGACGAGCAACAGAGAGGCAGCAATTTGGAATGCAAATTTGAAACTATATTTTACACCAATAAGGTCGTCAACGAAGCCAACGATATAAAGTAAAATCAAACTGCAACCGAGGAAAACACTTTCAGCCACAGAGACAGGTGTCACAGCATTGACTAACCAATCGGCATTAGTAGCTAAGCCGATACCAAAAATCATTAGGACAGCGAAAGTGATAGAGGGGAAGAATGTAAAGCCACCGAGACGAGGAATCGGTGTTTTGTGAACTTTTCGAGAGTCCGGTTCGTCGAATAAGTTTTTGCGATAAGAGATATGCAAAATTTGAGGAGTCATCATTGCCGTCATTAAAATCACAAAAACCAACGAAAGTAAATCAATAATTAACCATATTTCCATTATATAGGCACTTGAATTTTGTGTGTTTATTAGTTGTTTCCTTTGTTTCTTAAATCAGAAACTAATTTTCTGCAAATTGCGTATTAGTTGTTTTGGAAGTGAGAGTTGTTGAAGATGTTGTAACTGAGCGAGCCTGTGAATGTCTGAACCGTAAGCGTCATAGAAACCGGCTTTCAGCAACTGTTGAGACTTTTCCTTTGCATTTTTTCCATAAAAGCCTATCAAAGACAGTAAGTTGAGTTGGAAAAGTACGCCGGCATCTTTGAGTTGACGATATTCAGACATCGAGAGGATGTAATCATAACGCTCCGGGTGAGCGAGTAGAGGATAAAAACCACTCGATTTGATAAGCTCAAGCGAGCCTTTCAAATCATTGAGCGGGGGATTGAAATAGGATGTTTCGACGAGGAGTGTATCTTGTCGGTCACCTATCGGCAACACATCATTAGACTTCAGCCTTTCGACGAACAAAGAATCAATCATGTTCTCTGCGGCGAGGTTAAGGACTATATTGCCGTCATAACGCTCTTTGAGTATAGCGAAACGCTCATTGAGCGAAGCGACTGTGTTTGGTACATCCTCCATAATGTGAGGAGTAAGCCAAACACACTTTACGCCCATTTGCTCATACTCATGGAGTATCTTTAGAGAGTCGTCAATATTCTGAACACCATCATCAACACCGGGTAAAATATGGCAGTGCCAATCGGTAGTTCCCTCATAGCTAAAAAGCCTTGAGGAAGAGAATAGTGTAGAGAATATTGACATCTAAAGTATTAAGTAGTTATATATTAATTATCCGAAGATTTCTTGTCGTTACCATAGCCGTAGCCATAACCGCGACCATAGCCATAACCATAACCGTAGCCATAGCCGTAACCATAGCGGCTGCGTCTGCTCTTGCTACCGTTAAGAATCAACGCCATATTCTTGAACTTCTTATCGTCGTAAGTCTTTTCGAGTTGACCTAACATAGAGCGTTCAAAGAGACCGACTCTGACGAGGAAGATAGTGCGATCAACATACTTGTCGATAATCTGAGTATCGGCAACCATTTCGACAGGAGGACAGTCAAAGAAGATGTAGTCGTATTCGGCTCTTAACTGTTCAACCAAGTCTTTGAGTTTATCAGACTCAATCAACTCTGTCGGGTTCGGTGGCATTGTGCCAATAGGAAGCACGTCAAAGTTATCTATTCCTTCATAGTGGCATATAATCTCGTGAACATCTTGAACTCTGTCTGAAAGATATTCTGAGAGACCTTTCTTAGGAGAGTTGATATATGCTGATGAAGTACCGCGGCGCATATCACCGTCGATTACCAACACACGTTTTTTCTTAAGAGCAAGAGTATAGCCGAGGTTCATCGTAATGAATGACTTACCAGAGCTGGGGTTGAAAGACGTGATAGCGATAACATTTGCTCCGTTATTTGAGACGTTAACAAATTCGAGGTTTGTGCGAAGTACGCGGAATGCCTCGTTGATAATGTCACGGCTACCTTCTTTAACAACAATCTTGCAATCATTGTTCAATTGGCCCTTCTTAACTTTCTTCTTGGGACCGTAAAGCGGAATTTCGCCGAGCAAAGGCATTGACAAGTCTTTGATATCATCACGACCACGAACACGAGTGTTGAGCATCTCAATGAGGTAAGAATAACCGAAAGGCAATGCCAAACCAATAACGAAGGCAATCATAAAGATTGAACTACGTTTAGGAGAAGTCGGAGCATTTGAGCCGGTAGGATAAGTGATAATCTCAGTATTGTAAGCTGTGAATGCTTGAGAGAGCTCATTTTCCTCACGTTTCTGGAGGAGGTAAAGATAAAGAGACTCTTTAACCTTTTGTTGACGTTCAACAGAGAGGAGGTATTTAGCTTGAGAAGGGTTAGCAGTGATTTGTGCTGTCGCATGGCTCTTGCTGCCTTGCATACCTTTGATAGCGGTGTTCAATGACACGATTTGGTTGTCAATAGCCTTTACGATAGCGACACGCATTTCTGCCAATTGAGAGTCTAATGTCTCAACAACAGGGTTGCTTTCAGAACTTGTAGCAACATATTGGTTACGTTGCATCAAAGCAGTGTTGTATTGTGTAATCTGACCGTCAACAGAGCCAAGACCGGTATTGACAGGCAAGACTTGATTGCGGTTAGAATTGTCAGTTACAAAGTTGCGGATGTAACGCGCCATTTGCAATTGGTTATCCAATTGAAGCAACTGAGCAGATGCTTGTTGACTTTCGCTCATGTACATACCTGCAACGGCAGCGATATCGGTGATTTGGTGTTCACTCTTGTAAGAAGAAATATCTTGGTCAACGCTACCGAGCTCGTTTTCAATGACACCGAGACGTTCATTAATAAATTCAGAAGTGCTGACAGAGATTTGGTTCTTAGTCTTCATCCAATTTTCGTTGTACACTTCGATTACGCTATTGAGGATGTCTTCAGCACGCTCGATTGATTGGTCAACGATTGTAAGAGTAACAGTACTACCTTTATCGTTCTTTACTTCAACAGAGAGTTCACCGACAAAAGCGCCGACTACACCTTTAACCGGTGCTTTGGTGACATGAATATCGTATTCTTCGCCTTGTTTGAAGTATGGGGTTTTGTCAACGACAACAGCGCCGAGGCTTGTTCTCATAGTGTCGCCGTAAACAATCTTACCACCATTGGGAAGAGCAATATCATCATCACCACGTTTAAGGCTGATGAACTTGGCAGAGCCATTTGAAGCGACTTCTACTTCAGCGACTGCGCCCTCGCTATCATGCATAGAAGGGAAAGAGACAGTGATAGGAAGAGTAGAGCCGTAAAGGATTTTATCGTGGAACTGTTCGTCCGTTGAATATCTGATGTCAAGGTTAAGACGTTTTACAACGGAAGTCATAACATCAGGTGACACCAATTTATTCATTTCGTCATCGATGCTACTCTTCATTTGAACAATACCCATATCGGCAAATGCACTCATTTCTGACGAGCCTGATTTACGAGAGTCAGACTTAATCAAAATTTCGGCAGAGCGAGTATATAAAGAGGGAATGCGTAGCAAGTAGAGGTAAGCTAAGCCAACACATACGATGACTGACAAAATCAGCCAAGGCCAGCGGTGAAGTGTGCCATATAAGATGTCAGAAATCTGTACCTGACTACCTTGTGATTCAAATTGTTTTTGTTCGTTATTCTCCATGGTTTTTATTAATTAAAAATTAATACGCCTAAAGTCATTAAGAATGAAGCGACTGACATCCAGAATGAAGGCGTAAGGAGTGTATTTGCGTTGTTAACAGCATTTCTTTTCTTCATGTTGTTCGGTTCAACATAAACGATATCGTTTTGTTGAAGATAGTAAACAGGAGAAGTCATCAAGTCAGCAGTGTTTGTCAAATCTACACGATAAGCGCGATTTTGGCCATCTTCTTCGCGAACGACCAAGACGTTTTGACGTTGGCCTGTAATTTGAAGGTCACCTGCCATACTTAAAGCCTGAACGATGTTCAATGATTCATTAGAAATAGCATAAGCGCCCGGGCTTGAAACATCGCCCAAAACATATACTGATGTATTGAGGAACTCGACAGTTACAGTCGGATCCTTCAACATATTTGATTCAACGAGTATGTTCTTGATTTTCTCAGCTACTTCAGCACGCTGCAAACCGCCAATATGGATAGCACCAATGATAGGGAATTGGATATTACCGTCTTTGTCAACAGTATAAGCTGAATAGTTATTTGAGCCTGATGACAAAGAGGTTGCACCTTTACGACCAGCTATTTGACTCATGTTGGCACGAGCTTCAAAAAGGTTGAAAACGACAGCAAGCTCCGGTTCGCGACAACTCACAAAGATTGACAGCTTATCGTCAGGTTTGACAACAATTCTCTTCTGTTCAGCAACAGCTTGTGCCGCGCCATTCTCATAACCCTGCATATATGTTATATCTTTGGGCGTAGAGCATGATGTAGCTAACAAACACATTATAGCGAACAAGCCGCATACAATTTTTTTCATAAGTATTTTATTAACAGACATAATGGGTTGATTAATCACTCTTAAAAAGATAATATAGTCTCAACGTCAGATTAAACGATAAAACATTATCACATATAAACTTATCGTCTTAGTCAACAGAAGCAGGGTTCGGGTTTAACGATTACAAAAACAGCTTTTAAGATACAGCAGTGAAGCAGGACTTGATAAAGTCTAATCAAAACTAACCGAAATATCACTATTGGCACACTGTGCAAGCTAACGTGATAAAATCTTTTGTATCATTATCTTTGACATAAGTCAATAAATCAAGTGCAAAGGTACAAAAATGTGTTGACACACACATAATTTACGGCATTTAAAATGCAGCTTCAATCTATTTGTTTTATTAATTTTAACCTTATAAACTATCAAAGTATATGTAAAGTGTAATTTTCATTAATCATTGTTATATTTTACAAAAGCAGTGGATTTACTTTAATTTTTACATTACTTCACCACGTCCATTCCACATCAAGTTTACGATGCTTATTTAGAATCTTTATAAATAAAAGAGTCGTAAAAATTTCTGTAATCGAACAAAAATTTGCAACTTTGCAGTCGCAACCAATAGGCTGAAAACAGAATAGCATGAGATTATCTTCACTTCCAACAGGCGCATCAGGTATCGTGGTCAAGATTTTAGGCCACGGAGCATTCCGTAAGCGCGTCATGGAGATGGGTTTTGTGAAGGGTCAGACAGTAAAAGTACTGCTACACGCCCCGCTTAAAGACCCTATTAAATATAGCATTATGGGCTATGAGGTGTCACTGCGCACCTCAGAAGCCGACCTTATAGAAGTTGTCGGATTAGAAGACATTGAGAATATCGACAAACTTAATTCAAGTAATGAATACCAATCACTGTCTGACAAGACAGACGTTGTCGTGACAGACGAGCGCGTCAAAAGCATCGTTGACTCAGAGCGCCGCAATATCAATGTTGCGTTGATTGGAAATCCAAACTGCGGAAAGACTTCACTATTCAACATTGCTTCAGGCGCTCGAGAACACGTTGGCAACTACTCAGGTGTCACCGTCGATGCCAAAAGCGGCAAATTCAAATATGGTGGCTACACATTCAACATTGTGGACCTACCCGGAACATATTCATTGACGACTTATTCGCCGGAAGAACTGTACGTTAGACGTTTTCTACACGACACAACTCCAGACGTTATCATCAATGTTGTAGATGTGTCAAACCTTGAACGCAATCTTTATCTGACGACACAGCTCATAGATATGGACCGTTCAATGGTTATTGCGCTCAATATGTATGACGAGTTGCGCAACAGCGGTGCGACATTGGAATATGAGACATTGGGCGAAATGATTGGTGTGCCTATGCTGCCGGTAGTTTCAAAAAGCGGCGAAGGCATTGAGGCACTTTTCGATGCCGTCATTGCGGTCTACGAAGGCAGCCACAGCTCGGTCAGACACATACACATCAAGCTCGGTACCGACATCGAAGAAGCTGTGCGCGTGCTTATTGATATGATGAAATCTGATGCGTCAATCGACCGACATTTTTCACCGCGATATATTGCAATCAAGCTACTCGAAGGCGATAGAGAGATAGAAGAAAATATCAGCAAATCACCAAACTGCAAGGCAATATTGGCGAAGCGCGATGAACTTAGAGCTCGCATTGAGCAACTACGCGATGAGGACATTACGACATCTGTTGCCGCTGAGAAATACGGATTTATCGCCGGTGCATTAGCCGAGACTATGACAGCAGCAAAACGTCCGGCAAATGTCTCAACTCGACTAATCGACTCGTTAGTAACATCGCAATGGCTCGGCTTCCCGATATTTTTCATTATCATGTTTGTAATATTTTGGGCAACATTTGCCATCGGGCAATATCCTATGGACTGGATAGACAGCGGAGTAGGCTTGCTCGGCGAATTTGTTCAGAAGCACATGACCGACGGCCCGCTAAAAGACATGATAATCGACGGCATTATCGGAGGTGTCGGTGGCGTGATTGTGTTCCTGCCTAACATATTAATCTTATACTTCTGCATATCCTTTATGGAAGATTCCGGCTATATGGCACGAGCAGCTTTCATAATGGATAAGGTTATGCACCGCATAGGTCTACACGGCAAGTCATTCATACCTTTGGTAATGGGATTCGGATGCAATGTTCCTGCCGTGCTATCATCACGCTCCATTGAGAGCCGCTCAAGCCGTATCATTACGATACTGATTAATCCGTTTATGTCATGTTCGGCACGTCTGCCTATATACATATTAATAGTAGGTACATTCTTCCGCGCAAATGCTGCCGTTGTCTTTATGGGATTATACTTATTAGGCATCGTGATTGCGATAATTACAGCTAAACTTTTGCGTAAGTTTATGTTTAAGCGCGACGAGACACCGTTTGTAATGGAACTGCCGCCATACCGTCTACCGACAATGAAAGCGTCACTGAGACACACATGGGCAAAAGGCGAACAATACCTGCGCAAAATGGGCGGCATAATTTTGTTTGCCAGCATCATCGTATGGGCTTTCAACTACTTCCCGTTAAACCGCGATGAGCGCACATCAGACGAAATAGCGATGGTTGATGATTCAGCGATAGACACTGAACACGACTCCTACCTCGAAATGGCAGGTAAAGTTATTAATCCAATCATGAAGCCGCTCGGCTTCCACTGGCGAGCATCAGTAGCCGCTTTAGCCGGCGTACCTGCAAAAGAAATCGTAGTGTCTACATTAGGTGTGCTATATACACATGACGAAGATGTCAGTGACAGACGTCTTGGCGCACGCCTGTCGGCACCCTCAGTAACTACTGGCAAGCCTGACTTCACCGGGGCATCAGCATTAAGTTTCATGGTATTTATACTGCTCTACTGCCCTTGCGTCGCGACAGTGACAGC